>CAYXNH010000047.1:0-17725 GCA_964466135.1 uncultured Ardenticatenaceae bacterium | reverse complement strand
TAAGCACCCTTACCGCCGCTACTCATTCCTTGTTGCTGCTGCTGTTCTGGATGGCTGATCGACGGGGTTCGTTCGAGATGATTGCCTTTGAGTCGGCCGCCCAACAGTCCACCTTTGAACTCAAACAAGCCGCAGCCGAGGCAGGCAATCCCGTGGCCCGGCTGGCGGTCATCGCCGTCTTGTGGGGCGGGGGAGCCGGAAAGAAAGCGCAGCGGACGCTGGATAGCTTCCTGGCAGATTATCCCCAGGCGGGCGAGGGATACCTGCTGCGCGCCATCCTGCCCCGTGGCGGTGTCGGGTCGGTGGGGAGGGAAGCCTTCGATGCCGCCGGCAAGGCGCTGGAGTTCGGGTTAAACAGTTTCGATCACCAGGCGCTGGCCCATCAGCTTAGGGCGACCTATCACCTTGAGCGCGGGGACGGAGCGGCCGCCGGAGCGGAGCTGGATATATTACTAAACCCGCCGACGGACTACGATTCCAACGAGATCAATCCCCACCTCCGCGCCGAATTACACAAATTGCGCAGCCAGGCCTACCGGCGGCAAAAGCAGTATGACGCGGCCTTCGCCGAAATCGAGACTGCGCTGCAATTGGCCCGGGAGATGTCTGCCGAGCGGATGATTCAGGAGTACGCGGCCGAGAAAGCGCTAATCGAAAAACACGCCGGACGTCCCTTGTCGGTGGAGAATCAAGAGAGCGGGGAGCGGGTCAAATTGGCCGGTTTATAATGGCTGAATTTCCAATAATTTCACTTTCTGAGGTTGCAGGCGACAAATATCATGTAAAACACAGGAACAATAGCAGTGTTCAACAGGCTTCATTTGGGGTATCCTTTGTGAACGATCCAAACAGTACGGGTGGTGGAGCCATGACCTACTGTGAACCTGTATTTTACGAGGAGTCCTCATGCAAGTAGAGCTTAAGGACATTCGCAAATATTTCGGGCAGGTTAAAGCCAATGACGGCATCAGCCTGAAATTGGAACCGGGCAAGATATATGCCCTGATCGGAGAGAACGGCGCGGGCAAGAGTACCCTCATGAAGATTCTCTCCGGCTACCAACCACCGACCAGTGGCGAGATCCTGCTGGACGGCAAACCGGTGAGATTCCGTTCCCCGGCCGACGCGTTGGCCAAGGGCGTGGGCATGCTCTATCAGGACCCACTGGATATGCCGCCGTTCCGGGTCATCGATAACTATCTGCTCGGCCGCGATGACCGGGTTCGCCTGGACTACAAGACCGCCCGCGCCGAGCTGGAAGAACTGGCCCGGCGGTATAACTTCCACATCGACGTCCACGCCACCATCGACTCCCTGTCAATGGGTGAACGCCAGCAATTGGAGCTTATCCGCCTGTTGGCGGGTGGCGCTCAGGTGCTGATTCTGGATGAGCCGACAACGGGCATCAGCGCCGAGCAGAAAGAGATCCTCTTCGAGTCGATGCACAAGATGGCCCGCGAAGAGGGCAAGCTCGTCATTCTCGTCTCCCACAAGCTTGAAGAAGTTCAGGAGCTATGTTCCCATGCCTTTGTGTTGCGGCAGGGCCGGCTGGAAGGCCATCAGGAACTGCCCTGCGCCAATGAGGCTCTGGTGGGGATGATGTTTGGCCAGGTCCCTGAGCGCAGTGAGCGGCCGCCGTTTGCTGTAGGCGAGACCGTTCTCGAGTTAAAGAACGTAACCATCGAGACTTATCAACTGACCGTTCCTGATATCAATCTCACCGTCAAGGCCGGCGAAGTCTTCGGTCTGGCCGGTCTTGAGGGCAGTGGGCAGCGTCTGGTCATGCAGGCTTGCGCGGGCCTGATTCCCATCTCTCGCGGCAAGGTGTTGCTGAATGGGCAGGACGTCACCGCTTGGGGATATCATCGCCAGCTAAATCACGGGATGGGCTATGTCGCCGCCGGCCGGCTGGAGGAAGGGCTGGTAGCCGGGTTGTCCCTGACCGAGCACCTGGTGTTGACCCGGTCTGACCAAAAGTTTTTCATCGACTGGAAGACCCATCAGGCGGAGATGGCCGAGCGGATCAAAACCTATCAGATTGTGGGACGGCCGGAGACGACGGCCGATGCCTTGTCGGGCGGCAATCAGCAACGGCTTCTCTTCTCGCTGCTCAACACACCCCTGGAGCTTTTGCTGCTGGAGCATCCTACACGCGGTCTTGATGTTCGCTCCATCAACTACCTCTGGCAATTACTCTACAAGCGGCGCGAGCATGGCACCGCCATCCTGTTTATCTCGGCCGACCTGGACGAGATCATCGAACACAGCGACCGCATCGCCGTGTTCTCCGGCGGCGTCATGTCGCGCATCCTCGACGCGCGAGAGACATCGGCCGACGAACTTGGCCATCTAATAGGAGGACAGGTATGACCGAGGCACAGAATGGCGGTCGAGCCTGGCTCGTTCGCTTTTGGCCGGTGGTGCCGATTGTCGGCGCGCTGATATTCACCGCCATCTTGCTCATGCTTTTCGGCGCCAGCCCCACCGAGTCCGCGCAAGCCTTGTGGACCGGCGCGTTTGGTGATCGCAACAAATTCCTTGGCGTGATGGCTTTCTGGGTTCCTCTGGCGCTCTGTTCGGCCGGTCTGGTCATCACCTTCACCGCCGGATTGTGGAATATCGGCGTCGAGGGACAGATCGTCATGGGCGCGGTATTTGCCAGCTGGGTGGCATTGAGGATGACCGGCCCGTCCTGGATGCTCATCCCGATGGAGCTTGCTGCCGCCATGATCGGCGGAGCATTGTGGGCGGCATTATCCGGCGTGCTTAAGACTCGCTTCAAAGTCAACGAGATATTTAGCGGTGTGGCGCTCAATAACATCGCCATCATTATCTCTCTCTACCTGATCTCCGGGCCGTGGCAACCCCCCGAAGGCGGCACGTTTCGGGGCACGGCGCCATTTCAGACCGCGGCCCTCTTGCCGCGGTTGCTGGAATCGCGTTTCAGCGTGTTATCCTTCATTTTGACCATCCTGGCCGTGGTCGGCGTCTATTCCATCTTGCGCGGCACGACCTGGGGGCTCAAGCTGAAAGCGCTGGGCAAGAACCCCTACTCATCCTTCCTGCTTGGCGTTTCCAGCGAGCGGGAGACCATATTGGCCATGATGTTTTGTGGTGCGCTGGCCGGGTTGGGCGGCGCCGTGCGTGTGCTAAGCTGGTACGATAGCTTGCGACAGCAAATTTCCGGCAATATCGGCTTTCTGGCTTTGCTCGTCGTCATGCTCGCCGGCTATCGCATCCTGTGGGTTCCGTTCATCGCTTTCTTCTTCTCGGCCGTGCTCAACGGCAGCATTACCTTGCAACTCAGGACCCAACTCCACTCCTCGCTTGGCGGCATTCTGACCGGGGTGATGGTTCTGTTTGTTCTGTTGTTCGGTTCGGCCCGCCAGTTGGGGATCGGCCTGCCGAAGGAGAGGATCGGCGACCCGTCGGGGGGCGCTCCACCGGCTGCCCTCTCAGGCGATCTGGAGGGAGGTAGCTAATGGACAACGCCCAACTGATCGCTGTACTGGCTTCGATTGTCCTGCAGGCATCGCCGCTCATCATCGCTGTTTGCGGCGAAATCCTGACGGAACGCTCCGGCGTCGTCAATCTGTCGCTGGACGGCACGATGCTCATGGCTGCCATGCTGGCCTTCGTCGTCGGAATGAAGACCCAAAACGTGTGGCTTGGATTTGCCGCGGCGGCCGCCATAGGCGCGCTTTTCGCTCTGATCATCGCCTTCGGCTCCATTCGACTGGGGCAGAGCCAGGTGGCTATCGGCTTCGTGCTCACCCTGCTGGGCGACGATCTGAGCGCTTTCCTGGGCCAAAACTACACTCGTATGCGCGGCGTCATCGTGCCCCATTACGGTATCCCGGTATTGAAGGACATCCCGGTCATCGGCCCCATCTTCTTTAATCATGACATCGTCGTCTACTTTGCCATGGCCCTCATTGCGGTGACATGGTGGTGGCTCAACCGCACGCAACCCGGATTGCGATTGCGCGGTTCGGGCGAACGGCCGACGGCCGCCTTCGCTCGCGGCGTCGATGTCAACCGCCAGCGATACTTTTATACCATTCTCGGTGGGGCCTTGGTGGGCATTGCCGGGGCGGCCTTTTCCCTCAATGTCAAGATCGGCTGGTCCGACGGTCATATCCGCGGCATGGGCTGGGTGGCGTTGGCCATCGTAATTTTCGGCGGCTGGTCGCCCATTCGCGGAGCCTTTGGCGCCCTGCTCTTTGGGGCAACCAAGGCTCTGGCCACTGTGTTGCAGCGCGCCTTCCCGCAGGTATCCGTGGTGGCATTTAACAGTCTTCCGTGGGTCCTCATGATCCTTGTCCTGGTGGCGGTGGGCAGCGATTATACGGAACGATTTATCAATGCCATGCCTAAAAGCTGGCGAAGGCCGCTACGTCGTGTTCTGCGCATCTCCCCTCCGATGGCCCTGGGGACACCCTTCCACGAGGGGTAACGAGCGATTTGATGAAGGTGACTCATGTATGAATTTTTTGGCAAGCACCCACGACTGGCACGGATCGTTGACTTGCTCTTGCCGGTTATAGCTACGCTCGCCGCGTTGGGTGTGGGCGCGATCATGCTCCAGTTGTTGGGCGCCAACCCGGTAGCGGCCTATCGTGCCCTGCTAAGCGGCGCGTTCGGCAACAAGAACGCCCTGGCCGACACCATCGTCCGCGCCACGCCGCTCCTCCTGGTGGCTCTCGGTATCTGCATCGCCTTTCGCGCCGGCGTCATCAATATCGGCGGCGAGGGACAGTTGGTTGCCGGGGCAATTTTGGGCACGCTCGTTGGCTTGTGGTTCCCCGAGGCGCCGGGGATCGTGATCGTTTCCCTGGCCCTGGTGGCGGGCTTCATCGGCGGGGCTATCTGGGGAGGTATCCCCGGCATCCTGAAAGCTTATTTCAACGTCAATGAGATCCTCAGCACGATCATGCTCAATATCATCGCCGTGCAGGGGATGAATTACCTGTTGCGTGGTCCCATGATCGACCCGGTTCAGGCTCAGGCGGCCTCGCGCATCCCGCAGACGGCTCGCCTGGCCCAGGCGTTCGACCTGCCCCGACTGGTTCCCACCCGGCTGCATCTGGGGGCGTTGATCGCCGTGATTCTGGCCTTCGTGGTCTACATCTTTCTGTGGCGTACGACCGCCGGCTATCGTATCCGGGCCGTCGGCCTGAATCCGGATGCGTCTCGCTATGCGGGTATCAATGTCAAGCGCAACATCGTCCTGGCGCTGGTGCTGAGTGGCGCCTTTGCGGGGCTGGCCGGCGCGATACAGGTCTTTGGCGTCCACCATCGCATGTTCACCGACGGCTCGCTGGCCGGGTTCACCGGATCGGCCGGTTTCAACGGCATTGTCGCCGCTCTGTTCGGCAAGCTGAATCCGCTGGGCGCCATTCCGGCCTCGTTTATTTTTGGGGCATTAATCGTCGGTGCCAACAGCCTGCAACGAGCCATGCAAGTTCCCGCGGCCCTCATTACGGCTCTAAACGGCCTCGTCGTCATCTTTGTCGTCAGCAGCGAAATATTCAGCCGCCGGCTTAATCGCAGCCGGCAAATAGGGAGCGATGTGGCCACAGCCACCTCATCATCCGATAGTTCGTTGTCGTCCGCCTTGAGCGTTGAAGGAGATACCTCCCAATGATAAGCGACCTGTTCACCACTGCCGTCCTTATCGGCATCCTGACCTCCGGCATTCGCCTGGCGACCCCCTACTTGTTCGCCTCCATCGGCGAGATGTTCGGCCAGCGCAGTGGCGTGCTCAATCTCGGCGTCGAAGGGATCATGCTCATGGGCGCATTCGCCGCCTTCTATGTAACATTGACCACCGGAAACCCGTGGCTGGGCCTTCTGGCGGCCATGATCGTCGGCGGCATCATGGGGCTGGCGATGGCTTTCATCAGCGTCACCTTGCAGGCCGAGCAGGGCATCAGCGGCATTGGGTTGTACCTCTTTGGCCTGGGCATGAGCGACCTGCTGTTCCAGAAAATGGTCGGCAAAATAGAAACAGTCAGCGGATTTCGCACGTTGAGCTTTCCTTTTCTTAAAGAGATTCCCGGCATTGGCCCGATTCTTTTTTCGATTACCCAACAAAGCATTCTGGTCTATCTGGCCTACCTGCTGGTGCCGATTGCCTGGTATATCATGTACCGGACGACGCTGGGGTTGAAAATTCGCGCCGCGGGCGAGAACCCGGCCGCGGCCGATGCCTTGGGCGTCAGCATCGCCCGCACACGCTATGCGACCGTGACGATTGGCGGCGTCCTCTCCGGCGTGGCCGGCGCCTCCCTCTCCATCGCCTTGCTCAACGTCTTCCAGCAAAACATGACCAGCGGGCTGGGTTTCATCGCCGTCGCTCTGGTTTATTTTGGCGGGTGGCGGCCGTATGGCGTCTTGTTTGGCGCCTTGCTTTTTAGCCTGGTCAACGCCCTGCAACTCTGGATTCAGGCGCTCAATATCCCCATTCCGGGCGACGCCTCGGAATTGCTCATCATGATGCCCTATGTGTTGACCATCGTAGTGCTTGTCTTCTCGGCCGGCCGCGTGCGCAATCCTACCGCGCTCGGCACGCCATACGAGCGCGGCACCTAGACTTGTGCCGAAGACCTTTGACAGGAGGTGATGCATCAGCAAAATCGTGATCGTAGACCTTGAAATAGTCAGGCTAATATTGGCCGGGCTGTTCAATCAAGCAAAGATGAAGAGAATCTCAAATGAAAACCAGTAGTTTGAACTCGCATTTTATGGAGAAGAAGATGATGAAACGTTATGCTTGGCTTACACTGTTGCTGATCCTCGCCATGGCGCTTGTCGCCTGCGGGGGCGCGCAGCCGGGACCGGCCGCAGAGACGGCCCCGACTGAAGCTGCCCAGGAAGAGGCGGCCCCGGCTGAAGAAGCTACCGGCCCGTTCCGTGTCGCTGTCGTGATGCCCAGCGCCATCAATGACCTGGCCTTCAGCCAGAGCATGTATCAGACGTTGGTCGGCATTCAGGAGACAATGGGCGCCGAAAACTTCGAGTTTGCCTATTCCGAGAACATGTTCGTGGTTGATGACGCGGCAACGGCCATTCGTGATTATGCCAGTCAGGGGTATAACCTGATCCTGGCCCACGGATCGCAATACGGCAGTTCGCTGCAGGAGATCGCCCCGGACTTTCCGGAAACCAGCTTTGCCTGGGGTACGACCGTCGACACCTTCGGCATCCCCAACATCTACGCCTATGAAGCCCGCTCTGAAGAAGGCGGCTATGTCAATGGCGTTCTCGCCGCCGGTCTGTCGAAGAGCGGCATGCTCGGCGTTGTCGGCCCGATCGAGACGGGTGATGCCAAACTGTATGTCGATGGTTTCGCTGCCGGCGCAAAGGCCACCAATCCTGATATTACCGTCAACGTGAACTATATCGGTTCCTTCAGTGACACCGCCCTGGCGGCCGAAGCGGCCAACACCCAGGTCGGCGCGGGCGCGGATGCGTTGACAGGTACGGCCCAGATGGTTGTCGGCGCGATCGGCGTGGCCAAAGAGAATGGCGTGCCGTGGTTCGGCACCCAGTCGAGCCAGACATCGCTGGCGCCCGAAGTCGTTGTCGCCAATCAGGTCTATGACTGGACCAACGTGGTCAATACGATTATTGAAAACGTGAAGAGCGGTAAATTGGGCGGTGAGTCCTTCGAGCTGACCCTGGCCAACGGCGGCCTGGTGATGGATTACAACCCCGATTACGCCCTTCCCGCGGACGTGAAGGCGGCGGCCGACGCGGCCGCGGCCGGTATCGCTGCGGGCACGATCTCCGTGTTCGGTGGCGAAACCGCTGCCCCGGCCGAGGAACCGGCGGGTGAAGTGGCGCCGATCACCGTCGGCATGATCCTCGTCGGCCCGAAGAACGACCATGGCTGGAGCCAGGCCAACTACGAAGGCGGCGAGTACATCGTCGAGAACATCCCCGGCTCCGAACTGATCGTCTTCGAGTCGCTCAACCCGGCCGACAAGCCGGAGGCGACGGTGGAAGGCGTTGTCGATGACATGGTGGCCCAGGGCGCGACATTGATCTTCACGACTTCGGATGAATTCGAGGAAGATACCCTTGGCGCGGCCAAGAAGCATCCCGACGTCACCTTCATCATGATCTCCGGCGACGATGTCAAAACGGGTGAGGCTCCGCCGAACCTGGGCAACACCATGGGGCGTGTCGAATACATGAAGGCCATCTCCGGCTGTGCCGCCGCTTTGGCGACACAGACCGGCAAGATCGGCTATCTTGGCCCGCTGATCAACCATGAGACCCGCCGCCTGGCGTCTTCGGCCTTCCTCGGCGCGCGCTACTGCTACGAGAACTATCGTGGCATGGCTCCCGAGGATCTGACCTTCGCCGTCAACTGGATTGGCTTCTGGTTCAACATCCCCGGCGTCACGCTCGACCCGACCGAAGTGGTGACCAACTTCATCGATACGGGTACGGATGTGGTCCTGAGTGGTATCGACACCACGGAAGCGATCGACATCTCCGGTCAGCGCGCGGCACAGGGCGATGCAGTCTGGGCGATCCCCTACGACTATGTCGCTGCCTGCGATATCGCGCCGGAAATTTGCCTCGGTGTGCCGTTCTTCAACTGGGGCCCGTCCTATCTGGCCACGGCCAAGGCGGTCTCCAGCGGCACGTGGACGCAATCCTGGGACTGGCTCGGCCCCAACTGGGATGATCTAGGCGATCTCAGCACGACGAACGTCGGCTGGGTCAACGGCCCGGCTCTGACTGATGAGCAGGCCGCCAGTCTCCAGGAGTTCATCGACGGCATGGCCAGCGGTGAGATCAATGTCTGGACTGGCCCGATCAACCTTCAGGACGGTACGCCCTACGTCGCCGACGGTGTGGCCGCGACTGACGACGAGATCTGGTATCTGCCGCAATTGCTCGAGGGCATGATTGGTTCGAGCAACTAAACAGTACGGCATATCGGTTAAACGATAAGTTTTAGATAGGACCCGGTATCCGGTTTTGCCTCGGCAAGCCGGATACCGGGCACTGCCGCAGACGACGAGTGAGAGAATCATGACGACAGAACTTCTCCCTTCCGGTCGCCCCCGAATCGATCATCTGGAAATGCGCGGGATTACCAAACGGTTCCCCGGCGTGCTGGCCAATGATCATATCGACTTCGACGTACGCTCCGGCGAGGTTCACGCCTTGCTGGGCGAGAACGGTGCGGGCAAGAGCACGCTTATGAAGATCCTCTATGGCCTCTATCAGCCGGACGAGGGGGAGATCCGTCTAAACGGCGAGGCGGTGGCCATTCACTCGCCGGCTGATGCGATCAACAACGGCATCGGCATGATCCACCAGCATTTCATGCTCGTTCCTTCATTGACGGTGACTGAAAACGTGGCCCTCGGCCTCAAATCCTCACGCGGCTTCCGCACCGATCTAGACCGCGTGGCGGCCCGGATCAACGAATTGGCTTCCCTCTATGGCCTGCAGGTTGACCCTGATGCCTTTGTATGGCAGTTGTCGGTGGGGCAGCAGCAGCGAGTGGAGATCCTGAAGGCGCTCTATCGCGGTGCGGCCCTGCTGATTCTCGATGAACCAACGGCCGTGCTGACGCCACAGGAGGTCGATGAATTTTTCGTCACGCTGGAGCAGATGAAACGGGATGGTCACGCGCTCATCTTCATCTCCCATAAATTGCATGAGGTCGTGCAACTCTGCGACCGGGTGACCGTCTTGCGCGATGGCCGGACGATCGGCACACAGTCCACGGAAGGCACGACCAAGCATCAGTTGGCGGAAATGATGGTCGGCCGCCCGGTGGGGGCGCAACCCGACAAGGCGAAAGTCGAAACGGGAGAAGTGCGCCTGAGCCTGAAGGATGTTGAGGCGTTGAGCGACCGCGAACATCCCGCGTTGCGCGGCGTGTCCTTCGATTTGAAAGCCGGGGAGATCGTCGGGCTGGCGGGTATTTCGGGTAACGGTCAGCGCGAGTTGGCTGAGGCCATCGCCGGATTGCGGCCGTTAACCGGCGGGACCATCGACGTGGGCGGGCAACCCATTGCCGGCATGAACCCGCGCCAGATCATGGAATTGGGCTTGTCCTACATTCCCGAAGAACGGATGCGCGACGGGATGATCAAGGCCTTCACCGTCTCGGAAAACCTCATCCTGCGTGAATTTGACCGGCCTCCTTTCTCCAGGAATGGCTTTCTCAACCCGGGGGCGATCCAGCGTAACTCCCAGGAACTGGTCAAGGATTTCAACGTGAAGACGCCATCGCTGGATACACCGGTCAAGAACCTGTCGGGAGGCAACATTCAGAAGCTGGTGCTGGCGCGCGAGATCTCTCGCCAACCAAAGGTACTTGTCGCCGCCCAGCCCACACGTGGTCTTGACATCGGCGCGATGGAATACGTCCACGCGCAGCTGCTTAAACAGCGCGAGCTGGGTCTGGCCACATTGTTGATATCGGAAGATCTGGATGAGATCCTGGCGCTATCGGACCGTATCCTGGTCATCTTCCATGGCCAGATCATGGGTGAGATGCCGCGCAGCGAGGCAACGCCCAAGAAATTGGGCCTGATGATGGCCGGCGAACACCATACCGAGGAGCAGGAGAGCGCGACGCCGGCGGCTTAAGCAGACTGAATCTGTGTCCGGTGGCGTCGATTCCGCCCCACCCACCAAAACGCGAAAAGAGCGACGGCCGCGAGGAGGATCGACCTGGCCGCGCGTCTCTCGCGCACACCTGCGTCGGCCGGGTCGGTGGCGGCGATCCATTCAAACGTCTCCAGCATCCCCGCTTGCAACGGCCGCGGCCGCCAGCCCAACTCGGCCCGTGCCTTGTCGGAACGGCCGACATAACTGACCCCCAGCAACCGCACCATCTCTTCGCTGAAGGCCTCGGGCAGCGCCACGACGGATCCTGCGCGGCCGAGGGCGGGGCTTAGGTTGCGGGCGAAGCGAGCCGGGATAGTTGTGTTGGGCGGACGTTTGCCGGTCAGATGCGCCCAGAATTCGACCATCTCTCCCAGCGGAACAGCCGGCCCGGCCAGGATATAGCTTTCGCCCAGTCGGCCCTTTTCGGCCGCCAGAAGATGGCCTTCGGCGACATCATCGACGTGGGTGTAACAAAGCGTTGTTTCCGGCCCGGGCAGGACCGGCAGCAAACCGCGATGGAAGAGGCGCATGACGCCGGCCAACCAGCTTGAATCGCCGGGACCGTAGACAGCCCCGGGCATGACGATGATGATCGGCGCGCCCTGGGCGATAAGCCCCTCGGCGACGTTATAGTGGGCCAACCACTTGGTGCGATCGTACTCCGACAGAAAAGGACCGCCGGCGAAGTAGGTTTCGTCGGGTAGCGCCCCGCGCGTGTCGCCGAACACGGCCAGCGTGCTGGTGTGGATGATGCGTGAGATGTTCAACTCGTGGGCCAGTTGGAGGACGTTGCGCGTGCCGCCGACATTCACCGAATCGCAGCGCCTGAGTCCCTCGGGCGAATAGTCGTAGACGCCGGCGATGTGGAAGACGATATCGCTGCCACGCATGGCCTCGCGCATCGACTCGCGATCGGTGACGTCGCCGATCGCGGCCGTGGCTCCCATCCCGCGCAGCATGGCCGCGCCGCGTTCCGAGCGGGCGAGGGCGACGACCTGATAGCCGCGAGCGATGAGTTTCCTCACGACAGCGCGGCCGATGAACCCCGTGCCGCCGGTTACAAATGCTTTCTGATAGAAATCGCCCATAGGACGCTCCTCGATCGGATTAAGGGAGATTATACCGTGTGGCGTCGGGCTGGTGTAATTGGGCGGCATGGGATCCACGGTTATTCACTCTTGTCGGCACGAGCGTGATATAATACCCGCCCATATCGGCAAAGACGTCGCGGCATAGACGCCCATCCATCCTTGAGAACCCGCGCGACAGCGGCCGCCCCCGTCTCGCCATTTGAAACCGAGAGCGTGACCATGATTTGTCCCGCCTGCTCTGCCACCAACCGGGACGGAGCCGCCTTCTGCCGCCGCTGCGGCCGATTGCTTCACGACGCCTGCCCCCGCTGCCGGGCCGCGGCCACCCCCGACGCCAATTTCTGCGACACCTGCGGCTGCCCCCTCAGCCCTCGTGCCTGGTTGGGAATTACGAATGACGAATTGGGAATTACGAATGACGAATTACGAATTACGAATGAAGAATCAGGAATTGGGATTGGGGAATTACGAATTACGAATGACGAACTAAGAGTGACGAATGGGGAATCGACCGCGGCGCAACCCTTTGCGCTGGACCGCTATATCCCTCGCGAACTGCTGGACAAGCTGACCGCCACCCGCGGGGCAGCGGCCGAGCGCCGCATCGTTACCCTGCTCTTTTGTGACATCCGCGGCTCCACGGCCCTGGCCGGGCAACACGACCCGGAGGAGTGGACGGAGATCGTCAACGCCGCGTTCGAGCAGATGGTGCGGCCGATCTATCGCTATGAGGGCACGGTCGCCCGGCTCATGGGTGACGGGTTGCTGGCCTTTTTCGGCGCGCCCATCGCCCATGAGGATGACCCCCGCCGCGCCGCGCTGGCCGGGCTGGCCATCGTCGAGGGCATCCATGCCTGGCGCGCCACCTTGCCCCCCACCGCCGCCGGGCTGGACGTGCGCGTGGGCATCAACACCGGCCTCGTCGTCGTCGGCGCCGTCGGTTCCGACCTGCGGCTGGAATACAGCGCCATCGGCGATGCCATCAACCTGGCCGCCCGCATGGAGCAGACGGCCGATCCCGGCACGGTGCGCATCGCCGAGGACACCTTCCGCCTCATCGAGGGCCAGTTCGAGGTCGAGCCGCTGGGCGACGTTGTGGTGAAGGGTAAGGAACAACCGGTGGCTGCCTGGCGCGTATTGCGGCGAACCGCCGGGCCGTCGGCGCGGCGTTCCGGCTCGTTGCGCGCGCCGCTTGTCAACCGGCGTATGGCCTGGGAGCAACTGGAGCGCGCCTTCGATGGCCTGAACGCGGGGCGTGGCGGCATCCTCTACCTGACCGGCGACGCGGGGCTGGGCAAGACGCGCCTCATCGACGAAGCGGCCGACCGGCTGCTGCCCATGCTCAACCCGCCGGCCGCCTTCTGCGAGGCCTCGGCCGTTTCCTATGAGACCAATCGCCCCTACGGCCTGCTGGCCCGCCTGCTGCGGCCGCTGCTGGGGCTGGTCACCGGCGACCCGGCGGAGCAGATTCGCGCCAGCGTGGCCGCCGCCGCCGGCAACGACGACGACGCCCGGCTGTTGCAGACGCTGTTCGGCGTGGTAACGGCCGGCAACGGCCACGAGATCAGCGGCGAGGCCTTTGCCGGGCGGCTGGATGAATGTCTCGACCGCCTGTGGCGCGGCCGGCTGGCCGATGGGCCGGTCGTGCTGGCCCTCGATGAACTGCAATGGCTCGATGCGTCGTCGGCCGACCGCCTGGCGCGCCTGTTCTCGCTGGTCGAGACCCATCCGATCCTGTTCCTGTGCGCCATGCGCCGTGAGCGACATACCCCCGGTTGGCGCCTGAAGGAGATCGCCGACCGCGACCTGCCCCACCGCCTGACCGAGACCGCCCTGCACCCGCTCAACGACGGCGAGAGCCGGGAGCTGCTGGCCGGGCTGCTGGGCGCGGCCGAAACGCCCCAACTTCCCGCCGCCCTCATCCTCGACAAGGCCGAGGGCAATCCCCTCTTTCTGGAGGAAGTTGTGCGCCATCTCATCGAGCGCGGCGACCTGACCCGTGGCGAGAGCGGGGCGTGGCTGGCGAACCCCACGGCAGCCTCTCCGGCCTTGCCCGACTCGATCCAGGCCTTGCTGACGGCGCGCGTCGACCGGCTGGATGAGGCCACCCGGCGCGTGCTGCAGGTGGCCTCGATCATCGGCCGTCATTTCCTGCGCTCGCCGCTGGCCGCGCTGGTTGATGACCCCGGCGCCCTCGACCGCCATCTGCTCAACCTGCAACGCGTGGAGTTGATTCGCGAGGTGAGCCGCGTGCCGGAGCCGGGCTATCAGTTCGACCATCCTCTGACGCAGGAGGCGGTCTATAACACCATTTTGCTGAAGCAGCGGCGGGCGATGCACCTGCGGGCGGCCGAGGTCATCGAGTCGATCCGCGCCGGCAACCCGGCCTTTGCCCCCGTGCTGGCCCATCATTTCCTGGAGGGCGACGCCCCGCAGCGCGCGCTGCCCTACCTGCTGCTGGCCGGAGCGACGGCCGTCCGGCTGCATGCCCTGGCCGAGGCCACAGCCCACTACGAGCGTGCCTTGCCCATCGCCCTGGCCCTGCCCGACGGGTCGGCGTCGCTGGTGGAGATCACCGCCGAATACGGCCGTGCCCTGGAGCTGGCGGCGCGTCTGGCCGAGGCCGAGAAACATTACGAGGCGATGGAGCAGCTGGGTCGCGAGCGGAATGACCCGGCGCTGGAACTGGCCGCCGACCTCGGTCTGGGCAAGCTCTACGGCAATGTGACCCTGTTCTATAATCCCCCCCGCGCCCGCGCCCTGATGGAGCGAGCCATCGAACTGGCCCGTCTGACCGGTGACCGTCGGGCGGAGGTGCGCATCCTGTGGAATATGGTCAACATCGATCGCTTCGACCTCAACTCGCTCGACCGGGCCATCGTCAGTGGCGCGCGCGGCGTGACTCTGGCGCGTGAATTAGGCTTGCGGGAGGAGCTGGCCTATCTGCTCAACGACATGAGCGACATCTACGCCACGGCCGGCAACTATGCCGAAGCCATGCGAGCGCTGATTGAGGCCCAGTCGTTGTGGGAGGCGCTGGGCAACGAGCCGATGCTGGCCGACAGTCTGTCCAGCGGGGCCATCTGGGAATCCATCTATGGCGATCTGCCGGCTTCGCTGGAGCGGACGACCCAATCGATCCAAATCTCGCGGCGGCTGGGCAATGTCTGGGGCGAGGCTTACGGCCGCGGGGTGCACGGCATGGGCTTGGCCATGGCCGGGGAATTTGGCGAGGCGATGGCTGAGCTTGAGCAAGCCATCCGGCTGGCCGAGAAGGCCGGGTTCATGGGGGGCCGGGTGATCTGCCTGGCCTATCTGTCCCGTATTTATCTGGACCTGGGCGAGGTGGAATCGGCCAAGGAGATGGCCCGCGCAGGGCTGGAGATCAGCCGGGCGCAACTGCCGCAATTTGCCGGCATGGTGATCGGGCGGCTGGCGACGGCGCTCATCGCCGGCGGGCAACTTGACGCGGCGGCCGAGGCTCTGGCCGATCCGCTGGGCGCGCAGGAAAAACAACAGATTTTTGTGCGGTTCGAGCTGTCCCAGGCCCAATGCGAGCTGGCGCTGGCCCAGGGGCGCGTCGATGAGGCTCTGACTGAGGCCCGCTCGGCGGTTGACTTTTTCGTTCGGGCCGAGTCCCGCGGCTGGATGCCGGTCACGCGCTGGGTGGAGGGTCGCGCCCTTGTGCGTCTCGGCCGTCTGGATGAGGCCGCCGCGACGTTGGCGGTGGCGGTGGACGTGGCCCGTGGCAACGAGATGCACGGCTATCTGTGGCGCATCCTGGCCACGCTGGCCAAGGTGGAGGAGACGCGCGGCAACCCCGACGCGGCCGCCGCGCTGTGGGCCGAGGCCGCGGCCGAGATCGAGCGGCTGTCCGGCCGAATTTGGCCGGATGAGTTGCGGACGTCGTTCTTTCAGTTACCGGATGTGCGAATGATTATCGAGACGGTTAGCGGGTGATTCGCTCGTGCTGATATATCGAACATGATGGTTGACAGAGGCGTAGACCGGGAGCGGGGAAGGTCATGGCTGGAAACCGGGTTTCTAATAGATGCCGTCCTATGATATACTAGCCGTATGCCTGTCATTCTACGGATCAAGGGCTTCCGGTTTTGGTTCTATTCGGCCGATTTGGACGAACCGCCGCATGTTCACGTAGGTAAGGCAGGTAACGAAGCTAAATATTGGTTAGCGCCTGTTGCCTTGGCGCGTAATCGCGGCTTTCGACCGCATGATCTGGGCGATATTGAGTCGATTTTACTGACGAATCAGAACGATCTGCTCACGGCTTGGCAACACGCACTGGAACAGCGTCATGATGACTAAGCTCAAATTCCCGACCGATAACGACGATACCCGGTTTATTCCCGTATCAATCCCCGACCTGGAGGATGTCCGGGCCTTCGCCGCCAGCCTGCACCGGCGCGGAGAGACCTGGCAAGGGGAGGCCTTCGGCTGGTCGGCCGAATACAACCCGCAACGGGATGAGCCGCCGCTTGACTCGCGTATGACCTTCACTCCGGCCGATTTCTGCATTGGCGAGAGCGGCATTTGGTTTTTCTCGCTCCAGTGGGAAAGCGGCCACGACGCCCCGCCGTCGGAGTTCATCGACGACCGCAACATCATCCGCGCCGACTAGAGCCGGCGGCGCTGCCGGAATCTCAGGAAACCTGGCCCTCGTCAGCCATCCCGGTGGTTGATTCGCCCGCGCAGTAGGGGCGACTCAATCGCCGCGATGTCGATCCGATCCGTGCTCAGGAAGGCGGCGAAACGGCCGAACCCGCGGGCCAGCGCCTCGGCAAAGGCCTCGTCGACGGCCAGCGATTCATCCTCCAGCCAAAAGCCGAGGACGACGAACGTATTGGTAGCGCGGTCGAGTTTGCTGTCGAAGCGGGCCACCAGCCTGTCCCCCCATAGCACCGGCAGCGCGTAATAGCCGAAGCGTCGCTGGTCGACGGGCTTATAGACCTCCCAGGTGTAATCAAAGCCGAACAGCTGTTTGGCGCGGCCGCGGGCGCTGACGGGGTCGAGTGGGGCCAGAAAGACGACTTCCTCGGTTGTGGTTGGCCCCAGCGGCCGCCAGCCCTCCGGCACCCGCCCGGCGCTCACTTCCGCCAGCGCGGCCGCGTCGCTGCCCAGGGCGTAATGGGGCGTCTTCCAGCCCTCCACCCGCACCTCGATCAGATCGCCGCCGGCCAGCAGCCCCTCCCAGCGCTGTTTGGCGGTGTGGGCCAGTTCGGTGGAGTAGGTAGTGATGCTGTTGCGGCGAAAACGCGACAGGCCGTTGAAAGCCACTTCCTTCAGGGCCAGGAAGCGCCCGGCGGCCTCGTCGTCGCTCTCGCGGATCAGGTGGGGCGGGGCGACGGCCTCCGTGGGGGCATAAACGCGCTCGAACTTCTCGCGGTGGTGGGTCATAGCCTCGCCGACGCGCCACAGGTAATAGAGGGCCAGAGCGCTATCCTTGCGGCCGCGGTAGCTTTGCGTGCGGGCGCGGTCGGTCATTTTGAAGTCGCGATTGCTGACCAGCCCGCGCTCGCGCAGGATGAGGCGCATCTCGGCCACGGCTTCGGGATGCTCGCGGGCGATGGCGCCGACGCCGTCGGAGTGGTCACGCTCACGCCGCATGATGGCCCGCCAATGGGGCAGCTCGGTCATCGGCCGCGCCGCCAGCCAGCCGCCCCAGTCGAAGAACTCGCGCCGGTCATAGGTCGCTGCCTCCCACAGGCCGGGGGTGTAGTCGAGCACCCGGCTGTGCAGGGCGATGTCCTGGCTGCGGGCGATGATCTGCAGCGGGTCGAGTTGCAGATATTCCATGTCGCCCATGGCCTGGGCCACGCCCGACGGGCCGCGTTGGCGGCGGCCGGGCCACAGGCCTTGTTTGCCGAGGATGAAGCGGCGGGCGGTGTCGATGTCGATGTTAATCATATTGTTGTTCTACTCCGTCGGAACCCCCCACAAAACCAATTGCCCCCGCGTATCAACCGAAG
>CAYXNH010000046.1:0-17751 GCA_964466135.1 uncultured Ardenticatenaceae bacterium | reverse complement strand
CGCCGCGAGGGGATGGCGTATAGCGCCGTCAGAATGGGAGCGAGCATGAAGATAGGGTCGCTTCCGGTGTGCGGATATGCACCATGCGCGCCGTCGCCGCGAATCCAGGCGTTGAAAGAATCGACGGCCGCCAGGCTCGGCCCGTCCTGAAACATGAAATGCCCCGATGGGTTGTCGGACGAGACATGCAGGGCAATGACAGCATCAACGCCTTCGAGGGCCTGGTCAGTGATCATCGCCGTCGCGCCGCTGATGTTGTTCTCGTCGAAATCCTCCTCGGACGGCTGGAAGAGCAGGCGAACGCGACCGCTCCACGACTCCTCAGCATAGCTCTGTCGCAAGAGATGAGCCACGCCAAGGAGGATGGCCGTGTGAGCATCATGACCGCAGGCGTGCATGACGCCTGAATTTCGGGAGCGATATGGTACGTCATTGGCTTCGTGGATAGGCAGGGCGTCCATGTCGGCCCGAATGGCGATGAGCGGCCCGCTCTCTCCCAGTTCAGCGACGACGCCCGTCTTGCCCACTTGGGTTCGGACCTTGTAGCCGCCGATCTCGCCCAGGGTTTCGGCCACAAGCGCGGCCGTTTGGTACTCATGAAAGCTTAGTTCAGGATTGGCATGAATGGTGCGACGCAATCGGACGATCTCATCCTGAATAGCCAGTGCTTTAGAGAGCATATTTCCTCCAATCAGTGATGGGTTGTCTTGCATGTTCGTCAATTTGGGTAACGCACTCAGGCGCTATCTTCAGATGAAAGTTCACAAAGCGGCAGCAAGCGGCGCATATCGACCGGTATTCGGTCGAAATTGGCGAAGGTCAGGTCAGTAAAAGGCAAATCGAACATCCGGCGACAGAGATCCATAAGCCCCAGATAATTGGTCAACACACGACGTGACCAGTCCAGGCCCAAGGCCGAGGCAGCCACCTTAATCTCCGCCTCGGGGCCTTCCAGCTCGACAAAATCGCCAAACGGCAACTCATCCAGGACGATCTCGACCCCACGCCAGTGATAGGTCCGGCGATACTTCTCGTAGGTCTGTACCGGTGAGTAGCCGAGCCGGACGAGAATGGTCACCATGCGGTCGAAATCAGCGACCTCAAGCTCGATCTCCTCGCGCACCTTGGCTTCGCTGATGGTGTCAGCGGCCGCCGGCCCCTTGAAAGTCAGGCGCGCGCGGGTGTCCTGCCTCAGTCGCAGCAACTCTGCTCGCTGAAGCAAGGCTTCATCGGCCGTGTCGAACCGGATATTAAGCTCATAGACACGCGGAATCACCGACTCGGCGCCAACTCGCTCCAGCCGTTGCCGCATGATGGCGAGGTCGGATACGAAGAACTTGACCTCGACTTCCAGGTTTGCTTCCGGCGATGAGGGACCTTGTTTGCCGCCCGGATCATCCACAGAACCGGTCATGAGACTTCCGCTGTTCCCTGACTGATGCTGACGAGCAACTGATCTTTCTCGACCTTGACCCCCGCGGCGACATGGACATGAGTGATCACACCGTCGCAAGGCGCGCGAAGCTCGTTCTCCATCTTCATCGATTCAAGGATGACAACCTTGTCCCCGCGCTGCACCTGGTCCCCGACGGCCACGGGCACGGCCACGATGATGCCGGGCATGGGCGATGAGACCGCAGCCTCTCCGCCAACCGTCAGACCCGTCGAGCGCATCCGCTCCAGTCGATGGGCACGCTCATCCTGCACCCGCACGGAATAAAGCTCGCCCTGAATGAGTACGTCCCAATGACTATCGCGCTCCTCGACGACGGCCGAGACTGAGCGATGGTTCATCAGCAAAGATGTGACGCCACCCGACCCCAAACGCTGGAAGTCGATCTCTTGAGGCTCGCCGTCGATGAGGATGCCCCGGTCGGGGTCGATTTCAATCGTATATTCCCGGTCCTTGACCGTCGCAATGTACTTCATAGGTCTGTTCGCCTTGGTCGGTTATTTGCGCAATCTCTCCCAACGACTGAGCCACTTCCAGTTGCTGGTATCGCGGGCGCCGGGAGCGACGATCTGTGCCGCGCGCTGGCTTTGCTCGTGGGCGGCCAGCGTCGCCAGCACGGCCGCCTCCAGGGCGTGGGCCGCCTCGCGGTCTTCCATGCTGAATCGATCCTCGACAAAGTTGGTATCAAATTGGCCGGAAAGAAAGCGGTGGCTATCCATCATGTGCTGGTGGAAGGGGATGTTGGTCTTGACACCCATGATCCGGTACTCCTCCAGCGCTCTTCTCATGCGTAACACGGCCTCGCCACGGGTCTCGCCATAGCAGATCAGTTTGCTGATCATCGAATCGTAATAAGGCGTGATCTCGTTGCCCACATAGACGCCGGAATCAACCCGAATCCCCGGTCCGGACGGCAAATGCGCGGCCGTGATCGTGCCCGTCGACGGCATGTAATTGTTATACGGATCCTCGGCGTTGATGCGACACTCGATCGCCCAGCCCTTGACGCGCACATCTTCCTGGCGCAGGCGCAAGCGACGGCCGCGGGCGATTCTTAATTGCTCCTGGACGATGTCGATCCCCGTGACCAGCTCCGTGACGGGATGCTCGACCTGAACCCGGGTATTCATCTCCAGGAAGTAGAAGTTCTTCTCGCGATCAACCAAAAATTCAATGGTCCCCGCGCTAACATAATCCACCGAGCGGGCCGCGGCGACGGCCACCTCACCCATGCGACGGCGCAGGTCGGCATCAACCACAAACGATGGCGCTTCCTCAATCAACTTCTGATGGCGACGCTGCAGCGAGCATTCCCGCTCGCCCAGGTAGAGCGTGTTGCCGTGGCTATCGGCCAGGAGCTGGATTTCAATGTGGCGAGCCTCGGTGATCATCTTCTCGATATAGATGGTGTCGTCGCCGAAAGCCGCCTTGGCCTCGCGGCGAGCGGCGGCGAAGGCGTCGCCGAGGTCTTCAACCCGATGGGCCGGGCGCATGCCCTTGCCGCCACCGCCTGCGGCCGCTTTTACCAGCACCGGAAAGCCCATCGTGACCGCCGCGGCGATCATCTCTTCATCGGTCTGGCCCGGCAAGGTGCCCGGCACCACCGGCACGCCGGCGGCCGTCACCGTGGCGCGGGCCATGAGTTTGTCGCCCATCACCTCGATGGCTCTCGCCGGTGGGCCAACAAAGACAATGCCCGCGTCAACGCACGCCTGAGCGAAATCGGCGCGCTCGGCCAGGAAGCCGTAGCCGGGATGGATCGCCTCAGCTCCCGAACGGCGAGCGATATCGAGCAGCTTCTCGATTACCAGATAGCTCTCCCGTGCGGCGGGTGGCCCAATGTGATATGCCTCATCGGCGAAGCGCACGTGCGGGGCGCTTCGATCGGCATCGGAATACACCGCCACGGTGGCGATACCCAGCTCACGGGCCGCGCGCAAAATCCGCAAGGCGATCTCGCCCCGATTGGCGATCAGGAGTTTATCGAATTTCTTGACCAGAAGGCCGTCTTCTCTTTCCATGGCGAGTTACCATTTTTTTGTAATCGGAGCCGATGGGCTCACCGGCATTGGGACGATCAAACAAACAGCTCGTTCCTTCAGATATACAGTGCGCTACATCCTAAAGCGGCATATTGCCGTGCTTTTTCGGTGGGTTATGGTCGCGCTTGTTCTGAAGCATGTTCAGCGCGTTGATCAACCGCGGCCGAGTCTCACTCGGCTCGATGACATCGTCGATATAGCCCCGTTGGGCGGCGATATAAGGGTTGGCCAGATGATCGCGATACTCCGTGGTCAACTCCGTGCGCTTTTCTTCCGGGTACTCAGCCTCGGCGATCTCGCGCCGATAGATGATGTTGACCGCTCCCTCCGGCCCCATGACGGCGATTTCGGCCGTGGGCCAGGCGACGTTGAAGTCCGAGCGGATATGTTTGCTGTTCATGACGCAATAGGCGCCGCCATAAGCCTTGCGGGTGATGACCGTTAGCTTGGGCACCGTCGCCTCGCAAAAGGCGTAGAGCAACTTGGCCCCATGGCGGATGATGCCGCCGTGCTCCTGGTCAATCCCCGGCAGAAAACCGGGCACATCCTCAAACACAATCAGAGGAATGTTGAAACAGTCGCAGAAACGCACAAAGCGGGCCGCCTTCTCGCTGGCGTTGATGTCGAGCACCCCGGCCAGCACCATCGGCTGGTTGGCCACGATGCCGACGCTATAGCCGCCCAGTCGAGCAAAACCGACGACGATATTCTGGGCGTAATGCTCCTGAATCTCGTAGAAGCGGCCGTCATCGACGATGGGGTGGATGACGTCGCGAATATCATAAGGCTTGTTGGGGTTATCGGGCACGATATCATTGAGCTTTTCATCGGCGCGAAGGTTGTCATCACCATTGTGCCGGAACGGAGCATCCTCCATATTGTTGGAGGGAAAGTAGCTCATCAATTCCCGAATCAAAAACAGGCAGTCTTCCTCCGACTCGGTCGCCATATGGGCTACGCCACTAATGGCATTATGGGTCATCGCGCCGCCCAACTGCTCAAAAGTAACATCTTCCCCAGTCACCGCCTTAACGACGTCGGGACCGGTGATGAACATATGACTGCTGTTCTTGACCATGAAGATGAAGTCGGTCAGCGCCGGGGAGTAGACTGCACCGCCGGCGCATGGCCCCATAATCACACTGATCTGGGGCACGACGCCCGAAGCCAGGGTGTTGCGCAGGAATACGTCGGCATAACCGGCCAGACTGACGACGCCCTCCTGGATACGCGCCCCTCCTGAGTCATTGATACCGACGATGGGCGCGCCATTGCGAACGGCCATATCCATCACCTTGCAGATCTTCTCGGCGTGGACGCCACTCAGGCTGCCGCCGAACACGGTGAAGTCCTGACTGAACACGTAGACCAGACGGCCGTCGATGGTTCCCCAGCCGGTGACGACGCTATCGCCGGGGATCTTCTTCTTGTCCATGTCGAAGTTAGTCTCGCGGTGAATGACGAGCGAGTCAATCTCTCTGAATGAACCGTTATCCAGGAGGATTTCGATTCGTTCGCGCGCGGTCAGTTTGCCCTTTTCCTTGCGGGCGGCCAGCTTGTCTTCGCCGCCGCCCATCAGGGCTTGTTTCTTAAGCTGTCGGAGTTGTTCGATTTTGGGATTCATAGGGCATTCGAATCAATGATCTCCTTGACTGCTGGTGGCGGACAATCGACTCGACCGCCACATTACCCAGGAGACAAAGCCAACAAAGACGATATAGATGAAGACAGGCAGAAACGCGGGCGGCTCCGGTGTGTAGATCATGATCATTCCAATTTCATAAACACCATAGAGCACCAGAAGAAACGGAATGAACAAGGGCGACCATGGCTTTCGGCGACGAAGGACCACAAAAGCTGCCATGAATAGTATCACCCACCCCGCCGAAAATGCCAGTCGCAGCCGCGGGTCGGGGATCAGGTGCAGGCCGAGATCGGCAAGCCGGCCAATCTCGCGTCCGAGAGCCACCGCGCGGCCGAGATTCCACAATGCCAAACCCATCACACCCCATTGGACGATACGAACGGCAAACAATCGCTTCGACGCCGGAGGGGTATTCATCAAGAGCATTATAGGCGATGGCGCGAGGGCTTCCAAATCAACCCACCGCCGGGAAATCGGGCAGCCTAATGATGATCAGGAACATCGGCGCACCCCAAAAATGGCTGAAACGTTGATGACAAAAACCCTTAGGCAACGGCCGATCTAATGACTCTCCAACACAGAGTTTGTAAGATCGAGACAGATCAAACAAGGAGCAAGCCATGACCTACAAAGTACAAAAGACCGACGCCGAGTGGCGAGCGCAATTGACCCCCGAGCAATATCGTGTTACGCGCGAAAAAGGAACCGAACGCCCCTTCACCGGAGCGCTCAATTATAACGAGGAAAAGGGCGTTTACACCTGCATCGGCTGCGGGGCGGAGTTATTCAGTTCCGAGCACAAATTCGATGCCGGTTGCGGCTGGCCCAGCTTCTGGGCGCCACTGGTGACCGAAAATATCGACGAGGAAACCGACCGCAGCTTCTTCATGGTGCGAACGGAAGTCCATTGCTCGAATTGTGGCGCGCATCTGGGCCACCTGTTCGACGACGGCCCCCAGCCGACGGGAATGCGCTATTGCATCAATTCGGCCTCGCTGGGCTTCGCGAAGGACGGCGGCTCGCAGTAAGGCATGACCCGGCGAGTGGTCACTCGCCGGATCTTTCTTTCCCCTAGGATCTCAGGATCTGATCGATCCGCTCAATCATATCGGAGGTCAACGAGACCTCGGTCGCAGCGACGTTATCGAGGACTTGCGACGGCCGCGTGGCTCCGATGATGGCGCTGCTGATGCCAGGCTGCCTCAGAACCCAGGCCAGCGCCAACTGGGCCCGGCTGATCCCCAGTTCCTCGGCGATCGGCTTCAGCCGACGCACGCGAGTCCGGTTCTCCTCATTAAGATAGCGTCGGGCGGCCCAATCCTCGCGGCTAAATCGTGAGTCGGCGGGGATGCCGTCGTCATATTTGCCGGTCAGCATGCCCATCTCCAGCGGCGAATAGGCGACCAAACCCATGCCGCGTGGTTCGGCCGCCGGCAGAATCTCATCTTCAACGATCCGGCGATTTAACATGGAATAACCGGGCTGTTCAACCTGGGGCGGATAAAGCCCATAACGCTCGCACAGATCGCAGGCTTCGCGAATCTGCTCGGCCGACCATTCCGACGTCCCCCAATAGAGCACCTTGCCGCGATGGATTAGGTCGTCCATCGCCCGCGCGGTTTCCAGGATCGGCGTCTCCGGATCGGGGCGGTGGCAGAAATAGATATCGACATACTCCGTCCCCAACCGCCGCAGGCTGCCATCGATACTCTCCATGATATGCTTGCGGGATAGACCGCGATCGTTGACATCCTTGCTCATCGGCCAAAAGACCTTGGTTGAGATGACTAACGTGTGGCGCGGATATTCACGCAATAATGCGCCCATATGCTCCTCGGTCGCGCCATGGCCGTATACATCAGCCAGATCGTAGAAATTGATGCCCTGATCGTAGGCGACCTTGACCACTTCGCGGGCAGTGTCCTCGACTACCTTGCCTTCACCGAAGTTGATCCAGCCGCCAAGACCGATGGCGCTGACCTTCATTCCGGCCCGGCCCAGTCTCCTGTATTGCATCTTGATTTATCTCCATTTGCCTGTGATGGTCGTGTTTGGTCCGCCGGTTGAGGTGGTGCGTGCAACGAACAACGGGGATTTCGGCGAGGGCAGTCGTGCCGACCAACATACCAATGGCCTTCTGCCTCTTTACTCGGCGAAGCCGCCATGTCAGTCTCGATAGACAGTGTAGCCGGATATATCAGAGCGCCAGCCGCATGATCACCTCCCCATCGCTCATCTCGCCGCTGTCAACAAAGCCAAAGCGGCGATAGAACGGTTGGGGGCTGCCCTCCGCCGGCACGTAGGTAACCAGCAACTCCGTGGCGTCCGGGCGGGTGCGAACATAGTCGATGAGCAGTTGCATCGCTCGCTCCCCGAAATGGAGACCCTGATAGCGAGCGCCGATCATCAATCGCCACAGATAATATTCACCGGCTTGTGGATCGTCATGGAGCATGACGAAACCGACCGGAGTCTCATCGGCGTAGATAGCCCTGTACCATGCCTTGGGTTCAAAATGGGCCTCGGCAATCGAAACCGCGTTGTCGGCGACGAAATTTCGCTGCTCCGGCTTCACCTTTAGAGTCAGCACGGCATCCAGATTTTCCTTCGTCACCTTTCGAAAACTGACGACAGACTCTCTCGTTGGTTGAATTACGTCTTCACTCATGGGTAGCAAACATAGCCGAATCCAGCCCGGACGTAAAGACCCAACCGGAAGGAAATCCTGGCTCGCTTGTGGAGAGCCGGCTTAATGTCTCTTGCCCGCGCTCTTTTTCCGGTTATAGTCCGGTTCGTATGGCGCAGCGCATAACTCTGGCAGCCCTGTTGGGGTTGTTAATCCTCGCCACCGGCTTCACGAGCAGGGTCGAAGCACAGGGCAGTCCAACCAACGATACTCTGCAACTGGTGAACCAGGTCAGGGCGGAGTATGGTTTGCCGAGCCTTACCTATAACGCGGCGCTGGCTTCGGCCGCGCAAAACCACGCCAACTTTATCGCCCAGAACGCGATCTACAGTCACATCGGCATCAACGGCAGCACCTGGCAAGACCGCGCCGAGGCGGCGGGATATGTCGGCTACGCCGGAGAAAATCTCGTTGGCGGGACAAAACTGACCCCCCAGCAAGGCGTCGTCTGGTGGCGAAACAGCGCCATTCACTTCAGCAACATGCTCAACCCTCGCTGGGTGGAGGCGGGCGTCGGCTTTGCCGTCGGCAATGGCCAGAACTTCTATGTAATGGTTTTCGGCACACCCTACGATGCACCCCCACCACGTGCCGAACAACGCGTTGTCGACGTCCCGTTCATCGTCGCGCCTATTCAGCTGGCCCAGCCGAACGAAGACGGCTCTATCGTCCATACTGTGCTGGAGGGTCACACCCTGTGGGCCATCTCCGCTCGCTATGAAGTGTCGATCGCCGATCTATATCTTTTCAACGGCCTGAACGAGGACAGCGTGATCAATCCCGGCGATAAGCTGACGATCCGCCTGGCCGACGGCCAACCACCACCCCCAACGCCGACGCCGCCCGTCTACCACATCGTGCGCGAGGGGGAGTCGTTGTGGTCCATCGCCGCAAACTATCGCACCGATTTGGCCACATTGCTGTGGCTCAACGCGCTGCCGGAGGACGCCGTCGTCCATCCGGGCAACGAGATCAAGGTGCGACTCATGGAGGGTGAAGCGCCGCCGCCGACCGCCACGCCCCAATTGACCCATATCGTCCAGCGTGGCGACACAGCCCTGGCGATCGCCCTCAGGTACGGACTGTCCCTGGACGATCTGATGGGCATGAATAATCTGGATCCCAACGCCTTTCTCCAGATCGGGCAGGTGCTTCTCATTCGGCCGCCCACGCCCACCCCCGAACCCACCATGACGCCGACGGCGACGATGACATCCACACCTGAGATAGTCGAGACGGCCACCGTTACTCCCACGAGATCGCCGTCGCCTGAACCCTCGGCCGTGGCGATGGCCGCCCCCGAAGTCGAAGAGACATCGCAGGGGCGGGACTGGGGCAACATTCTGGGAATTGGCGCTATGGTGGCGGGTCTGGTGCTGACCATTCTAGCCGGAGTGGCCGTCGTGGTTCTGTGGCGCAAATAAGCGGCTCCGCAGCGACGCTCAACCCAATTCGATTTGATCAACTGCACATAATCAGGGACAATATCCAGGTCGACCTTGTATCGGTACCTCATCACCTGTGGTAATGTTTCATAATCTATCGCCCAAATTCGCCGGGTATTCCGTCACGGTTAATTTTGGGCGGCAATGTGACAAATGACCATGGCCGAACCATTACGCATTCTCTTCCTGACAGCCGAAGCTGTGCCCTTTGCCAAAGTCGGTGGTCTGGGCGATGTCGGCGGCTCCTTGCCCAAAGCGCTCCATGCGATGGGGCACGACGTCCGGGTCATCATGCCCGCCTATCACAATATCGAAGCCGGCTATCCCGGCGTCGAGAGCATGCCGTTGCAGCTCAACGTCCCAACGGGTTCGGGAATCGTCCAGGCCGGGGCGTTCGAGGGCAAGTTACCCGGCAGTGAAGTCCCCGTGTACTTCATCGCCCAGCAAAGCCTCTTCAACCGGGAGAACATATACGGCTATTGGGACGACGCCTACCGGTTCGCCTTCTTCAGCAAGGCCGCGTTCAGCCTGACGGAGTCGATCGACTGGCGCCCCGATCTGCTCCATGCCCATGACTGGCACTCCGCCCCGGCCGTCACCTGGCTGGCTACCGCCGGACAAGCCCACCCCCGCTATCGCGGCATGGGCAGTGTCTTCACGATCCACAATCTGGCTCATCAGGGCAGGACGAACTGGAACATCTTCGACTATATGCAGATTTTCACCCACTCCCTGACCGAGGAGGCCTACAACGAAGTCAATTTCATGGCTCGCGGCATCTATCACGCCAATATCATCAACACGGTCAGCCCATCCTACGCGCGGGAGATCATGACCCACGACGGCGGGGCCGATCTGGACGGCCTGCTGCGCTATCGCCAGGGCGACCTGCACGGCATCCTCAACGGCCTGGACTATGACCAATGGAACCCGGCCACCGACAAACGGCTGGCCGCCCCGTTTGATCCGGATTCGCTGGAAAACCGGGAGGAGAATCGGCGCGCTCTGCAGGCGGCCGTCGGTCTGCCGCAAGTGCCCAATGTCCCCATCCTGGCCATCATCTCCCGGCTGGATTACCAAAAGGGGCTGGACATCGTAGGCCACCCCCTGCACATGCTGATGAACGGCTATTCGGGGCCGGCGCAATTTATCGTCCTGGGCACGGGCAACCCGCAATATGAGAATATGTTCGCCCGGATGGCCGGCTATCACAAGGGCAAGATGGCCGCCTATCTCGGCTATCACGCCGGACTGGCCCCCCTAATCTACGCCGGCAGCGATATGTTCCTGATGCCGTCGCTCTTCGAACCGTGTGGCCTGGGGCAGATGATCGCCATGCGCTACGGCAGCGTGCCCATCGTGCGGTCGACCGGTGGCCTGGCGGACACAGTCCATGACGGCATCACCGGCTTTTCGTTCTATGATTTCAGTTCCAATGCGTTGTGGAACGCCATCCAGCGCGCGACCTATATCTACAATGTCGATAAGGAAGGGTGGCGGCGCATACAAATGAATGGGATGCAGACCGATTTCTCGTGGCATCGCTCCGCTCAGGGATATCAACAACTATACGAGTGGGCGGCCGCCCAAATGCGCTATCGCGGCTAGAGGCCGCGTCAACCTCGTCAGCCAGTCAAACAAGGTCGGCTGTCGTAGTTCAGGTAGGAAGTATCGATGCCGAACGACAACTCGACGCTATTCAGCTTGACTAACCCGGTCGCCACCGGGTTCTTCATCACCGACCCATTCAACAGTCCGCGCCCCTATGCCAACGGCCGCCATGAGGGCGTCGATCTGCGCGCACTCGTTGCCGGCAAAGCCGTGGCAATCGTCGCCGCCCAGCGCGGCGTCATCGATCGCATCCGGCTGGGCGGCACGGACTACGGCAACTATGTACGAATCCGTCACGAGTGGAGCGACGGGACGACGTGGGTGACATGGTACGCCCACATGGCGTCGGTTAACCCGACCCTGGCGGTCGGCGACGTCGTCGAGGCCGGGCGACGGCTGGGGATCGCCGGTTCGACAGGCAACGCTCGCGGCGTCCACCTGCATTTCTCATTGCAGCATCTGGACCATGGCCTGAAGGGTTACGTCCTGCCCGACGTAGTCGATCCGGCGCGCTACTTCAGCGACGTCAATTTGCCGCTCATCGACGAGATGACCTGGCTGGCCGATGTCACCGTCCCCGACGGTTCAACCATCCCGGCCGAAAAACCGTTCACGAAGATCTGGCGCGTGCGCAACACAGGCACATCAACCTGGGACAACTTTACTCTGGAGTACGCCGCGGATGACCGGATGGACGGTCCTGAAAGCGTTCCGCTACCACCGTTGAAGCCCAACGAGGTGGGCGAGGTCAGTCTGCCGCTTGTCGCGCCGGCCACGCCGGGGCGACATCGCAGCACATGGAAGCCGCGCAACGGCCGCGGCCGCCTCTTCCTCTTCGAACTATTCGCCGACATCGTCGTGACGCCCATCGAGCGGCGCAATGACGCTGTGCTGATCGGCGACATCACCCTGCCGCCGGGAGCGAAGGTCGAGACGAATCGGGCAGTCCTCAAGACATGGCGCGTCCGCAATTCGGGCGATTCGACCTGGGACGGCCGCTACAAGTTGATCCCCATCGACGATCGTCTGGGCGGGCCGGAGTTCTTGCCCTTGCCGACCGTCCGGCCGGGGGGGACGGCCGACCTGTCCGTCACGCTGAACACGCCGGCAAAGGCCGGCCACTATCGGTCGCGCTGGCAATTGCGCGATCCCGAGGGCAATTTGTTCGGTCCGGTCTACGAAGCCGACCTGACAGTTGTCGCGCCGAACACTCGGCAACAGGACGGCGCAAAATTCGTCGCCGACATCACCGTACTCGACGGGACACGCATGCAGCCCGGCTACACCTTCACCAAGACCTGGCGTATCAGAAACACGGGCAGTTCAACCTGGGATGATGGTTATATCCTGGCGGCGACATCCACCAATTCAATTGCCGGGCCGGCGACCGTCCTCCTGCCCCATACTGAACCGGGCGCGGAAGCAGACCTGTCTATCGAGTTGAGCGCGCCGGGAACGGTCGGATTTCACCGTTCAACCTGGCAGCCACGTTCGGCCGACGGCGTCCCGTTCGGCGACATATTATTCGCGGAAATCGAAGTGGTGCGGCTGGGCACGTTCGACAACGCCGTCTTTGAAACCGACGTCACCTTCCCCGACGAGACCGTCGTGATCGCCGGGGAGCGTATCCTCAAAACATGGCGGATTCGCAATACCGGATCGTCGGCCTGGGGTCCCGGCTATTCGCTCGTCTTCGTGGCCGACAACAATATGAACGGGCCGGATAGCGTCCCTCTGCCGACCACCTTGCCGGGCGAGACGGCTGAAGTCACTGTCCCGCTGCAGGCACCGTTGGCTCCGGGCTTCCAGCGTAGCACCTGGCGCGCCCGCAATGCCGAAGGCACGCTGTTCGGCGACCTGCTGTACATCGAGATCCGCGTCCCTGTTTCATCCACTCCCGGCTCCTCGGCTCAGGAGGACGCCCAACTGGAAGAACACGTCACGATCCCGGACGGCGCCGAAATTCGCTCCGGAGCGTCGTTCGAAAAGACCTGGGCCATCCGCAACACCGGGTCGGTCCTGTGGTCCGACGGCTATGAGCTGGCCTTTGTCGGCGGCGCGGAGATGAGCGAGGCCAAGCGGGTGTCCGTCGCCGGGGTCGGGCCGCAGGGGGTGATCAACGTATCGGTCAAAATGACCGCGCCCGAGGATGACGGTCGCCACATCGGTCGTTGGCGAATGCGCAACCCGCGAGGTGATTTCTTCGGCTCCACCATCTTTGTCTCCATCGTGGTCGTTGAGGAACCCCAAAAGTTCGACATGCTGCCCTTCATGCGCGGGGACGGCCGCCTCTATGAGATGAAGCATATTTTTGATATGCCCAACGGCCCGTTAATCGGCCAGCAACGCATGCAAACCCAGAGCGAAGGCGCCAGATTCTATCAGACAAAAAACAGCGAATGGGAGGAGATGTGGTCCGACGAGCGCTTCATTTATCGGGGCACGGATACCTCGCCGGGATCGGGTAATTTCTATACACTAATGGACGGCGATAGATATGGAACGGTCTGGGCTCCACGCATGATGTCGGTCGGCCAGGCATATCGCCGCAGTGTGGTGGTCGTCAGCCGGCGAAAGGGCAATTGCGTGATGAACTCCCATCTGTCCGGGCGACATGTCACCTGGATCAAGCTGGAAGCCGTGCATGAGCGATTGACCCTGCCTGATGTAGAAGGAAGGCCGGGTTTGGGCTATAAAGCACGCGACGTCGTGGTCATGGCGGCGTATAATGAAGTGAGTGGCCGCCCGGCTGAACGGCCGTTTGAAAAATACTATTATGCGAAGGGTTTCGGCTTGATCATGTGGGAAGGCATCGAGACTGACCATCGCGGCGTTTCCTTTCTGGTCCAGGTTCACAATCCCGGCGACCGTCCGGACAATGCGCGGGAAAAGATACCCTGCCTCGACAGTCTGAGACCCTGATGCACAAGGCGGCCGATTAGATAGAAAAACCGTACAGGAGATTGCACCCATGAATTTCGAACGTTCCGCGGGAGTCCTGTTGCATCCCACCAGCCTGCCCGGCCGCTACGGCATCGGCGACCTGGGCGACAACGCCTATCGTTTCGTCGATTTCCTGACGGCCGCCAAACAGCGAATCTGGCAAACCCTGCCGCTCGGCCCCACCGGTTACGGAGATTCCCCCTACCAGTCGTTCTCGGCGTTTGCCGGTAACCCGCTGCTCATCAGCCCCGACCGGCTGGTAAGCGACGGCTTTCTGCCGGCCGCGGCGGTCAAGGTTATCCCCGATTTCTCCCCAACGGGTGTCGATTTCGGGCCGGTCATCGAATACAAGAATGAATTACTGCGTCAGGCCCACGCCTATTTTTTGGCCAACGGCAGCGATGAGCAGCGCGTCGCCTTCGATCGCTTCTGCCGGAACACAGCCTATTGGCTGGACGATTACGCCCTGTTCATGGCTCTGAAACAGCATCACGGCGAGAACGAGGGCGGCGTCTGGAACACTTGGCCCAAGCCCATCGCCAAGCACCAGGTGCGGGCAATGAAGCAATGGTCCAAAGACCTGGCCGATGAGATCGCCTCGCACAAGTTTCAGCAATTTCTGTTCTACAAGCAGTGGCTGGAGTTGAAGGGCTACGCCAACCGGCAGGGGGTCAAGATCGTCGGCGACCTGCCCATCTTCGTCGCCTATGACAGCGCGGATGTTTGGGCGCACCCTGAGCTATTTCATCTGAATAAAGACGGGTCGCCGGCTGTAGTCGCCGGAGTTCCGCCGGACTATTTCAGCGAAACCGGCCAGCGCTGGGGCAATCCGCTCTACAACTGGGACAAGATCGCCGCCAACAACTATAGCTGGTGGATACAGCGCCTTCACATGAATCTGGTACAGGCCGACATCGTGCGCATCGACCACTTCCGCGGCTTTGAAGCCTATTGGGAGATTCCCGCGACCGAGCCGACGGCGGTCATCGGCCGATGGGTTAAAGGTCCCGATGCCGATTTCTTCGACGCCATCCGGGCCAAACTGGGCGATCTGCCGATCATTGCCGAGGACCTGGGCGTCATCACCCCGGAGGTCGAGGCGTTGCGCGATCGCTTCGGGTTCCCCGGCATGCGCATCCTGCAATTCGCCTTTGGCGGCGAGCGCAACAGCAGCTTCCTGCCCTACAACTATGTCCGGAATACAGTCGTCTATACCGGCACACACGACAACGAGACAACCTTGGGCTGGTACCTCAACGCGACCGAGGACGAACGCGACCACGTGCGGCGCTACGCTGTGTCGTCGGGGCGCGATATCGTCTGGGACCTGATCCGGCTGGCCTACGCCTCAGTAGCCGATATGGCTATCATCCCGATGCAAGACCTGTTCGTTCTGGGCAACGAGGCGCGCATGAACTACCCCGGCAAGGAGGGCGGCTGGTGGCGCTGGCGATTTACCCGAGAGATGTTCACCGCTCGCGCCTCGGGTATTGCCATAGGGCTGGCCGAACTGGCCCAAACCTATGGTCGCGCGACTGAAGAGACCGTTACCCCGACTGCCGATCCGGCGCGAACTTAGGCTCGGCCAGGCGCTCTAAGGTATCGGGATTGCCGACATTTCCGGTACATCCGACCAACATTAAATATCGATTGCTATTATTAGCATATCGTTTGGGAATAGGTTAAATTTACCAACGAAATGAATGATCTTCGTTCGTTTTCTCTATTAAGCTGTCGCCATAGCCATTCAATATTAACCAACCTCATCGCTTTCATCAGGGGAAAATAGTTTGCTACAGAAAGGAGCAATGAAATGAGACGACGCAGTAACATTCGCTCGACCCGTCGCACCGTCCGCCGCATGCATCGTCGGCGCGTGCGCATGCGCCGCCGCCGCATTCTGCTGACGGGCGGCCTGGTCGCCATCGCCGTGGCCGGAACCGCCAATGCCGTCAAGATGAGCCAGCGCGATGCCCAGCGCATCGAGGCCCACACCGGTAAAAAGCCGGAAGACCTGACCGAAGAACAACTGGAAGCAGCGATCGATGACTTGGACATCGAAACCCAGGAGTTGACCGACGCCGACGTGGCCGCCATCGAATCGGCCGAAGCCGAACCGGCCGCTGGAGCCGCACCAGCCGCGGCCGCACCAGCGCCTGCGGCACCCGCCGCACCAGCGCCTGCCGCGCCCACCGCGCCGGCGCAAGCGGACTACATCGCCGAGCTCAAAAAGTTGGCCGAGCTGAAGGATATGGGCATCCTCACCGAGGAAGAGTTCGAGGCCAAGAAGAGACAACTGCTCGGCCTGTAGAATCGACGGCGACTTCACATTTATTGGGGGAGGGTTATTCAGGAAAAAGGAACAAACAGAATGAGTGACTTAAGCAGTGTGGCGCGCCGATATTCACGCGAGCAGGCGGAGCGCTTCCGCCATGAACTTCACGAGATGCTGCGCATTCCCAGCCTCAGCGGTGATCCGGCCCACGCCGGGGACATCCGCCGTATGGCGGAGTGGCTGGCCAACCACATGCGTGAACTGGGGCTGGACAATGTCGCCGTCATGCCCACGGCGGGACATCCCGTCGTCTATGGCGAATGGCTGGGCGCGGGGGTCGATCAGCCTACGATGCTTGTCTATGGCCATTACGACGTCGTGCCCGCCCTCATGGAAGACGGCTGGCACACCGATCCCTTCGAACCGGTGGAGAAGGACGGCAAGATCTACGCCCGCGGCGCGACCGACGACAAAGGCCAACTGTTCATTCACGTCAAGGCCCTTGAGTCTTACCTGAAAACCGCCGGCCGCGCGCCGATCAACGTCAAGTTTCTGCTCGAAGGCGAAGAGGAAGTCTCGTCGCCCAACCTCGTCCCTTTCATCAAGGAAAACCTGGATCTTCTGAGCGCCGATCTGTGCGTCATCAGCGACTCATCCATGCGCAGCATCGACGAGCCGGCCATCCTCCACAGCCTGCGCGGCATGACCTACGTCGAGATGGAAGTCCACGGCCCGACCGACGACCTCCATAGCGGCCTGTGGGGCGGCGCGGCCCACAACCCCGCGCTGGCGCTGGTCGAGATTCTGGGCAAACTCTACAATCCCGACAACACCATCGCCGTGCCCGGCTTCTACGATGACGTCGTGCCGTTGACGACTGAAGAGCGGGCGATGATCGCCAAGACCGACCTCACCGAAGAGCAATACAAGGCCTCCACCGGCGTCCCGGCCATCTGGGGCGACGCCCATTACAACATCCGCGAGCGCATCGCCGCCCGCCCCACGCTGGACATCAACGGCATGTGGAGCGGCTGGACCGGCCCCGGCCCCAAGACGATTATCCCGTCCAAGGCATCGGCCAAGTTCAGCTCCCGCCTGGTGGGCAATCAGGACCCGGACAAGATCTTCGAACTGATCAAGAGCTACATCGAGTCCATCACACCGCCGACGGTGACGGTCGACGTTCGCCTGCTAACCACCGGCAAAGCCGCCCTCTTCCCGTTCGACACGCCCGAAATGAAGGCCGCCTCGCGCGCCTATGAGGAGGGCTGGGGAGCCACGCCGATCTTCACCCGCGGAGGCGGCAGCATCCCGGTCGTGGCCGAGATCGCCGACCTGATGGGTATCCCTGTGGTGATGATGGGTTATGGCCTGGACGACGACGGCTTGCACTCGCCCAACGAGCGGTTCAGCATCGAGATGTTCCATCGCGGCATCGAGACGGCCATCGTCTATCTGGATGAGTTGGCTCGACCGGGCAACTAGCCTCGGATCAAGCGAACATATCCGTCTCTAACTCATTGAGAAGGAGCAATCATGAAAATAACCGTTAAATCGGGTAATGTTTTCAGCCACGAATCCGACCTGAGCGTCCTCGCCACTTTTGAAGATATCGATCTGCCGAGCGATATAGCCGGGCTGCTGGAACCAG
>CAYXNH010000045.1:12899-17961 GCA_964466135.1 uncultured Ardenticatenaceae bacterium | reverse complement strand
GTTCGACGGCTTCCGCCGCCAGGGACCCAGTGGTCACCGGGTTCATGGGCGCATTCATGTTAACGGGCCGATAATAGCCCATCCCGGCCGATTCATCAACGACCGGACGTGTCCAGCTTAAGCGATGCTCATTTCAATGATGAATGATGAATTGTGAATGAAAACGGACGCCGGGCAGCAAAGCGTTCTTCATTCGTCACTCGTCATTCGTCATTCGCCATTAATTCCATACGCCGAGTATCTCCGGCCCGCGATCCAGCTCCCAGGGATAGATGACGTAGGCGTCGGTGACGGCCGCGTAGTAGGTGGGCGAAAAGCCGGGATAGAGCGAGTAGGACGGCTTGTAGTGCAGCACGCACGTCTCGGGGGTGCCGCCGGCGGCGTCGATGCGGCCGGCGACGGTCACGCTGTTGCGCCCGGTCGTCCAGACATCATCGACCACCAGCACGCGGCGGCCTCGCAGGACCTCTTCGTCCGGGAACTGGAGAAACTCGGGGATGGCATACTTGACAATCTCCGGCTGCATACCGGGAAAGTCGGACGGAAAACGCACCGACGCGGTCAGGATATAGGTGATATCCAGCGCCTCGGCCAGCATCCCGCCGGGCACGATGCCCCCGCGGGTGACGATCACCATTGAATCGAACCGCCCGCGAATCTGCGGCACGAGATAATCGATGAGTTTGTCGACGTCAGACCACGTTAATACTTCGCGTCGCATGTTCCACTCCTCGTCACGGGCGACGGTAATTTCCGGCCGCCCCGCGTCAGTTTCAGATAGTTATCCGCGGATGATATTGCCTACTTTTTTCGCTCCGGGAAGCGCGTCAGAACGGTGGCCGGATCGGGCATGGGCAGCCGCCCGCCGGGGGAGACGCGCTCCACCGCCTTGATCGGCCGCGTGCCGCCACCCAACTGGTAGATATGGAACGTCGTGCCCGGCTCGCTCATGGTCAACGGGACGTAAGCCTGTCCCAGCAGATAGCCCTCGGCGTCGATGGCGCAACTGGTGACGCGGCCGACGACCTTGCCGCGACGGTCGAGCACCGGATCGCCCGGCTCCGGCCGTCGCACGCCCTTCTCGTTCATGCGGAAGCGCACCACCACGCTGTCACGCTTGGCTTCGTGCTCCAGAAAGGCGCGGCGGCCGATGAAAAACGGCTTCCAGGTCTTGTTGAAGTTGCCGAAGCCCGCGTCGGCCGGGTTGAGGCCATGCTCGCCGGCCATCTCGTGGCCATAGAGCGGCAGACCCGCCTCAGTGCGCGTGCTGTCGCGCGAAGCCAGGCCGCACGGCTTCAGCCCCATCGGTTCCCCGGCTGTCAGCAGCGCGTCCCACAGCTCCACGGCGCGATCGGGGTGGACGAACAGCTCGTAGGCGATTCGCTCGCCGGTGTAGCCGGTGCGCGAGATGATCAGATCGAAGCCGCCGGGGGTGGCGGGATTGCCCGATCCGCCCATGACGCCCGCCCAGGGAAGGGCCTTCAGCCGTCGGGCAAACGCCGGGTCGTTGCCGGCCAGCGCGTTGAGGATGTCGGCCGAGCGCGGGCCTTGCAGGGCGATGTCCACCCGGCAATCGGCCCCGTGGCGCGGGTCGCGCAAGTCACGAATGACCGCCGGATGCTGAATGCGCGCCCACGGCCGATCGGGGTCGATGAGGACGCGCCCTTCGTTGACGGCATTGAGCCAGGCCCAATCCTTGTCATTGTTGGAGGCGTTGACGACGACCAGGTAGTTCTCGGCGGCGACGCGATAGACCATCAGGTCATCGACCACCGAGCCGTCGGGCAGCAGAAACTGGGCGTATTGCGACTGGCCCACGCTCAGCGCCGAGACATCGTTGCCGATGACCGTCTCAAGGTAATCGAGGGCGTGCGGCCCGCTGACGTCCAGGACGCCCATGTGGGTCACGTCGAACAGGCCGGCCGTTTCGCGCACGGCGGCATGTTCCTCGCCGACGCTGGTGTACCAGACCGGCATATCGTACCCCGCGAAGGGCACCATGCGCGCGCCCAGGGCTTTATGGGTCTCGTGCAGGCGAGTCGTCAGGAGCGGCGGGTCGACCGGCTCCGTCCATTGGAAGGGCGGCAGGGAGCTGTCGGTGAGACGGCGGCGCTCGCGGCCGATGAAATAGGGCTTGGTGTCGGCGAAGGCTGTTTTGCCGTCGCTTTCGGCGCCGTTGCCCAGCCGGGCAACGGCCTCGGCCACGCGCGAAAACGCCGCGCCAACCGCCTTGCCGAGGTCGAGCGGGATGACCTGCACGACGATGGGGCCGGGCAGCTTGGCGTAGGCGTCATCGAACTGGGCGTAGCCGTCGGACAGGGCTTGCAGCCACTCGGCGGCCTCGGCCGCGTCTTCGATGCGGCCGAAACGCAGGGCGTACTGGTCGGCGTTGATGCGGTGGAGCGTCGCGTCCAGGTCCAGGTCGGGGCCGTAGAGATGGGTCGCCTGCGATTGGCCGTCGGCCAGTGCGGCTACGTCGCTCGTCAGGGCGTAGTTGAGGAAGGTCCTGGCCTCGTCGCCGCGAATCGAGACATCCACGCCGGGGGGCGATGGGGGCACGTTGCGCAGGCGGCGGACGATGGCCCGGCCGTGCTTCAGAGCGCGGTAGTCGACTCGCGCCCGCAATTCATGCTTGCCGGTGGTGGAGACGTACGGCCGCGAGCCTTTTAGGACCGTGGCGATAGCCTCGGCCAGCAGGTCGACTTCTTCGGGGCCGAAGCCCAACTGGCTGATCCAGACCGTGCCCATGCGGATGCCGGTGGGGGAGAGCGCGCCCTTGTCGCCGGGGATGGTGTTGCGATTGACGACGATCCCGGCCACGTCGAGGATGCGCGAACCCATGTCGCCGGTCAGATGAACCCCGTCCACGGTGACGCTCTTGGTGTCGATGAGCAGCAGGTGATTTTCGGAGCCGCCGGCGATGACGCGGATGCCGTGCTCCTGCAGTTTCTCGGCCAGGCGGGCGGCGTTGTCAACGATGCGTTGCTGCAAGGCGCGGAACTGGTCGGTGTTGGCCAGCTTGAGAGCTACGGCCAGGGCGGCGATATTATTCATGTGCGGCCCGCCCTGCTCGCCGGGAAAGACGGCGCGATCGAGTTTGCGGGCGAGGTCGCGCTTGTGGGTCATCAGCATGGCCCCGCGCGGCCCGCACAGGCTCTTGTGGGTGGTGGTCGAGACGACGTCGGCGATGCCGATGGGGCTGGGATGAAGCCCCGCGGCCACCAGACCGGAGATGTGGGCGATGTCGGCCAGCAGGTAGGCGCCCACCTTGTCGGCGATGTCGCGGAAGCGCTTCCAGTCGATGATTTTCGGGTAGGCGGAGTAGCCTGCGACGATGATCTGCGGGCGGCACTCCAGCGCCAGGCGCTCGATGGCGTCGTAATCCAGCACCTCGGTCTCGTGGTCGACGAAATAGGGCACGCCCTTGTAGACCTTGCCGGAGCGGCTGACCGGCGAACCGTGGGTCAGATGGCCGCCGTCGTTGAGGTTCAGGCCCAGAATCGTATCGCCCGGCTGGAGCAGCGCGGTGTAGACGGCGCTGTTGGCCGGGGCGCCACTCAGGGGCTGAACATTGACATAAAGTTTATCGGCGGTGATGCCGTTAGCGGCGAACAGTTCGGCTGCGCGTCGCCGGGCCAGGGCTTCGATGATGTCGGCGTTCTCAACCCCCTTGTAGTAGCGAGGATCGCTGTAGCGCCGGTAGTGGGCCAGTTCCATATCGATATCGGTGATCTGTTCTTCCGTTTGCTGCCGGCTCTCTTCGCGGGGGTAGCCTTCGGCATAGATGTTGCCGAAGCTGCTGCTGAGGGCTTCGGCCACCGATTGGGGGGCCTCGCTCTCGCTGGCGATGAGAATGATGGTCGAGGCCTGGCGGGCGTCTTCCCGGTCAATGATGGCCTGAACTGCCTCGTCTATCTCGGCCGTTGACCCACGGAAGATAAAATCGTTACTCATATTAAGAACCTCCAACGACCATCCGGATGCGCGAAAACCGCCCTTCGCGGGCCTGCGGTCGCCTACAGATTTGTGCACAAGCTGTTAAGTGGAAATATCGGGTTTATGTTAGATCACAGCGCGCGGGAGGATACCAACCGGCACCCGGCACGCGGCCGCCCATAACAGCCCAAATTGTAACACAAGGTATCATGGCGACAATTTCGTTATAATGATCGCGAAATATGATGAGCAACGACGGCGGCACGACGGAAAAACCGTTCCGGGAGATGCGTATCGGCATCGTTGGCCTGGGGTTGATGGGCGGATCGCTGGCGCTGGCCTTGCGCGGCCGCGTCGCCGGGCTGCTGGCCATCGAGCGCCGGGCGAACACGCGCCAGATGGCGCTGCGCGAGGGCATCGTCGACGCGGCTGTCGAGGAGTTGACGCCAGACACGCCCGCCGTCGATCTGCTGGTGCTGGCTACGCCGGTGCGGGCTATTCTGGATACGCTCGACCGCTTGCCGGCGACACGGCCGGACGGTTGCGCGGTGCTCGATCTGGGCAGCACCAAGCGAGCGATCGTCACCGGGATGGACGACTTGCCGCAAGGATTCGAGGCCATCGGCGGCCATCCGATGTGCGGCAAGGAGTCGGCCGGGCTGGCCTCGGCCACGGCCGATCTGTTTCGCGGGCAGACGTTCATCCTGTGCCCGAGCCACCGGACGACGGCCGCGGTCACCAACACCGTCCTGGCACTGGTGGAGGCGATCGGGGCGCGGCCGGTGCTGATTGACGCGGCCGCCCATGACGTCGTCGTGGCCACGGTCAGCCATCTGCCGGCGCTGGTATCGGCCGCGCTCATGCGCACGGCGGTCGATGAACGGCTGTGGGACGTCAGCGCTTCGGGCTTTCGCGATGTGTCCCGGCTGGCCGGAACCGACCCGCGGATGATGCTCGATATCCTGATGACCAATCGCGAGGCCGTTCTCGACGCGCTGGAGACGTATCGGGCCGAATTGGACGGCGTTCGCGAGGCGCTCCTTCGTGAAGATGAGGAGGCCCTTATGGAATGGCTGGCGGCGGCGCAGGTAGGATATGCTGGGTTTCGCCGTTTCAAATCGGCCGA
>CAYXNH010000045.1:11292-12799 GCA_964466135.1 uncultured Ardenticatenaceae bacterium | reverse complement strand
TGGCGTCGGCCACCGATGGCGTCGGTTCCGAGTTCAACCCCGTCGCGGGACAGGTTATCCCGGGGTCGGTCGCCCCCGAAGTGCTGCCCGGCACGGTCGAGACGCCGGTCGGCGAGGTCGTCCCGGAGACGATCCCTGAATGGGCGGGCACGGAGCGCATCAATATCCTTCTCCTGGGCGTCGATCTGCGTTGCGACGAGGAAGGCGCCACCCACAGCGACACGATCATCGTGGCCACGATCGATCCCCTCAGCCGCTCGGCGGCCTTGCTCTCGCTGCCCCGCGACTTGTGGGTCGAGGTTCCCAACTACGGGGTCAATCGCATCAATCAGGCCTACTTTCTGGGTCAGGCGTATGAATACCCCGGCGGCGGGGCGGCTTTGGCCGTGGAAACGGTTGAAGACCTGTTGGGCATCACCATCAACTATCATGTGGCCGTCGATTTCAAGGCGGTCATCGATTTCGTCAATCTGATGGGCGGGGTCGTCATCGATGTGCCGGAGCGTATCGAGGATATGACCTATCCCGACAACTGCTACGGCTACGATCCCTTCACCATCGACCCCGGACGGCAGAGGCTCGACGGCGAGACGGCGCTCAAGTATGCCCGCACGCGCGCCACTTTCGGTGGGGATGTCGACCGCGCCGGCCGCCAGCAACAGGTGATCATGGCCGTGCGCGACCAGGCGACGCAGCTCGACACCCTGCCGCAGCTGCTGTTCCGCGCGCCGCAACTGTGGCAATCGTATCAGGCCAACGTCGATACTGATCTGGACCTGAACACAGCGCTGCAATTGGCCAATCTGATGCGCAATATCCCCGCCGGAAGTATTCGCAACGAAGTGCTGGGCTTCGATTACGTCTACAATGACGTAACTTTCGACGGCCAACAAGTGCTTGTGCCCTATCGTGACCAGATACGCGCGTTGCGCGACGAACTGTTCGCGCCGCCGATCGTCCCCACTCCGGTCATTGAGGCGCTGCCGACCCTGGTCATCGACGAGAACGCTCGCGTGGCCCTCTACAACGGCACGGCCGTCTTTGGTCTGGCCTCCGATACACAGAATTACCTGCGCCGCCGCAACATTATCGTCACCGAGATCGGCAACGCCGACTCCGCCACCTACACGACTTCGCAGATTATCGACTACGGCTCCCACCCCGGCACCGTGCAACAACTGGCGCGCCTCCTGAACGTCCCGCCGCTGAACATCAGCAACGGGACCAATCCGGCCGGCGACTTCGATATCCTCGTCATATTGGGCAGCGATTGGGAAGTGCCCTAGATCGGCCATGCCGGAGCTGATCGCCGTCATCCTCACGCGCAATGAGGCGCGTCACATCGTCGATTGTATCGGCAGCCTCGGCTGGGCCGACCGCGTCGTGGTGTTCGACTCCCTCAGCGACGACGCCACGGTCTCGCTGGCGGAAGAGGCCGGGGCCGAGGTACATCAACGGCCGTTTGACAACTACGCCGCCCAGCGCAACGCGGCGCTCGATGCCGTGA
>CAYXNH010000045.1:0-11192 GCA_964466135.1 uncultured Ardenticatenaceae bacterium | reverse complement strand
CGCCGTCCGACGGGCCGCCGCCCGACGGCGGGACGTGGGTCTTCTTTGTCGATGCCGACGAACGGGGCACGCCCGAACTGGGGGCAGAGATTCGCTGCGTCATCGCCGAGCGACCGGAAAGCGGCTGGAACGTTCCGCGCCATAACTACATCTTTGGCCGACTGACGCTGGGCGCGGGCTGGTATCCGGACTATCAGTTCCGGCTGCTGCGGCTGGGTCAGGCGCGGTACATGAGGCCGGTGCACGAGATCGCCGAGATCGACGGGTCGGTCGGCTATCTGGAAAATCCGCTCATTCATTATAATTATCGCGTCACGAGCCAATTCCACGCCAAGCAGCGCTTCTATGTGGAGCATGATGCCGCTATCCTGAAAGCGGACGGGGTTCGGCCGAAGCCGCGCAACTACGTGCTGCAACCGCTGCGGCAGTTCTGGTGGCGCTTCGTCACGCTGAAGGGCTATCGTGACGGGTTGCACGGGCTGCGATTGAGCCTCTACATGGGCTATTATGAGTGGCGCAAGTATCGACGGCTGGCCGATATGTGGCGGGCGGACGCGGTCGGGGGAAGTAACCATGCCAATTGAAGTGGACTGCACATTTGATGGTGACGGACGGGTGCGCGTGCGACGAATTCGGCGAGGGCGGCCGTGGCAAACGGTCGAGCAAGGCCGCCAATGGGTTGACGCCGACGGCCGCCACGTGCTGGTCATGCTGTCCGGCGAGGTGAGCGAGTTGCTCTTGCGGGCCGATACGCTGGCCTGGGAACTGCGCCAACTGCCGGGCGCGCGGCAAGCGGCATAAGCCATCGCCGCTCGGCGTTGGCTGCCGATGAGAAACCCGACGCATCATGCTATAATGATGTTGTGGGCATAGCGCCCCGTCGAAGGTCAACCATGCCGTCACCATTTCCCGGAATGGATCCATACCTCGAAGGCGAATTGTGGCAGGAGTTTCACGAGACTCTTGCCGGGCAGATCCGTGCACAACTGCTGAAGGTTCTGCCGCCGCACTACGTTGCGCTGCTTGCCAAGCGATACGTCCTGCACCGGCCGGCTGTCGGCCTGATGAGTTTGCCCGAGGAACATCGGGTCGTCTATCCCGACGTTCATGTCGCGCACATACCCCGTATTGCTGAAGTTGCCGTTGCCTACGAAACCCAGGCTCTTACGCAGCCTGCGGCCCGATTGGCCAGCCTCGTTACCGAAGAGACGCCCGTTATGAGCGTCGAAGTGCGCGACGTCGCCAACCGGAGGCTGGTGACAGTCATCGAGATCCTCTCGCCGGTCAACAAGATGGGCGACGGTGCGATGGAGTACGTCGAAAAGCGGACGGCTCTGATGACAACCAGTGTCCACTTGCTGGAGATCGACTTGCTGCGGCGGGGCGGTCGGGTAATTTTCGAGACCGATCCGCCACCGGCTGACTACTATGCCTATCTCAGTCGCTTCACCGACCGGCCCTACACCGATGTCTGGCCTGTCGGCCTGCGCGACCGCCTGCCGGTGCTGCCCGTGCCCCTGCTGCCGCCCGATGAGGATGTGCTGCTCAACTTGCAGCGGGCCGTCAACGCTTGCTACGACCTGGTGCACTATGAACGTCTGCTGGATTACACCGTCCCGCCGCCTCCGCCGCCGTTGAGCAATGAAGATGCGCTGTGGGTTGCAGAGCGATTGGCAGCGGCAGGTTCATAGGGCCTGGGATTTCAGGGCTACCAAGCCTGATCCCTAGGCCGTACTCGCCAGAACCTTGACCTCACGGATAATTCGATCACCATTCTTATGCTCTGCCACCTCCAGATCATAGCGTGCCTGGAGGCGCAGCCACACGTCGGGGCTTGTGCCAAGGTAACGAGCCAGACGCATAGCCGTATCGGCCGTAACGGCTCGCTTGCCGTTGACGATCCGGCTGATTCGCAGCGCGGGCACGCCAATATCCTTCGCCACCCGATACTGGCTTAATCCAAGAGGCTTCATAAAATCTTCGAGCAGCACTTCACCGGGGTGAACGGGCGGGAGTTTTTCCGTATTCATCAATAGCACCTTCAGGAATGATAGTCGACGATGTGATTGCCGACAGGTATCGATCAGCCGGGAGCCAATCCCGGCAATATCCGCCACAGCGCATACAGCGACACCCCGCCCAGCAGGAGCGCCAGACCTAGCGGCAGCAAATAGCCCGACCGGGGCCACCGCCGCACGAGCGGCCGCAGCCAGTAACTCAACCCGGCCGTGAAGCCGACGGCGATGGGGATGAGCGCGGGGAACAGATAGCGCCCCTGATGCTGCACGAACGTCAGATTATAGAAGACGTGGAGGGCGAGGGTCAGCAGGAAGGTCAGGCCAAGGACGAGGATGTGGAGTGAGTGGCGAGTGACGAGGGATCCGTCGCCTGTCGTCTGTCGTCTGTCGCTCCGGAGCGCCAATAGCAGGCCAACCACCGCGGCCAGGGTCACCACCGCCAACAGCCCCACCAGCCTGCCCGGCAGCGGCGCGGCCATCCAGCCGAACTGTCCCCAGAAGCTGATAAATGTCGTGCGCAGGAAACGGCCGATCGTGCCCGCCAGCCCGTACTGGGCGATCCATTCGGCCGTGCGCGGCTGGCCGACGACGGCCGCGTCGTGGGCGGCCTTGCCGAACAGATCCCAGGGGCCATAGACGGCTACGTTGCGCCCCCACCACAGCAGGCCCAGGGCCAGGGCCGGGATGAAGGTCGTCATGAGCGCCGACAGAACAGGCCGCCATCGATCCACGCCTGAGCCGGCGGTTCGGTTATGGTCACCGGACGCGCCCGGCCAATAGCGGGCCAGGAGAAACACCCCGGCCACGCCCGCCATCAGGTAGGCCGTGCCCTTGGTCAGGAAAGCTGCGCCAAGCAGCAGCCCCAGGGCCAGGAGCCGCTTTTGCGGCGGCCGATCCGGCCAGGGGATGACCAGCAGAGCCAGGATGGCGGCGATGATGAGTTCGGCCAGACTGTCGTTGTTGACCGAGGCGAGGATGGCCAGATGTTGCGGCGTCAGGGCGACGAACACGGCCACGGCCAGGGCCGCCCAGGGAGCGGCAAACAGCGCGCGGCCGATGAAATAAGCCAGCGCCACCACCCCCGCCCCCAACACGACCGACAATAACCGCATGGCGACCAGCGAGCCGCCGGTCAGCCCGTAGACGGGCGCTTGCAGCAGATAGTAGAGGGGAGGCTGCCAATCCTCATAAGTCAACCGGCCGGTTGGGAAAGCCGGGTCGAATTCAGCGCTGACGATCTCGCTCAGATAGGCCTGATCCCAGTCGCTCGGCTCGATGACTGGCCACCGCCCGGCGACGAGTTGGCTGACGTAGTTGTAGTGGGCCGGTTCGTCCGGAGCCTGCCAGAGGGGGGTGCGCACTGCGAATAGCACGCCGAGCGCCAGCCAGCCGACCAATAGCAGGCCCAAAAGGGCATAATCGACTCGCCGCATCCGGTTAAACCTCGGCCGTCGCCCCGCCGCGACGATCGTCCCCCGCCGCCAGCAGGCGGCCGCCCGGCTCGCGGCCGACGCTGTGGGCGCCCCCGAAGTAGATGCTGCGCGTCGGCCAGCGATTGACGCGATAGCCCATGCTCTCCAGCTCATCGACGGCGCGTGCGTCGTAGCCCGCCTCACAATGCAGCACGTCGCTATCGAGGTGGACGCGAGCGCGGTTGACGGCGTCGGCCAGCGGCAGGCGGTAGTCGAGGGCATTGCTGAGCGTCTGCAGGATGGCGCTGCGAATGCGAATGCTGCCGCCGCTGCCGATGACCAGCCGCGGGCGGCTGTTTTGCAGCACGACGGTCGGGGTCATCATGGTGGGGATGCGCTGCCCGGCCGGACGACTGTGGAACCCTTTGGGATGCAGATCCTCCTCGCCGAGCATGTTGTTGGGAATGTAGCCGGTGCCGGGCACGACATAACCGGCCGACTCGCCGGCGGTCGTCGTCAGGCCAATGGCCAGGCCGTCGGCGTCGATGACGCTGAGGTGGCTGGTGTGGGATGGGCCGGGCGGTTCGGCGACGATGAGCGACGGCTCGTTCCCCGCCAGGACATCGCGTATATCCGCCACGTAGCGGCCGGTGAAGGGATCGGCCAGGAAACGGGCGGTGGCCACGTCCTCCGGCTCCGCGTCCAGCATCGCCTCCCATTCAACCCGTGCCCGTGTCGTGGCCGCCATCGCCTCGGCCAGCAAGCGCAGATGGGCGGCCGAGCCATGGGGCAGTGTGGCGACATCGAAGGCCGACATCAGCTTGAGCGTGAAGGCTGTCAGCACGCCGCCGGCCGAGCAAAGCGGCGGCACCAATACCTCGTAGTCGCGATAGGTCACGCGCACCGGATCGGGTTGCAGCACCTCATAGCGCGCCAGGTCGGTTGCCGTCAGCAGCCCCCCGTTGGCGGCCTGGTCGGCCAGCAGGGCCTGACCCAGGCGGCCGGTGCGGGCATAGGCCTCGCCCTCACGGGCCAAGGCCGTCAGCGTCTCGGCCAGGTCGGGGATGAACAGGCGCTCTTCGGCCTCGATGACGCGGCCGCCGGGGGCGAAGATGGCGCGGATACCGTCCGTATGGGTGTAGAGTGGGGCCAGGAGATGGCAGGTATCGGCCTGGAACGGGGCCAGCGTCACCCCGTTGCGAGCCAGATGCAGCGCCGGTTCCAGCAGGACGGCCAGCGGCAGGCGGCCATGGTCGGTCGCGATGCGGCACAGCCCGGCGATGTTGCCGGGCACGGCCACCGAACCGCGCCCCAGATAGAATCGCTGCGTGGCCGCGCCGAAGTCGATGACCACCTCTTCGAAATCGAGCGCGCCCGGCGAGCCGCCCAGACCGGGGACGACGCTAAAGAAGTCATAGACGGTGGACCGGCCGGCGCGAGCATCGCAGATCTGGGCGATGCCGCTGCCACCAAGATGGACGACCCCGGCCTCGGCGATGAACGACACGAAGGCGGCGGCCACGGCGGCGTCGATGGCGTTGCCTCCGCGACGCAATATCTCCGCTCCGGCGGCGGCCGTCTCTCTGTCTCCGGCAGCGATCACTCCTTTGGTCATCGGTCTCCTCGCTCTGATGGATGTGGACGAATTATGGATGACGAATGATAAATGGCAAGTAAGGCGGGTGGCGGGAGAGGGGCCGATTTAATCCACAGGCTCCACGGACTTGTTGATCTCCCGGAGCAGCGCCCCCGCCAGCAGCCGGGTCGGGTCGATCAGCGGCAGTCCCTCGTGCTCGCTTTCTTCGAACGCCAAAGGCATCTCCGTGCAGCCCAGGATGATCGCTTCGGCTCCCGATTGGCGCAGGAAAGCGATCCCCCGCTCCAGATTGGCGCGCGCCTGAGGCGTCACCTTGCCGGCGGCCTTGATGCCGAACACGGGGTCATAGACGGCGGGGTGGATCACCTCCGCCTGCAGGGCCTCATCGGGGACGACGACGCGATAGCCCAACGGTTCAAGCGTTGCCGGATAGATTCGCGCCAGCCAGGTGCCCGTCGTCGAAAGAACGCCGATGGTCGTTAGCGACGGATGGCAAGCGTGTAAATGGGCGGCCGTCTCCTCTATCATATGCAGCAGTTGTGGCGGCCGCTCGAATTCGGCCACGCCGGTGCGAATGACATCGAAGATAGCCGGGGCATGGACGGTATTGCAGGGGATGCCGGCCACGGTGGCTCCCGTATTGGCCAGCAGCCGCAACTGATCGAGGATGGCATAAGCCGGGTTTTCGGCGACGCGGCCGAGCAGATACTCGGTCCGGTCGGGGATAAGCCCCGGCCAGGAGACGCTGATCACCGGCGGATAGTCCTGATCGCGGGTGGCGGTGGTTTGGTCGATGATCTTGCGCTGCAGGTCCAGCCCCGCGAGCGGCCCCACGCCGCCGACGATGCCGATGATCGCCCGGGGGTGGGCGATGGGGTCAGGTTGATGTGACATTGGCGCTTCCTCAATGTTCGGGCGGGCACGTCGCCCTGCCCTATACTAAAACCGGTGGGTAGGGTATCATGCCCGGTAATCCCGCACAATCGGTTATTATCCGCCTGTCACGTCATGGAAACACCTTTTTCGCCCGACGATCTGATTCTTCCGCTTCCGGAAGATGCGTGGATCGAACGGCAACCGGACGGCGACCTGCTCTTCCTCTGGCGGCAGCCGGCGGAGCGCGTCACCCTCTATGTCAGCGACGACCCCGATGTCCAAACCGGCGTCCATCCGCTAACCGCCGGACAGCGAGTTGAGGACGGGCTGGTTGTGTCGGCCGCCGATGTGGCTGGGGCGATGGGGCGTCCGACAGCCGACGACGCGCTCCGGCCCTACTTCCGGCTGGAGCTTGACGGCCGTCGCCACATCGTGGCCGAACGCTTTCTGCCGCTGTCGATGGGGGTCAACTTTCGCGATCTCGGCGGCTACCGGACGGTCGACGGCCGCGCGGTCCGTTGGGGCAGGCTGTATCGATCCGGCTCGCTGGCCGAGTTGACGGCCGCCGACGTAGCCTATCTGGATCGCCTGGGCCTGAAGCTGTCGTGCGACTTGCGCTCGGTTGAGGAGATGCACACCCATCCCGACAAGTTGCCGCCACGAACGGCCGCCCTGCATCGCCCCATTGTCGCCGAGGTCAGCCGCCTGCAGCGGATCGTCACTCTTGTGCGCCTGCGCCACCGGATTCGGGAGCTGCTGCAGAGTGTTTACGCCATCATGATCGATCAGAACGGCCCCATTTTCGCCGGCATCCTGCGTCTGGCGGCCGACCCGGCCAACCTGCCGCTGGTGTTCCATTGCACGGCGGGCAAGGATCGCACCGGGCTGGCGGCGGCGTTGCTGTTGTTGGCGCTGGGCGTGCCGGAGGAGACAGTGATCGCCGACTATACGCTCAGCAACCATGCCTACGAGATCCTGTCCGTGCGGATGCGATCGGAGATGGAGCCGCTCTACCGGCTAGGTTTCCATGAGGCCCGACTGCGGCCGTTTCTGCTGGCCGAGGCGCGCACGATGACCGCCACGCTGGAGCGTTTGCGCCGCCGTTACGGCTCGGTGGAGTGGTATCTGCTGCGTTCGGGGCTGGATGAGGCGACGCTGGAGCGATTGCGGCGGACGTTGCTGGACGGTTGATCGTCGCGCCGGCTCTTGCTTGCCACAACCTGCCCATCGCCCGATAATCTTCCCATGCGTTATCCCATGTTCAACAAAGTTCTTATCGCCAACCGGGGTGAGATCGCCGCTCGAGTGATCCGGGGCTGCCATGAGCTGGGCATCGCCGCCGTGGCCGTCTATTCCGACGTGGATGCAGGCGCGCCGTGGGTGCGCGAGGCCGATGAGGCCTGGCCGCTGCGAGGCAGCACGGCGGCCGAAACCTACCTCGATCGCGAGAAAATCCTGACCATCGCCGCCAACTGCGGGGCCGAGGCCATCCATCCCGGCTACGGCTTCCTGAGCGAGAACGCCGACTTCGCCGCCGCCTGCGCCAAGCGGGGGCTGGTGTTCGTCGGTCCGTCGCCGGAGGCCATGCGCGCGCTGGGCAGCAAGGCGGCCGCCCGCTCGCTGGCCGAGGCCCACGATGTGCCGGTCGTCCCCGGCGTCGATGGGGCCGGCAAGAGCGACGCCGAGCTGGCCGCCGCGGCCGAAGCCATCGGCTATCCGGTGCTCATCAAGGCCAGCGCCGGGGGTGGCGGCCGAGGGATGCGCGTCGTGGGCGACGCGGCCGAACTGCATGACGCCCTGCGGGCGGCTCGACAGGAGGCCCAATCGGCCTTCGGCGACCCCCACGTGCTGCTGGAGAAATACTTCACCAAAATCCATCACGTTGAGGTGCAGGTGATGGGCGACCGCCACGGCCATTTGCTGCACCTCTACGAGCGGGAATGTTCCGTCCAGCGCCGCCACCAGAAGATCATCGAGGAAAGCCCGTCGCCGGTGGTGGGCGACAACGAGGCCCTGCGGGAGGCTATCACCGCCGCGGCCGTGCGGCTGGCGCGGGCGGCCGGCTATTCCAACGCCGGGACGGTGGAGTTTATCGTCGACGGGGACGGCCATTTCTATTTTCTGGAGATGAACACCCGGCTGCAGGTGGAGCATCCGGTGACGGAGAGCCTGACCGGCATGGACCTGGTGACCTGGCAGTTGCGCGTGGCCGCCGGAGAGCCGCTGAAGTTCTCGCAGGGGGATATCATCCGCCGTGGCCATGCCATGGAGTGCCGCGTCTATGCCGAGGACCCGGCAAGCGGCTTTTTGCCGTCCATCGGCGAGATCGCCCATTACGATCGGTCGTTCGGGCCGGGCGTGCGCGTCGATGACGGCATTGAGAGCGGTTCGACGGTGTCGCCTTACTATGATTCGATGCTGGCCAAGGTCATCACCTGGGGCGCGACACGCCCGGAGACCATCCGCAAGATGGAGCGGGCGCTACAGGAGACGGTTGTGCTGGGGGTGACGACCAACATCGACTACCTGCGCGCTATCCTGGCGGCTCCCGCGTTCGCCGCCGGCGACACCAGCACGAGCTTCCTGGCCGAGCACATGGCCGGCTGGACGCCCTCGACGGGGATCGATGAGGATGAGTGGATCGCGGCCGCGGTGTATGAGGCGATGGGGAAGGCGTCGGACAATGGGCGGGCGGCCGCGGGAGACGGGGCGGCGACCGTGTATGATCCGTGGGCGGCGGCGCGGGGGTGGCGGAATGTGGGGTGAGGTGTATTAAGGAAATAAGGAATTATTGCTGAATGGTAGAAAACCAAGTAATCTCTCACAGGAGAGTTGTTGAAGATGTCCCTGAATATCAAAAACCCCGAAGTGGAAAGATTGCTTGACGACATTGTGGGGATGACGGGCGAGTCCAAGACCGAAGCGATTCGCAAGGCCCTCGATGAACGGCGGGAGCGCCTGCGGCTGCAGTCCGTGGCTCCTCGCAGCGAGGCACGGCTGCTGGCCTTCCTCGAAAACGAGATATGGCCTCAAGTGCCGCCGGAATATCTCGGCCGGACGATCACCAAGGAAGAGGAAGAAGCGATCCTGGGCTATGGGGAGGTGGGAGTATGATTCTCGACTCCTCAGCCGTTGTCGCCTTGTTCTTCAAGGAACCGGGATATGAAAGCCTGCAGCACAAGCTTGTCGAAGCCGAGGTGATCGCTATCAGCGCCGTCGCGCTTGTGGAGACGGCGATTGTCCTGTCGGCGAGAATGATGGCCGACGCAAGGGGGAGTCTGGCTCGCTTCATCGAAGAAAACGGGGTGGTCGTGATCCCGTTTACAGAAGGCCACTATGGAATCGCCGTGACGGCCTGGCTCAAGTATGGCAAGGGCCGCCACCCGGCCGCGCTCAATTTTGGCGATTGTATCGCCTATGCCACAGCCAAGGCGGCCGGGATGCCGTTGCTTTGCGTCGGGGATGATTTTCCGCAGACTGATATGCAGTTGGCCTGATAATGTTTTTGCCTCCCGGCGATTTTCCGTTCTTGCGTTAAGGCTTTTCCTTCCTGGGCGCAATCGTTCCGGCGTCATCCAGCGTCCCGGCCAGCACGTCCCACTCCCCCACCGATAACGTCTCCGCCCTCCTCCTCCCATCGATCCTCGCCGCCTCCAGCGCGGCCGCAATCGCCTCATCGCTCAACCCCAACCGCCGCAGGTTGTTTTTGAGCTGCTTGCGCTTCTCGCTGAACCCGGCGCGGACGACGCGGAAGAACGCCTCCTCATCTCCTTTGCCCCTCTGCTCCCTCGCTCCCCCGCTCAAATGCCGCCCGTCTACATCGATCCGAATGTATGCCGAATCCACCTCCGGGCGCGGCCAGAATGCCCCGGCCTTCACCGCGCCGGCGAGCCGCACGCTGCCATAGTACTGCACACTGACGGCCAGCAGGCTCATGTGCGGCGGCACGGCCGTCAGCCGGTCGGCAACCTCGCGCTGGACGGTCATCACGATGCGCTTCGGCCGCGGATGACCCTCCAGCAGGCGGCGCAGGATGGCCCCGGTGATGTAGTAGGGCACGTTAGCGACGACGACGAACGGGCGGTCGAAGTGGGCGCCGATATCGAAGGTCAGGATATCGCCGTGGATGATCTCGACGTTGTTGAAAGGCTCCAGCTCGTAGCGCAGCACCGGCAGCAGGCGGTCGTCCAGCTCCACGGCCACGACGCGCCCGGCGGCCTGGGCCAGTTGGCGGGTCAACGCCCCCAACCCCGGGCCGATCTCCAGCACGGCATCGCCCGATGACAGGTCGGCCGCGGCAACGATTCGCCCCAGCAGCCCCTCGTCGAACAGGAAGTTCTGGCCGAGGCTTTGCCGGGGGGCGATGCCGTAGCGGTCGAGGAGTTGGCGTGGGTGCATGAGATTGTGTGGGGCAGGCCATTGCAGGTCTGCTCCTGCGTGCTCTTGTGTTCTGCGCAGACAGGAATGTCTGCGCTACTTGCGGCGGCGGAAGAGCAGCACCCCGGCTCCGGCGGCGGCCGCGGCCGCGCCGAGAGCGGCCACCGGTCGCCAGAGACCGCCGCGCCGGGCCTTCACGCCCTTGGACGAGACGGGTATGGTGGCCAGTTTGGCGGCCGATTCGCTCTGCACGCGGGCGAACAGCTCCCGGTCAGCCCGTAGTTGATCGGCCAGCTTGCGCTTCTCGGCCACCATCTCATCGGTGACATACTCGTCATGGGAGCGCAGTCCGGCGATCTGGAAACCGTGTTTCTTGAACAGGCGGTAGATCTCCTTGACGCGCTCCATGGTGATGTTGCGGCCGAGGGTGTAATCCTCGAAGCGCCCTTCCATGGCCAGCAGGGCCGTCTCGGCCAGGCAGGCGTAGGCCGTCTTGGGCGGCAGGCCGATGTCGTAGCCGAAGTCGATGTCGCCGGGGATGAGCACCTCGCCGCTCTCGATGACCAGCACGTCGGGGCGCAACGCTGCCTCTTCCTTGCTGATGTCGGGCGGCCGGGCCACGTCGCAGATGACCGCGCCGGGCTTGCATTTGGTGATGTCGACGATGCGCTGGCCGAAGGCCGAGGTGGCGGTCACGATCAGATCGCATTGGCTCAGGTAGTCGTCGGCTCGCGTGGCGATGGCCACGTGGGCGCCGGGCGTCTCCTCGTGGATGGTGCGCTTCAGCTCGATCAGTCGCTCCGGCTCGATCGACACCAGCACCACGTCGTAGATGGCCTGGGCCAGCAGCCGGGCGCAGACCGCGCCGATGGAGCCGGTCGCGCCGATGATCATCACCTTGCCCTTGGTCAG
>CAYXNH010000044.1:0-17975 GCA_964466135.1 uncultured Ardenticatenaceae bacterium | reverse complement strand
AGTAATCGATGTCCTCGCCATAGAAGAAGTAGGTCTCGTCCCAGCCGCCAAGCTGCCTGTCCAGCGCTCGCGGCATCATCATGTACGATCCGGCGATAACGGGCACGGTATGGACGGCTTCAAAGTCTTCGTAGCCGCGGAAGTAGCCGTTAAATCGGGGACTGCCTGGGAAGACCCGGCTGAGGCCACTGAAATGACAGAGCGAATTCCAGGGCGTGGGAAAGCCGCGATGATTGTCGGGGTCGCGTTCGCCGTTCGGGTAGACCAGCCGGACGGTCAATGCGCCCACTTGTGGATTGGCGCGCATGTAGCCCAGGGGCTTGACCAGCGAATCCGCGGAGACGACCGTATCTGAGTTCAGGAATAGCAGATAATCCCCGTGAGCGACGGCCGTTCCCCGGTTATTGGCCGCCGAGAAGCCCAAATTATCCTTGCAGGCCAGTAACGTGACGCCGGGGTACTTCCCGGCCACCATGTCGACGCTGCCGTCGGATGAGGCATTGTCGACGACGATGATCTCCATGCCGCCTGTGGGCGCTTCCGCTGAATAGAGCGACGCCAGGCAATCGTCCAGCAATTGGCGGGTGTTATAGGACACCACGATAATGGACAAGTCCATTGAATAATCCGGCGTCAGTGACTGATGATCTTGCTCAGGAACAGTTTGGTTCGTTCGTGCTTCGGGTCGTTGAAGAGAACCTTCGGCGATTCCATCTCGACGATGTTGCCCTGATCCATGAATACCACCCGATCGGCCGCGGAGCGAGCGAAGCCCATCTCGTGCGTCACGACGACCATCGTCATGCCTCCGCGCGCCAGGTCGAGCATGACGTCGAGCACTTCCTTGATCATCTCCGGGTCCAGCGCGCTGGTGGGTTCGTCAAAGAGCATGATCTTGGGATTCATGGCCAGAGAGCGGGCGATGGCGACCCGCTGTTGTTGGCCTCCGGAGAGCTGGCGCGGGTAGGCATAGGCCTTCTCGGGGATGCCGACGCGCTCCAGTTGTTTCATGGCGATGTGCTCGGCCTCCTTCTTGTCGCGCTTGCGGATGAGGCGTTGGGCCAGGGTGATATTGTCCAGGACTGTCAGGTGACCGAACAGATTAAACTGCTGGAAGACCATGCCGACTTCAGCCCGAACTTCGTTGATGTTCGTCTTTTTGTCTTCCAGATGGACGCCGTCGATGATGATGGCGCCGCTCGTGGGCACCTCCAGATGGTTGATGCAGCGCAAGACAGTGCTTTTGCCCGAGCCGCTCGGCCCGACAATGACGACCGCTTCACCGCGACGCACGACCAAATCGAAGCAATCCACCGCGACCACGTGGCCAAATGTCTTGTGCAGTTTTTCGATGATGATGATGTCGTCGCCGAGGGTGTGGGGAATCGTATTAGTATCCATCTTACCGAATCCTCTTTTCATACCAGCGCAGGAGAAGGCTCAGGCTGATGGTCATGGACAAATACAGAAAAGTCAGCACCAGATAGGTCTCCCGATAGCGGAATGTGCTGCCGGAGTGCAGTTTGGCCATCTGGGTAATCTCGCGCACAGCCAGCACCATCATCAGCGACGAGTCCTTCAGCATGGCGATGAAGTCGTTGCCCAGGGCGGGCAATACGTTACGGATAGCCTGGGGCAGGATGACGTGCCGCATGGCCTGGCTGCCGTTCAATCCAAGGGATCTCGCCGCTTCCATTTGCCCCGGCGGGATAGACTCGATTCCTGCCCGAAATACTTCTGCCAGAAATGCGCCATAAATTATCGCTAAAGCGATGATACCGCGCGTGTTGTCCGAGATGATTTTGCCGGGGATGTTGAGCCACCCGGCTACTGTGGGTACGATAACGAGGGCAACCGTGAAGATCAGCACCAGCGTGGGCACGCCGCGGATGAATTCGATGTAGGTGATGGCGATATTGCGAATGAGGGTGTTTGTACTGACGCGCCCCAGCCCGGCCAGCAACCCGATAACCAGCGCAATGGCGAACGCGACCAGAGTCGTGTAAATCGTGATGGAAATGCCGGTGCCGATGAGGCCGACCATCCCGGATTTTTGGAAGCCGGCAATGCCACCGAACCGGCCGCGTATGAAGTCAAATGCCCGGTAGAAGTTACTGTCGGTGAGGATACGGAATAACATCAGGAGAAGGAACCCGATGATGGCGACCAGCCACCATGGAAAGCCTCGCAGATCGTACCGACTTTCTTGCTTGCTGCTGGTTTGGACTGTCTGAATTTCGCCTGTCATCCCACCTCCTCTTGCCTGCTATCGTTATAAAAGTGCAATTGAATCAATATATTCAAAATGGCCATTGCTGTTGGATATTTACATATTAATCAAGGATGCCGAAGGGGTCAGGCAACCGGGTAATCATCTTCATGGAAACGCGCGACCTCCATCCCCGGTTGCCTGACCCTTCTGCGAAAAGGGCGATGCAGTGGCGAATGAGGGTGGTTCTGCAAAACGGTGATGACTTCGCCGCTGCCTCGCCCCTACCCTTATACCGCATTAATTTGTTTACCTGCAATAGCAATGACTACTCCACCTGCAATGATACCCGTACTACGCTAAATGAAAAAGACGCCGGGCAGAATTGCCTCGAGCGTCTTTGATTCAGGCAGGCCACTCGCTTGCAAACGGGTGGCCTGCCTCTAATTCAGGAATTCGATCCTGAGCGAGTCGAACTACTCCAGATCTTCGTAGGTAATCGTGAACTGGTCGGAAAAATACTTGACAGCCAGAGCATCCAGGGTGCCGTTGGCGCGCAGTTCGGCCAGAGCGGCGTTGAATGCTGAAACCAGGTCGCTGCCCTTGGGGAAGATGTAGCCCAACTGGTCGCTGGACATGGATTCGCCGATCAGCTGCAATTGATCGGCATTGACGCCGAGATAACCCTGCCCCGCGGTCTCGTCGATGATCACCGCGTCGATGTCCCCGGCTATAAGTGACTGGACGGCAAACGGGAAGGTCTCATAAGCGCGAATGCGGTCGGCGGCGACCAATTTGGAGATCGTCTCGAAGTTGGTTGTGCCGGTCTGCGTGCCCACGATGAGGGCGGTGTTGTCAATGAAGCCCTGGACAGAATCGAAACGATCCTCGCCCTTGCGCACCAGCAGGCGTTGGTCGATGTTGATGAATCCGTCGGAGAAATCAACGATCTGAGCGCGCTCGTCGGTGATGGTGATGCCATCGGCGGCCATGTCAAATTGACCGTCAGCTACGGCCTGAATCATGCCGTCCCAGGCAGCTTCAACGTACACCGGCTTGCAGTTCAGCAAGGCGCAGATGGCGTTAATTGAATCGTAGTCCCAGCCGGCCGGTTCGCCGGTGGTCGGGTCGATGTAGTTGAACGGCAGGTAGGCGTTCTCAACGGCGACGGTGATCTCGCGGCCGCCCAGATCGGGCAGGCCTGATGCGGCCGGCGCTTCGGCCGGCGCTTCGGTAGCAGCCGCCGGGGGTTGGGCGGCGCCGCCCCCGCAGGCCACGAGAGCCAGCGAAAGGGCCAAAATAGCGAACAGGAAAAATCTCTTAACCCACATGTTCATACTCCTTCTCTCTTCCAAAAACCAACAAAACAGGATATTCCCAAGCCGAACGATTCGGCGTCGTCCGGTCTCTTTTGGGAGGAAAGCAATCGAATTGGTTGTATCAAATAATAGACGGATTGGCAAAGAGTAAAATTGGCGCGGCACCGCCACCGATTATCTTTTTGGCAGACCTGAAAGTTGTCAGAGAATCACGGGCTCCTGGTCGATCCGGCAATGGGCAGCATCGATGATGCTGAGAATCCGATTGACCGCTTCCTCTGGATCGCCCTCCGGATTGACGACACAGTAGTCGAACTCATCGATACGCTTCATCTCTTGCCGGACGGTGGCCGTGCGCAGGGCTATCCCTTCGGCCGAATCCTGCTTGCGGCTTTGCAAGCGTTCGATCAAGTTTTGCTCGGTGTGGGTGGTCAGAAAGACCGAGATCGCGTTGGGCACGAATCGCCGGACGGTCGACGCCCCCTGAACATCCACGCGCAACACGACGTCGCGGCCGCTGGCCAGGGCATCGCGGATCTGTTGCTTGGGAATGCCCTTATAGTCATTATAGACGATGGCGTGCTCCAGCAGTTCGCCTTCCTCGATCATTCGCGCGAATTCATCGAAGCTGACAAAGAAGTAATCGACACCGTGCTGCTCGTTATCGCGGGGTGGGCGAGTTGTGGCCGTCACCACAAAATAAAAGCTGTCGGGGCGACGCTCGATTAATTTGCGCGCGACAGTATCCTTGCCCACGCCGGACGGCCCGGACAAAATCAACAGGAGAGGATGGTCTGGACAATCGTACAAGTTATCATCCACCAGTTCAGAAATATCTTGCAGTACCTTTACGTTCATCGGCTTAGTCTTTTGCGGGCTATCTTGCCGTATGGCTGTTTCGACCCGTATAATCGCTTATTGTACCAGATTTTTTAACGGTTGTTGCGCATTTTGGAGTTCTGATGCCGATCTATGAGTACACTTGCCCGGACTGCGGCCGGCGCGCACGGATCCATTTAAGCTATGATGAGTATGATGGCGCGACTCCCGCCTGCCCAAATTGTGGCGGTTTGCATTTGAAGCGGAGGGTCGGCCGCGTCGCCGTGGCTCGCTCCGAAGATTCAAGGCTGGACAATCTGATGTCCGGGGATTCGCTCGACGGCCTGGAGGACGATCCCCGCGCCATGGGCCGCTTCATGCGGCAGATGAGCCGCGAGATGGGCGAAGATTTGGGCGATGAATTGGCTGAAGTAGCCGATCGATTGGAAAAGGGCGAGTCGCCGGAGTCGATTGAGCGTTCGATGCCTGATCTCGATTCGGGCGATTTCTAGGTACGGCTGATCGTCGCCGCAATTCGCTCGCTCACGATTCGCTGTATGTCGGCCGCCACCTGGGCCACTGGTCGGTCGGCGTCGATGGTCACCCATCGATCCGGCTCGGCCGTTGCCAAAGCGAAATACCCCTCGCGCACGCGCTCGTGAAAATCCACCGCTTCCAAATCGAGGCGATTCATCTCATCGCCCTCGGTAAGGCGGCGCGTCAGGCCGCAAGTCACATCCAGATCGAGGAGCAGCGTCAGATCGGGCGTCAGGCCGCCGGTGGCGATGTGGGTTAACGTAGCCAGCATATCGCGATCCAGGCCGCGACCGTAGCCTTGATAGGCCATTGTGCTGTCGGCAAAGCGATCGCAAAGGACGATTCGCCCGGCTTCCAGGGCGGGGCGGATGATCTCGCTCACGATCTGGGCGCGAGAGGAAGAATACAGGAGAACCTCGGCCGTGGGGGCCATCTTCGTATGGGCGGTGTCGTGCACCACGGCGCGAATTTGATCGCCGATGGTTGTCCCGCCCGGCTCTCGAGTCACCTCTACGCTATAGCCGCGTTCCCTCAAATACGCGGCCAACAGGCGAATCTGGGTTGATTTTCCGCCGCCTTCCGGCCCCTCAAACGTGATGAACATGAGGCTAACGTTTCCCCCGATCAAGATGGCGATCAGTCGTTGCGGGGCGTGTTGAACACGCGCACATGACGATACGGTTCCCGGCCGTAGCTGTGCGACACCAGTCTGGCCTGGCGCACCATCTCGTGCTGGTAGCGGCGAATGGCCGCCCCTACTGGCCGCAAGTCCATGCTGGGCTGTCCCGACTGGACAAGCTCGATGGCGCGTTCTGTCTCGGCGATCGCCGACTCAAAAGGGTCGGTAGAGGACACCTCAAGCCCTAATGCCTCCATTAGAAATCGCTCCATCTGGCTCACGGTGTTGGCCCGCAGGACGTAAACGGAGACGTTGTTTTGTTCCGCGTCGCTGATCAACCTGCGGCGCTTGCGGTAGTAACTCTTGAGGGTCACCATCGCGTCGGCTTCTTCCAGTGTCTCGGCGATGCTTAGTTTGATGCCCAAATGCTTGGCGGCCTGATACAGCCGGTTCCGCGCCACGCCATAGGCAAAGACGCGGATCTTGCGGCCGCTGCCATCTCCGCCGTTGTCATAGCCGTTGCCGGTTCGCCCGACGACTGTTCGTTCCTCGGCGATAGGCCTGGTGTCGGCAATCGTCCCATGATGAGCCGAGACAGACGGAAAGCGGGCGCCTTCGTCCTGACGGACAGGCGCGTCGCCCAAAGCACGAATCTCGCGGCCGCCGCGGCCCGCTCGCGCTCCGGGGATGGTCGTGCGCCTGCCGGTAACGGCCGCCGACGTCACCACCAGCGATTGGCGTTCTGACTGGATTTCGCCTTCGTCGTCGGTGTAGCGCAATTCAACCTGGACAGGCTCACCACGCAGCATCGCATCCACCGATGTAGTCACATCGCTGTGGACGAGTAACCGCTGCCGCTCCTGCATCTCGATCAGCACATCGAATGTCGGCGGGGCGCGTCGCTCCAGCACGGTTTTCTGAGTGCCCCGGCGACGGGCTTCCTCATCAGACAAGGTTACGCTTTCGATTCCGCCGACCAGGTCCGACAGGGTCGGGTTCAGCAGCAGGTTTTCCAGCGTGTTGCCGTGGGCGGTGCCGATGAGTTGAACGCCTCGTTCGTTGATCGTTCGAGCTGCCTCGGCCTCGCGCTCTCGCCCGATTTCGTCGATGATAATCACTTCCGGATTGTGGTTCTCCACGGCTTCAATCATCGTTTCGTGCTGGTGGGCCGGCCGGGGAACCTGCATTCGGCGAGCGCGGCCTACCGCCGGGTGGGGGATGTCGCCGTCGCCGCCGATCTCGTTGCTGGTGTCGACGATGATCACCCGCTTTTGCTCGGCCAGGATGCGGGCCATCTCACGCAGCATGGTCGTCTTGCCTATGCCTGGACGGCCGAGAATGAGGATGCTGTGTCCCTCGTTGACGATATCCTCGATGATGGCGATGGTGCCGTAAACCGCGCGGCCGACCCGGCAGGTCAGACCGACGACCTGATTGCGGCGATTGCGAATGCCGGAGATACGATGCAGCGTGCGAGCGATGCCGGCCCGATTGTCATCGTCAAAATCGCCGATGCCGGCCACGACGTGATCGATCTCCTGCTTGGTGACTTCGCTTTCGCGTAGTACACGCTCGCCATCGACATAACGCGCGGTGGGCACGCGCCCGAGATCCATGACGATTTCCAGGAGTTCGTCGGCTTGTCCCGCTTCTTCAACACTGGTCCGGATGCTCTCCGGTAATACCAATAGTAGCGTTCGAAGATCTTCATGCGACTGAGTAGAATCCATATCCACTTAATCATTCACTCTGGTGAATGATCCTCACTGTTTTCCATTACGTTCCGGCTGCTGAAAATTCCTGACGAATGGTGATGATGTTGAAACTCGCTGCCCTTCGATAGAGAGCGCTGCCTCGGGTATGGCCCGCGACACGTGATGGACGGTGTGGCGAACCATGACCGCCTGGCTGCCGCACACGGTAAACCCGCGCTTCTCCAGCGCCGCCGTCAACCAACTCTCGTAGCGTCGAACGCAGCAATAGACCCGCTCCTGCTTGCCATTAAAGGAAATATCCATCGCCGCGGCGACGATCTTGTCCGCTTCCGTCTCGGCGTCCGGATGGATGAACAACCGTGTCCAGGTGGCGACCGAGCCGTGGCGAACGCTGATGAATGCGGCTAACTCATTCCCGTCACGCACGACCCAGCCCTCGGAGTCATTGGATGACGGAAGTGGTTCAACCAGTTGGACAAGGCGCGGTACCGTGTTGGCGTAGAGGAGTTGTATATCCCATTCATCGGCTGGGCCGCGACGGGATAATAAATGCCCGGTCATGCCTTGCGGCCGATAATTGACCGCGCTTACAGTCCATACATCCTGTCTCGTATAGGCCGCGAATCCTGCACGCCGCAGGAGCATCTGAATTTTCGGGATGCGCTCGTCGACCTCGGCGATGACATGGTGAATACCGCGTTGGCCTACGCCGGCAACCGCCTCATCCAGAAGATCCAGCCAGATCGCGCAGTCGGGATTTTGCAGAGCCAAATCGTCCGATGAGTTTTTACCAGATGAGCCATCCCCCTCGCAATTCCATTCGCAGCCAGGGCTGATAAAGCTTACGTACGCCTGATTTGCGCCGTTGGGAATTCGCAACTGGATAAAACCGGCGCGATCGCTATTCTCCGTCTTCCAGACGTAAGTCAGAAACTCACCGCCAACCAGCATGCTAACGATGGCACCGCGAAGGGGACGAAAATTCTCGGCCAACGCAGACATGGTATGGAGCGGAACCCTACGGTCATCCAGTCGATGAATCAGGGCTAAATCGCGCAGGTCAAAGGGCCGGACCATTGCCCATAGTTTATCAATCCCCCATTCCGGCGGCAAGCGCACTTAAATAGCTTGCCTCCCGTCAACATGTTATACTAATCTTAACGTTCACACAGGAGAGCCCCTATATGAGTTCACTCATCCTAACCGTTCGCGAAAGTATTCGTTATCGCGGCCGTTCCGGTCAATATAGTTGGCTGGCGCACCGCATCTCTGGCCTGGCCATCCTCACCTTTGTCGTCATACACGTCTGGGATACGGCCAATGCCTACTTCTGGCCACAGGCGTATGTCTGGTCATTAGCCCTATTCAAGCATCCCTTTTTTGGCCTTGGCGAAGTGAGTGTGATGGCCGCCGTCCTCTACCACGCATTCAACGGTACCCGGATCACCTTGCTGGATTTCAAGCCGGAGTGGTGGAAGCACCAGCGCATCAGCGCAATCATCGTCTGGGTTATATTTTTTGTGATTTTCATCCCGGTCGCTATCCTGATGTTGAGCGGGCTGATCGGTCATTGCCAGGCGCTGGCGCAAATCGGAGACAGCTGTTTTCGTATCCCTGCTTTTTCCGAATTCGCCCAATATGCCCGATAGGAGATATTAGATGGCAACTATGACGGAGAATTCCCCCGGTAAAATCACGATCCGGCGCGCCAAACTGGAAGGCGGCCGTGAACGATATGCCTGGCTGTTTATGCGCCTGTCCGGCGTGGCCATGCTCGTCCTGGCTGTTGGCCATATGGTTATTCAGCATATTCTCAATAGCTCGACTAATCTCACTATTCAATTCGTTGCTGTTCAGTGGAGCGATTGGGGTTGGAAGGCCTATGATATTTTCTTGCTCTGGATGGCCATTCCCCACGGAATCCGGGGCCTATACACTATTTTGGCCGACTACATTCATAGCCCGGGCGCGAACCGACTTATCGGCGGTCTGCTGGCGTTGTTTGTTCTGGCCACGGTAATTTGGGCCACTATCGGCATTGCGTTGTTCGATCCGGCCATGGTGCCGGCACTGCCCTAGGCCTGGTTCTTTAAGTTCTATTTGGAAGGCATTATGAAAACACATGTGTTTGATGCGGTCATCGTCGGCGCGGGAGGCGCGGGTTTGATGGCTGCTCTATACGCCAGTCGAGGTGCAAACGTAGCTGTTGTCTCCAAGCTCTACCCGACCCGCTCGCACACCGGCACGGCTCAGGGCGGCATCGGCGCCGCTCTTGGTAATCTGGAAGAAGATCGGTGGGAATGGCATGCCTACGACACCGTGAAGGGATCGGATTATTTGGCCGATCAGAACGCTGTCGATGTCCTCTGCCAGGAAGCTATCGAAACGGTGGTCGAGTTGGAGCATATGGGGCTGCCGTTCGACAGACTGCCCAACGGCCGTATCTCGCAACGGCGGTTCGGTGGCCACACCAACAACGAAACCGGCAAGCCGGTCACTCGCGCCTGTCATGCGGCCGACCGCACCGGCCACATGATCCTGCAAACGCTATACCAGCAGTGTATTAAGAACCGCGTCAATTTTTTCGATGAATTTCACGTAGTGGATCTTATTCGTGTCGACGATACGATTCGAGGCATCATTGCCCTTGAGATAGCCACCGGCGAGCTTCATGTTTTCCATAGCAAGGCGGTTCACTTCGCCACAGGTGGCTGGGGACGTTGCTGGGAAGTCACCTCCAACGCCCACTCTCTGACCGGTGACGGCACGGCCATATGCTTGCGCAACGGCATCCCGATGGAGGATATGGAGTTTTTCCAATTCCATCCCACGGGCATCTTCAAGCTAGGCATCCTGATTACTGAGGGTGTGCGAGGCGAGGGGGGCGTGCTGATTAATGGCCAGGGCGAACGCTTCATGGAGCGCTATGCCCCCCATATCAAGGACCTCGCCAGCCGTGATGTCGTTAGCCGGGCAATTTTTATGGAGATTCAGGCCGGGCGTGGCATCAATGGTCAGAACTATGTCCATCTCGATGTGCGGCCGGAAGTTGTCAACAAGTACCTTGAGGAAGCAGGCGAGACTCGGCGAATCGATCGGCATTATATCGAGGCTAAATTGCCTGATATCGCCGATTTCACGCGCACCTATCTCGGTATTGATCCGGTTGAGGAGCCGATGCCCATCCAGCCGACGGCCCATTACGCGATGGGGGGCATTCCCACGGATATTCATGGCCGGGTTCATATTGGCACGGATCACCACGTGCTCGATGGTCTCTATGCTGCCGGAGAATGTGCCTGTGTCTCTGTTCATGGAGCCAACCGGCTGGGAACCAATTCATTGGTCGACCTGGTTGTGTTCGGCCGTCGGGCCGGTCGTCATATGGTTGAATATTGCCGGCAGGCTGAGTTATTGCCACTCCCCGCCGACACCGGTCAGGCGATTCAACATGAGCTAAACAGGATCCGCGAAGGTACCGGAGGCGTCAAGTCAGCCGATTTGCGACGCAGAATGCAGCGCACGATGACCGACAATGTCGGGGTGTTCAGAACCGAGGAGTTGATGACCAAGGCCATCGACGACCTTCGGCAGTTGCGTCACGAATATAACACCAAGTTGCAGATCGATGACAAGGGCCATCGCTACAACACGGATCTGTTAGAAGCATGGGAGTTGGGTTGTCTTCTGGAATTGGCGGAAGTAACGGCTATCGCCGCTCGCGCCCGACAGGAAAGTCGCGGTGGTCATGCTCGCGAGGACTTCCCTGAGCGCGACGATGAAAACTGGCTGAAACACTCCCTCTGCTCGCGCAACGAAGATGGTTCTTATACTCTCGATTACAAGCCCGTATTTATCGGCCGCTATCAACCCCAGAAGCGTGTCTATTAAGAGGTCAATGCGATGCAAGCCAAGCTGCGAATCCGGCGCTTCAATCCGGAAACTGACAAGAAATCCTGGTGGGGTGAATATACCCTGGATGATGTGCATCGGACTGACACGGTTCTCGATCTGCTTCACCGCATAAAATGGGAGCAGGACGGCACGCTGGCCCTACGACGTTCATGTGCCCACGGCGTGTGTGGCTCCGATGCCATGCGCATCAATGGGGCCAACGCTCTGGCCTGCAAGACACTGGTAAATCGGTTGGGGGTCAAGGATGGCGTCGTCAAGATTCAGGTGGAACCGCTTCTGGCCCTGCCGGTCGAGAAAGACCTCATTGTCGATATGGAGCCATTCCTTGATCATTATCGATCGGTGATGCCCTATCTGATCACTGATCAGCCCGTGCCCGAGGACGGCCGCGAGCGTTTGCAATCACCTGAAGATCGGGCACGGTTTGATGACACGACCAAATGTATCCTGTGTGCAGCCTGCACGACGTCCTGCCCCAGTTTCTGGGCTGACGGTCGCTATGTCGGTCCCCAGGCCATCGTTCAGGCTCATCGCTTCATTTTCGACTCTCGTGACGAAGGTTTTGAGGAGCGCATGGAAGTGATGGCGGATACATTCGGGGTTTGGCGTTGCCGCACGATCTTCAACTGCACCAATGCCTGCCCGCGTGATATCAAAGTGACCGAAGCTATCGCCGACGTCAAGCGGGCGATCACATCCGGCAAGATTTAGGCTACTGAGTAATCCATGCAGGATTGGAAAAGGCGCACCGTTAGGTGCGCCTTTTATTGTTTGAAAGGTAGCGAGATCGTTGCGGACGCTATTGTTCCGTTGCAATAGCCGGTCCGGCCGGGGGCCACTGCCCGTCTTTAAGGATCAACCCATCGGGCACGACAACACATTCATCGCTGTCGTTCCTGAACCGCGCCTTGCCGAGGACCACGACCTCACGACCGAACTCAAACTCACCCTCGATGACCAAATGGTCGCAGCTACGCAGGGATGGCGCGCCGGCCGGGAAGTGATAGTCCAGGTCGTTGACAAACCTGTAGTAATCTCCGATAAGCTCGACGGTTGGAGGGTTGCCCAGGCGATCGGGGGCCAGGATGACGCGATAATCATTCGTCAGAATATAGGCGTCCGAACGTACCGCCAGCAGATCGTCCGTGCGTTTGACCGGTGCGAAGCGCGAGCGTGGAACGCGGACCGCATCAGCGCCATCGAAGATGGTGATGGCGGACCCCATGGCTGTCTCCAGTTGGTAGACCGGCGTGGAATCCGCGTCGCGTGGGTCGATGGTTTTACCGTTGCGGATCATGGGCAAGCCAAGGAAATAGTCCCGTTCAACCAGGACACGCTTTAATGTCGGCAAATGGAGCCACAAGTTATTGGTATTGAAATAACGGTGCCGGTCAATATCCCGGAAGGTGTCCATATCCTCTTCCGGGCATTGGGCGATTTCACGCAGGATGAGCCGGCCATCCGTCAACCGGGCCAGGTGTCCCCCCTTGCGATCGGCCACCGTGCGATCGGCCACCTCCATTAGAAATGGCAGACGCTTCTCGATGAAGTAGCCGAGGATATTCAGATCAAGAACCGCACCCAGATTATCGGCGTTGGATATGAAGGCGTACTCATATCCGGCGTCCAGCATTTTGTCGAGCATCTCACTGGTCACCAGGGAAATGTACAGATCGCCGTGCCCCGGTGGGCACCACTCAAGCCCGGGGTCGTCGGGCCATTCAGCGGGGCCAAGATCGTGGACGGCAACCTTGGGCTGTTTGTGCTGGATGAAGCTGGGCGGCAACTCGCTGTCGAGTTCGGGATAGTGAGCCAGGACGTCCAGAGACGCAGCGTCCGTGGCGAAGCTGTTCATCAAAACCAATGGCGCGCCGATTTCGACCGCTTGTCGGGCGATAATATCGAGGAAGGTGAGTCCCTCTTTCACAACCAGCAGCGATTTGGGGCCGGTCAATCCCATGCCAGTGCCTAGCCCACCATTTAGCTTGATGATGACTGTCTGATCGACGGCCGCCCGACCCAGGTCTGCCAGATGTGTCGGCAGGTGTTCGGTATCAATCAGTTTCGTGATCGGATGTATGCTTGACTCGGCGATCAGGCCGTTATCGCCCGCCAATAACTTGGCATAGTAGTGGGCGAAATTATCGATGAAGATTCCCGGCAGATCTTCGGCCGCCATTCGTTCCATGAATGGGGAGAACCGATCCATATCTACATCTGTGTCAAGTTTGAAGGCCGGGTTTCTCGGATAATCACCGGCCGGCCATGTTGTCATGATTACGTCCATAGGTGTCAATTGTGCTCAGTTGAATATACGTCACAGTATTTTATTCCTGAACGCTTATATTGGTTCTTAAGCTATTATCAATGTTGGCGTCGTCGTGGCCAAAGCAGCAGCAGGCCGGCGAAGCCGAAGCCGGCCAGTACCAACACCAGCCAAACAGCCATTTCCGCCACGGTACGACTGTTCCGGCTGCTACTTCGTGCGCGGAGCCAGGCTGCCTCGATTTGTTCCGGTGTCTGCCGGGTCGCTTGCGAGAAGGCTGTCTGACAATCCGCACCCTGAGAGAATTCTGTTAGCAGCACTTTGACGGCCGATTCCCCGTAGACCTCGATTAGATATCCAACCAGCGATTCGCTTTGCGCCGCGGCCAGATCGCTATCGATGTCTTCCATAGCGCATAAATCGACCAGGGGAATCGTGGCTCCGGCGGCGGCGGCCGAAAGAAAGGTGTTCTCCAGCGCAGTATCACGTTCGCCTCGAATCACACCGGCCAGGCCGCGATTCAACCACGGCGGTAGATCGTAGCTCGTCTGGCCTAGTGCCTGGTAGAGGAGAAGGTTGACCAGCTCGCGCGACAGCTCATCGCGAAGCTCCTGTTTGGCAGTTTCCGGATTAACGACCGTCACCAATGTGACCCCCAGGTCGGGATAAGATTGGCCGGGTTGGAAATCGCGACCGGCCAACCGTAACGCTGCGCTCAGGTCGCCTGATGAAGGATAAATGTAGACATCAAACGGCAAGATTTGTTGCAGCGGGATCAGATGGCTGATCTCAGGCAGCATCTCAAATACGACGGTACGGGCCTGTTCTCCCAAGGTATCATCGTCGCCCGTCCAATGGATGCGAATGCTCCCGCCGCCTTGTTTATCAGTTACTACTAATTGTCGCCAGACGAACTGATCGTCCACGTAGCTGATGACTTGCTCGGGCACCAACAAGGGAGAACCAAATTCGCGTTCAATCTGCCACCAATAAGTTATCGATACAAAAGGAGGCAATCGAATCTGCGACAGATCGAGCGGATAGGTGACATCTACTCGCGAGCCGGGCGTTACCGGAATGTTGGCCGAGTATGTGTCTGATGATGCGCCCAACCTAAAAAAGAGGGTGACGCCCTCGATCTTGCCCAGATTGGCGGCGAAAAGGTTGAAGTCCATCGATTGGCCATAGATGTAGTTGGCCGATGAACGTATCTCTGCTTGTTCTACCTGGGCCACGGCCGTGGATATGCCTAGTAGCGTCACGCAAAGGATTACGCCAAGGACGCGGAAGTAGGCGAGGCGAGGAGGAATAGCGATCATAATCCCAGGATAGTTACGGCGGCCGCGATGGTCAGAGGGCTGGCCAGCGTCGAGAGGACTACTATACGCGCCACCGTTGAAGTGGGCAAGCCGAACTCGGCGGCTAGTATCAGATTGATGACGGCCGTCGGCATGGCCGCCTCGATGATCATGGCGCTACGTCCCGCGCCTTGCAGGCCCAATAAGGCAGCCACACCCAGACCCACCAATGGCCCTCCGACCAGGCGAAGCCCCACGGCCGGCATGACGAAGCGAGTCGAATCCTCGGCCTTGATGCCGGCGATTTCCATGCCCAGGATGAGGAGCATTACGGGGATCGCTCCGGCGCCGGCGATGGCGATCCCGCTCATTATCGGGGTCGGCACATTGATGTCGAGACTGTATACAAGAATCGCCAGGACGGCCGCGTACACCGCCGGTAGTCGAGCCGATCGCTTCACTGCCTCGCGTCCACTGATGTGGCCCATCGAGGCGATCAGCACGCCTATGGTGTAGACCATGACGGTACTCGTCACATAATAGACGATCCCCCGCGATAATCCGCCGTCGCCATATCGTAATTGAAGGAAGGTCAGGCCGTAATTCCCGCCGTTGACGAACATGGTGACAATCAGGAATGTCGCTGTCTCGACACGCCCCAGACGCAAAAGGCGGGTCAACCCGAAGGCTAACCCGCCAATGATTATGATCGTGATTGCCGTAAAACCGACTAATTCGATGACCTCACCCCCCGGCAGTTCCGAGGTAGCCAACGACGAGAACACAAGGCAGGGACTTAGGACATAAAAGACGATAGTCGATAATGTGGTCGTGTGGATGTTGAAACGGCGCCGCAGCAGATAGCCAAAGGATGCCACCAGCATGATTGGCAGTATGTTCTGCGTCAGGACGTAGAGGAAAACGTTCAATTGAGGAGCAAATCATTGGAAAGATCGAAGTCGTCGTCCTCTTCGTCTGTCAGGGACAGCATATCGTAACTGCTGTCTACCCATTCCATTTCCTCCAGGGCCTCGTCGATGATGTCGTGAAACTCCTCATAGTCGGGATCATCAGCCATCCGCGAGAGCAATTCAAGGACCCGGTCGCCGCCGATTTGGCCCAGAGCAATGACAGCCGCCATGCCGACTTCCTTTTCAGGGTCATCCACCAGATCTTCCAGCGCATCGATGGCATCGTGATGGCCGATCATGCCCAAAGCGCGAGCGGCCTCCGCACGGAAATCGGGCGACGGACTGGCCAACTCATCGATCAAGGTCGGCAGCCAACGATCGTCAGCGCTATTGCCCATAGCAAAGATCGCGCTTAGCTGAAGCTCATCAGATCCCTCTTCATAGGCCTCATGGATCAGATCGGGGATTCGGGGATGCGGAGCAGGAGACATCGCCTCCAGCGCTGCCCGGCGGATCTCGAGTGACGCCCGGGGATTATCGTATTCGGCCAGGAGCGCCGCAATCACCGGCTCGACATGGCTTGGGTCGAATTGGCCCCATTCAGCCAGGAGAATGTAATGGGCCAGCGAGCGGGCCGCGGCCGCGCGAACACCGATGTCGGAGTCGGCCTGCAGTATTGTCAGGATAGGCACGATGAGGCTTTGGTCGTCGGAGTCCCAGATACCGTCAAGGGCCGCCTGCCGCACTACGGCAGCCTCGTCAGTGAACAGGTGAGCGAACACGGGCGAAAAATCGACCATATAGTCTTCTTCGGCGATATCGACCATGTGACGTGCCAGAACTCCGCGTCTGTCCTCATGGACCGCCGGCCAGGCGCGTTTGAAGTGGGCGAACTCCTCATCTTCCATGTCCGACAGGCGATAGATGAGATGGATAGGCGGATCGTCACTTCCGAACAACGCTTCCAGGACTGAAGCGAAGGGCATAGGTTTTTTGTTGTTCATAGGTATTACTGTATGGGAAGGATTGGATTAACGATATCCTGAAAGATCAATATGGCCATCAGGGCGAGCAGGACCAGCATGCCGATGACGTGGACCATCCCCTCGCGTTCCGGTTCAATGCGCCGGCCGCGAATCGCTTCAATTAACACGAACAGGATACGGCCGCCGTCCAGAGCCGGGATCGGCAGCAGGTTGGTGATACCCAGCGCCAGACTGATAAAGGAGGCCATCGTCAGGATGGGATAGAGAGTACGATTATTGGCGGACACTTCGGCTGCTTCGCCTGCGATTTGACTGATTCCTACGATGCTCACCGGCCGTGCTTCCTGAGGGGATATTTCGCCGCTCATCAACATGGATGGCAGCCGCACGTAAAGTGTGATGTACTCCCACATGAAGCGCATCGAACCGCTCATTGCATCGATGGGGTTGCGCCGGATAGGTGGTCCTGATGTCAGACCGACGCCGAGAGGGCCTTCTGTTTCGGGATCGTATTCGCCTGTCTGTCGAGGCGTAACACTGACGGTCAGCTCCTCGCCATCGCGCATGATCAGTAGCTCCAACGGCATGCCGGCGCGTTCGTAGACAGAATTTACCAGCGTATTGGAGTTCATCACCATGCGGCCGTCCGCTTTGAGGATGATGTCACCCGATTGCAAGCCCGCGATGGCCGCCGGTGAGTTGGGGTTGACGTCATTGACCTGGACGGCCGGAGCGCCGAGCACCAGCGCCAGCCAAAAGAAGACCAGAGCGGCGATGAAATTCATCCCTGACCCGGCCGCCAGCACGAAGACGCGAGCCTTCTTGGATGCTCCAGCCAAGCCGCCGGGAACATCGGGGTTATCCTCACCCGCCGGGCGCACGAAACCGCCGACGGGTATCCAGTTGAGCGTGTATACCGTGCCGTTGCGCTCAAAGAGCTTGACGGCACGCGGTGGCAGGCCGAAGCCAAACTCCTCAACCCGTATCTTGCTTAGCTTGGCGGCCCAGAAATGACCCAGTTCATGGATGATGACCAGGGGAGTCAGAATGATAAGAAACCCGCCGATGGCCCACAGAATATTTGCGTTAAACATATTGATTATTCTCTCGCGCTTGCTCTCGGCTCACAGAATGATGCGGTGGGATAATGCGGCGGCCGAGGTTGAGCACAGTATGGATTATATGACCAGGAGACGGTCAATCGCAATAGCCGGTTTCCTGATCTTACATCACTCTAACGGATTTTTTTATGGACCTCGTCTTGACGGAGCAAGGCTTCCTGATATTTCACGTTGCCCGCCCCTATTGCGTCAATAGAAAATGTTACCGAAAAGGGAATCGTTGCATCATAAAAGATGTTACCGAGACAAACACCAAAGTT
>CAYXNH010000043.1:0-18003 GCA_964466135.1 uncultured Ardenticatenaceae bacterium | reverse complement strand
AGTGCCTGCAGATCGCCATTCAGATCGCCGAAGCTCTTGATTATGCTCACACCCGCAAGATCATCCATCGCGATGTAAAGCCCGGTAACATCATCCTCAAACGACTGAGCCGCCCTGACGAGGCGGGCACCCAACCGTTTCGCGCGCTGCTGACCGACTTCGGCCTGGTCAAGCTACAGGAAGGAACAAGTCTGACGCAAAGCGGGGCCACCGTCGGCACGCCGACCTATATGTCACCCGAGCAGTGTGAGGGACGCGAACTCGACGGCCGCACCGATCTTTATTCGTTGGGCGTCGTCCTCTACGAACTAATCGGCAACAGGCTGCCGTTTGCCTTCCAAACCCTCACCGAGGCTATCTCCGCCCATCGCTCCGGTGTGCAACCCCCGCCGGTCAGCTCCCTGCGACCCGAAGTGCCTCCCATCATCGACTCCCTGTTGGAACGCGCTCTGGCCAAGGCGCCGGAGGATCGCTTCTCCTCAGGGGCCGTCATGGCCGACGCCCTGCGCAGCGCGTTTGTCGCTCTGGAAGGGTTGCCGACGCGGGTGATGCTCCATCAGGAACTTAACATCCTCGATCAAGTGGCCGAGCCGCCCGCCGGTTACGAATTGCACATACACACGCCCGGCCATTCGGACAGCATCGTCCCCCTCAACCGTTCGGTCATCACCCTCGGCCGCAATCTGGACAACGATATCGTCTTGCCGGCCGACGGCGTCTCGCGCCACCATACGCGACTCCAGGCGACCTCGCTCGGCTGGGAAGCCGTCGATATGGGCGGCGTCAACGGCACCTGGCTCGATGAGCACCGCCTGCGCCCGGAGGAGCCGACCCCACTGGGAGTTGGTTCCTTCCTACGCATTGGCCCCTATGAAATGGTCTTGCAAGGGCCAGAGATGCCGCTTGGTGCGGCCGAGGCGGGCGCCAAAGGCGAGGCGATCTCCGCGCCCATCACACCCGGATTCACTGCCGGGCCACTCTCCCCCGGCGGCTCGACTCCGGCCATGCCGGTCGGGGCTGTGGTGGCCGAGCAGGCGACCCAACCGCCGTCATCCCCCGCCCCTCTCGCACTCCACATGGCGCGCAACACCATCACCGTCGAACCCGGCCATCGGGTAGAGGTGAAAGTGGATGTCGAGAATCGCGGCGACCAGGAGGACAAGGTGACCTTGCGCGTGCAGGGCATCAATCCGGCGTGGGTCGAAGTGCCGGACGACTTTAAGGCTGTTCCCCCACGCGGGACGGTATCGATACCTTTCGCCGTCCAGCCTCCGCGCGGCCGAGGCGCGCCATCCGGTCGCCAACGCCTGCGCATTGAAGTGGTGTCGCAACGCTATCCGGAGGCCAAAGTCGGCATCAGCGCCGCATTAACCGTGGGCGACTTCATCTCCTTCGAAGCCGGGATGGAGCCGTCGGATTTCCGCCTGCCGGGGCGAACCCTCGTGACGATTCGCAACACGGGCAATGCTCCGACTGAATTCAAGGTAAGCGGCCGCGATATACAGGATTTCATCCGGTTCCGTGGCGAGCGGGAGGGCATACCGCTTCAGCCAGGCCAGTCGGCCAATGTAGAACTGGTCCTGGAGCCGCGCCAGACCAACTGGATCGGCGCGGGCGATACCTATCCTTTCGATGTGGAGGTGTCGGCTGCGCGCGGCGGAAAAAAGACGTTACCCGGCGAGGGCAACGTTCGCGCCTTCATCCCAACGCCCATGCTCTATGGCTTGCTGTTTCTGCTCACCTTTGCCTGCGTGGTGGGTTCGGCCGCCATTTTCTCCAATTGGGGTCGCATCCTGGGTATTGGTGCGACGAGTACCCCCACAGCCACCACCTCCTTTGAACAGCTTGCGGCGACGCAATCATCCATCGCCATGGCCCAAACGGTTGTCGTGGCCACCCAGAGCGGCGCGGCCACGAACGTCGCCCTGACCGCGGCCGTGGAAGGCGACAGCGACGGCGACGGCCTGGTCGATACCCAGGAAGCCGTGCTCGGCACTGATCCGAACAATCGCGATACGGACGGCGATGGTTTGAGCGATGGCGACGAGGTTCTCATCTATTCCACCGACCCTCGCAATCGAGACACCGACGGCGATATCCTGACCGACTACGACGAGGTGATGATCCATAAAACCAACCCTCGACTGGCCGATACCGATGGTGACGGAATCCCGGACGGGCTTGAAGTTGCCCAAGGCACAGACCCGCTCGTTCCCAATCCGCCGACGGCCACCATCCCTGCGCCAACGCAAATAGTACAGCCAACCTGGACGCCCATCCCGCCGGCACCTCAGCCCACAGCGGTTCCAACAACAATTATCTTGCCTACAGCGACGTGGACTCCGCCGCCACCGCCCACGGCAACGACCGCAGCCCCTGCGACCGCAGCCCCTGCGACCATTGCGCCGCCACCTTCGGCGGCCGCGCTAAGTTGTGTCGCCGCGCCGCCGGTTCTCGATGGGGTGCTCAACGTCGGCTCGGAGTGGCCGAGCGCGCCCATGTTCACCTTCCAACCCGCCGTCGCCGGTTCTGAGAGAGCTGTGCAAGTATATGGCGCGCGCAATGGTGGACGAATCTACTTCGCCTATCTGATCAACGATAACGTCAACGAGATATCGGATGCCGCCCGGCTATATATCGACACGACCAACAATGGTGGCGATCCGGACACAGCCGATCGCTTCTTCCAGGTCAATCGCAATGGCGACCGCCTCATCTGGTCGGGTATCGGCAGCAATGCCGACGGCCAGGCCTGGAACAGCAACTACGCCTCGACCAATTGGGCGGCCGCGGTAGGCGCGCCCAATGGCGGCCAATGGGTAGCTGAGTTTGCGATCGACGCCGCGGCCGAACTTGGCGCCCTGACCAATCCATTCGGTCTGATGGCGGAGGTATACTTCAGCGGCGACACGGCCGCATTCCCCTCAACTGCCTCAGCCACCCAGGCAAACACCTGGGGAGACATCGGCAATCCGGTTTGTCCGTGATCGGTTGAGGTTTCAATTCAATCCACAGTCTCCCGTCGTGCTCACTGACGTCGGGAGATATTTATGCTAGAGTCTGGGTCTATGCAGATATCGATCGACGACCTGACCCCCGGTGCCCGCAGCCGGGGGCTTCATACCGTTTTCATCATCACCTTCCTGATGCATGCGGGCTTCTTCCTCATCATCCCCCTCGTCTCGCTTCACTACGTCGACCGGTTGGGTTGGGCGGCCGCGTACATCGGCCTCGTGCTGGCTATTCGCCAGTTTGCCCAACAGGGCCTGACGGTGTTCGGCGGGGCGCTGGCTGACCGGGTCGGGCCAAAACGATTGATCCTGGCCGGAGTGCTGATCCGCGCCATCAGCTTCGTCGTCATGGGGTACGCCGCTGTCCCCTGGGTCTTGATGGTGTCAGGCATTCTTGCAGCCATCGGCGGAGCGCTCTTCGACGCGCCACAGCGAGCTACCCTGGCCACGTTGGCCCCCGAAGATCGGCTGAACGACCTTTACGGCCGGTTAGGCATCTTGCAGAACGTCGCCCGCGCTGTCGGCCCGCTCATCGGCGCCTACCTCATCCGCTATGACTTCCAGGTCGTAGGGCTTGGCTCAGCGGCGTTTTTCCTGTTGGCATTCTTCATTACCTTGGCCTTTCTGCCGTCGATAAGTGTCTGCACCACCACACAGTCGGTTCGTGCCGGGTTGAGTCTGGCTTTGCATGATACCGCCTTCGTCATCTTCACCGTCTTGCTCATGGGCTTCTGGTTTATGTGGGTGCAGCTGTCCATCGCCATGCCCCTCCAGATAAAGCACCTGACCGGGACCGACACCAGCGTGGGCATCATGTTCACCGTTAGCGCCGTGCTGTCGATCGTCCTGCAGGTTCCGGCCCTCGATCTGGCGCAACGCTTCATGCGGCCGACGCTCATCATCGTCGCCGGGATGGTCCTCATCGCCTTCGGGATGGCGCTGATTGCCGCCGGGAGCGGGTTGCTCCTGTTTTATGTCGGCCTGTTTTTCTTCTCCCTCGGCTCAGTCCTGGCCACGCCCAGCACACAGACGGTGACGGCGCAAATGGCCGACGACCGGGCGCGAGGGGCGTATTTTGGCGTCGGCTCGCTCTCGATGGCCGTCGGCGGCGGCCTGGGGCATTTCCTGGGTGGCGCGTTGATCGATGTGGCTGCCCGTCAACAGATGCCCGCGCTGCCGTGGCTGATTTTCGCCGGCGTGGGCTTCGTATCGGCCGCCGGTTTACTCGTCTTCTATTGGTCACACCGGACGGATCCTATTCGCCCGCTGCACCGCGCGGCAGTCTCCGGCGATTGACACGGAATAAAAAAAGCCGTCTCCAGCGAGACGGCTCCTGTAAATTTCCACAGGACTTATTCAGCCAGGCGAACCCCGGATTTCAATGATAGCGGCTGCGGTCGATCACGTCATCAGTCGGCGACAGATCGACTGCGTCGGCCGTTGGCGTCTCCGGCAAAGGCTCCGGCTCAGCCTCGACAGGTTCCGGCGTGCGCAGGCGGAAGATGATGAACAAGCTCAACAGCGTAATGAGGGCCAATGCCCCTTCACTGGCATAGTTGCCCCAGCGCTGGGCGACGATGAGGGCCACCGCGTTGAGAAATGTGTGGAAGCCAATCGACAGGAACAGCCAGCGAATCGACCGTCGCAAAAAGACTTGCAGCACCATCACCGACATCGCCAGGTGGGCGGTGACGGCAAACAGGCGCTCGACCGCGCCCAACAAGGCATCGTACCAAGGTATCGCCAACATGGACTCGGCCGTGGACGTGATGAGAGCCTGCTGATCCGCCGGCATGGTGCCCATGATTGTCGGGTTGTTGACGATGTAGAGCAGTGCGAAATTATTGATGAGCAGGATCAGGCCGAGCAGGATTGCCTCAATCCCACCGTGGCCCGCGCCCATCATCATGCCCCGCGACCAGGAACGCGCATCCCTGGCCCAGAAGCGATAGGCCAGATAGCGGCCGACCTCCTCGAACACGCCCGCCGACAGACCGTAGAAGAGGGCGATGGCTATCAGATTGATCCACGGGGTCAGATCGGTCGGCAGCACGCCGGTGCGCGCGACGAGCCAGTTGAAGGGAATGTGGAGAACCTGAGAGAGGATAAAGGTGACGGCGCCGATGAAAAACAGCCGCCAACCCGCGCCTGTTCGGCGTCTAATAACGATGGCGATGGTAACCGGTATGGCCACCATCAGGATGGAGTTTAGGGCGAGAATAAGGTAAATCACGGATAAATAATACCACCGCCCGGTAAAAGTGTGGAGTGCAGCAAAATCTCACTCAATTTCGGCTACTGGGATAATCCCACAGGACTATCGATCCAAATCGGCCGTTAACTTATCGGATAGTTTGACTCGCGACGCTTTACCGGAAGCGGTGGTCTTAAGGAGATCATAGCAACTGATCGCGATGCAAGATAGTGACGAATGTCACCCCAAAGTCATGACATTTCCCCGAATACTCGTAGAATCACCGCCATGACCGGCAGCAGAATCATCCCCGCGGCCGAAACGCGCACGGAACTACGGGTGTCCAATTCCCGCTTCATCGCCACCATTGCCCCAGCCTTTTCCGTGGAAGAAGCACGGGGCTTCGTCGCGCGTATCAAGGCCGAGTTCTCCGATGCTACCCATAACGTCCCGGCCTATGTCATCGGTCATGGCCAATCCACCACAGCCCATTGCCATGACGATGGCGAGCCATCGGGGACGGCCGGGCGGCCGATGCTGGCCGTCTTGCAGGGCAGCGGCCTGGGAGATGCCGTGGTGGTCGTCACGCGCTACTTTGGCGGGACAAAATTGGGAACGGGGGGCCTTGTGCGGGCCTATGGCGATGCCGTCCGCGAGGTACTGGCCGTGCTGCCTCGCGCCGAAAAGGTGGCCACGGTCGTGGCCATGGCCGAGGTACCTTATCCGCTACTGGAGCGAGCGCGACAACTGATTGATGCCCATAGCGGGATATTGCTGGAAGAGTCATTTGCGGCCGAGATCACATTGACCGCTCGCTTTCGTGCCGAACTGTATCCGGCATTCGCCGACGCCCTGCGCGAACTCTCCCACGGCGCAGTTGAGGCGCTCATCATGGAGACAGACGAAGCCACGATCATGCCCATCATACCCCAGACCGGAGGCGACCATCTCTAAAGGTGACAGCATCGGCACATCATCGCCAAGCCATAGCTTAATAAACCTGCACCCCGCGACTTATAGGCTAAAATCACCCGCAATGTCTATCCATAAACTCCTGGTCATCGGCATCGACGGCGCGCCCCACCCTCTCATCGAGAAATGGGCTGCCGAAGGCCAACTGCCAAATCTGGCCCGCCTGATCGAGCGCGGCAGCTTCGGTGTATTGCGTTCGACCATTCCCGTCCATTCACCCACCGCCTGGGCCTCGTTTATCACCGGGCTGAATCCCGGCCAGCACGGGGTGTTCGACTTCGTGCGACGCTCGCCCGACAGCTACAAGCTCAACGTCGTCCGCGCCGACCAATATCCGGGGTCGTCGATCTGGCGCTTGCTAAGCGAGCAGGGCAAGCGCGTCGGCGTGATGAACGTCCCGATGACCTACCCTCCCGAGCCCGTCAACGGATTTCTGGTCAGCGGGTTGGGCACACCGGACTACGCCCGCTACAGCTATCCTCCTGAATTGCAGGACGAACTCGATGCTGACGGCTACAAGGTGAACAAGAGATTCTTTTTCATCCGTGACCGGCAGGACGAGTGGCTGGAAGACATCAACGCCATGACCGACAAGCGGGGCGAGGCGGCCGTCCGCCTGATGAAGGAAAAGCCGTGGGACTTCTTCATGGTGGTGTTTCGCAACAGCGACGAGATTTGCCATTTCTACTGGCATCATATGGATGAGAACCACCCGCAACACGACCCGGCCGCGCCGTCGCGCTATCGCACTGCCATCCTCGATCTCTACCGGCGGATCGATCGCTGGGTGGGGGAGATCGTGGAAGCCGCCGGTGAGGATGTCAATATCGTCGTCATGTCCGACCACGGGGCTGGACCGCTCTATCGCGATGTCTTCCTCAATGAATGGTTATGGCAAGAGGGATGGCTGACGATGCGCGAGAAGGCCACCGCCGGGCGTGGTTGGCTTCACGCCATGCAGCGGCTGGGCCTGACGCGCGCCCACATCTCCGATACCCTCACCCGCTTCGACATGCATTGGCTGGAAGCAGCGATCAAACGCGCGCTCGGCGACCATATCTATATCTTGCCTCGCGATGAACGGCCAGAGTTTCATAACGCCATCGACTGGTCGAAAACTAAGGCTTACGGATTTGGATATTATGGCCAGATATTCATCAATCTGCAGGGTCGCGAGCCGGAGGGCATCGTGCCGCCGGATGAATATGAGTCGTTACGCGATGAGATCGCCCGACGCCTGACGACGCTCGTTGATCCGGAGGATGGCTTGCCGGTGGTCGACCGAGTATACAGGAAGGAAGAACTGTACCACGGCCGATATCTGGCCGAAGCTCCCGACCTGCTGGTTATTATGCGTGGCCTGACCTATATCACTCGCCAAGGATATGAATTCGCTGAGGAACGAGGCGTTCTCTTCCGCAAACCATATACTGACGAGACAGGCGGCCATCGACTGGAGGGCATCCTCATCGCCGCCGGCCCAGACATACGCCCCGGAGCGTTGCCGGAGCGACCGATCGTCGACCTGACGCCGACATTACTCCAGCTCCTGGGCTGCCCTGTGCCGGATTACATGGACGGCGATTCCATCGACATCATGCTGGCTGATTCATTCCAGGCGACCCATCCATTAGAGATCATCCCGTCCGCAATCCGTGATCGCGACGAGATGGCCGGCAGTTGGGACGAGGCGGCCGAGGCCGATGTAACCGCACGCTTGAAGCAGTTGGGCTATCTGGGTTAAACCAAATATGTTGATCTTCATCGTAAGGAAGGTTGATTAAATTAAAATCCGGATGCATATAACCGGGCGTTTACGAATCAGCTCATCTGCTTTTTCGTCCACGTAACTTTTCCCGATTTAGAAAGCCGCCTCATAGCTTGGATATCGACCGCAATAGTGACCTAAATCCGGTCGATGTCATCGGCAATATTAATGAGCCGGCGGTGAATCATTCGGTTTGCACATCATTGCAGAAATCAAAAATAGTAAAATTCTGTCGATGCGTCCCTTATTGAAATCATGTGATCTCGCAGCGCGACAAGGAGTAGAGTTAAGTTGTTAATCATGACTGAAGAATCCCCAAAGGCTGAACAATCGATTTTGATCTCTCCCTATGGAGGCACCCTAATCGACCTGATGGTTCCGGAGTCCGAACGCGCGGCGTTGCGCTCTTACGCCAACACACTGCCGTCCATTCGTATCTCGGAGCGTTCCGCTTGCGACCTTGAACTATTGGCGGTCGGCGGTTTTTCGCCCCTCGATCGCTTCATGAGCCAGGCCGATCACCAGAGCGTGATCGACATGATGCGTTTGGCCGACGGCACCCTCTTCCCGATGCCCATCCCCCTGCCGGTGGATGAAAGGGTGGCGGTCAAGCTGAAGATCGGTCAGGACATCGCTCTCCGCAGTCCGGGCAATGATCTGCTGGCGATCATGAACGTCGAAGAGATATACCCATGGTCAGTTGAGGAAGTTGCTCAAAAGGCTTTCCGTACGCTTGACTTGCGACATCCTATCGTCGCCGAGATGCATGGCTGGGGCAAGTTCAATATCTCCGGCCAATTGCGCGTCTTGCAGTTGCCCGCTCGCTATGATTTCAAATCGATACGACTGACCCCGACGGAAACCCGCGCTCGTCTGGAAAAGTTTGGGCACGAAAACGTGATCGCTTTCCAGACTCGCAACCCTCTCCACCGCGTCCATGAAGAATTGACCAAGCGCGCCACGATGGAAAAGGACGGCGTTTTGTTGCTGCACCCAAGCGTCGGCATGACCAAGCCCGGCGACGTCGACCACTTCACCCGCGTGCGCACCTACAAGGCGCTGGCACAGCGATATTATGATCCCGACCGCATCTTGCTGTCCCTGCTGCCGCTGGCCATGCGCATGGGCGGCCCACGGGAGGCGGTCTGGCATGCGATCATTCGCCGAAACTTCGGCGCGAACCATCTCATCGTCGGTCGCGACCACGCCGGCCCCGGCAACGACTCCACCGGCAAGCCAATCTACGGTCCCTACGACGCCCAGCAACTGGTCGAAAAACATAGCGAAGAACTGGGTGTCACGCCCGTACCTTTCCAGATGCTTGTCTATTTGCCGGAAGAAGACCGCTATGAAGAAGTGACGAAAGTCGATAAGGACACCAAGACGGCGTCCATCAGTGGTACGCAGGTGCGCGAACAGTATTTGCACAACGGCAAGCAGTTGCCCGAATGGTTCACCCGTCCGGAGGTAGCCGAAATTCTGGCCGAGACCTACCCGCCGCGCTATCGCCAGGGGGTCTGCATCTGGCTCACCGGCCTGCACAATGCCGGAAAATCAACCACGGCCAACGTACTGACAACCCTGCTGCAGGAATACGGCCGCAGCATCACCTTGCTCGATGGCGACGTCGTCCGAACGCACTTCTCCGAAGGACTGGGCTTCTCCAAGGAAGATCGTGATGACCACGTTCGTCGCATCGGCTTTGTGGCATCGGAGATCACACGTCACGGCGGCATCGTCGTTTGCGCGGCCGTCAGCCCTTATCGCAGCACGCGAAACGAGGTACGCAGCTCGATTGGTTCCGATAACTATATCGAGGTGTTCGTCAACACACCGCTGGAAGTATGCGAGCAGCGCGATACCAAAGGTCTCTATGCGCGCGCGCGCCGCGGCGAAGTCATCGGCTTCACGGGCATTGACGACCCGTATGAGGCGCCACAAAATCCTGAGCTGGTCATCGAGACGTTGCATCACACGGCCGAGGAAAATGCGCGGACGATCCTGGACACGCTCATTGAGCGTGGGTTCGTGCGAACCGACGGAATGAATCCGCACGACAACTAATAGCAACTAACCATCAAGAGGAAAGATTTTCATGTCCCCGAAGAAAGAATACCCCGGCTACGTCCTTTGGATGACCGGCTTGTCCGGAGCGGGCAAGACAACCATCGCCCTGATCCTGGAAGAAGAACTCAAGTCGCGAGGCTGCAAGTTTGAGCGCCTGGATGGCGACGTCGTGCGCGAGAGCCTGACCCGCGATCTGGGTTTCTCCAAGGAAGATCGCGACAAGAATATCGAGCGCGTCTCTTTCGTGGCCAAGCTGCTGTCGCGCAATGAGGTCGGCTGTGTGTGCTCCTTTATTTCACCCTACCAGGCCGTTCGCGACATGGTCCGCGCCAACACGACCAATTTCATGGAAGTATTCATCGACGCGCCACTCGATGTCGTCATCGGCCGCGACGTCAAGGGCATGTACAAGAAGGCCATCGCCGGCGAGATCCCCAACTTCACCGGTATCTCCGACCCATTCGAAGCCCCGACCAATCCGGATATCCACATCCACACCGATCAGGAGACGCCGGAAGAGAGCGCCCGGCGCATCCTCGTTTATCTGGAACAACACAATCTAATCCCCGCTCGCGAAGCGGCTTTCGCCTGATCGATCGAGTACAATTGACAAACGGCAGCCGGACGGATTCGCGCCGGCTGCCGTTTGTTCTATGCCAACCATCCGCGAAGCGTGGCAGTTCGGCCGCGCCCAACTATCCGAATCACCTACGCCCGCGCTCGATGCTCGCCTGTTACTGGAGCACGTGCTGGGGTGTGACCATGCCTGGCTGGTCGCTCACGACGACAAATTGTTGTCGTCCAGTGAGGCAGCCACCTACCAGGCCTTGCTGGATCGCGCCGCAACTCATGAACCAATCCCCTACCTGACTGGTCACGCGCCGTTCCTTGGGCTGGATTTCGCCGTCTCACATGATGTTCTCATCCCCCGCCCGGAGACGGAGCAGCTGGTGGAGACGGCCGCCAAGTGGGCGGAAAGACGGGGGATGATCCGCGTTGTCGATGTCGGCACGGGCAGCGGTTGCATCGCCGTCAGCCTGGCGCGACAATTGTCACAGGCGACCTTGGCGGCCGTGGATATTTCCGCCGAAGCATTGGCCGTGGCCACGGTCAATGCCCGACATCATGCACCCGACCGCATTCGTTTCGTGCGGGGTGATCTGCTGGCAGCATTCGCACCCGGACTCGATCTGATCGTCGCCAACCTCCCCTATATCGCGGAGCACGAGTGGCCGTCTTTGGCCATTGGAGTAAAATTCTACGAACCTGCGCTTGCACTGAACGGGGGCGTAGACGGCCTCGATCACTATCGAAACCTCTTGCCACAAGCCGCTGAACGCCTGCGAACGGGCGGTTTGATCTTGTTGGAAATCGGCTGGCGGCAAGGCGAGGCCGTCATGGCTCTGGCCCGGCAATCATGGCCGGAGGCGGACATCCGCGTCTTGGCCGATTTTGCCGAGCGCGATCGAATTGTAGTAATTCAGACCTGAGGCGAGAAAAGGGAAGACTGAACACGTGTTAGCGGATTCGAACGAAAGGGAATTAATCACACGCCATTTGCTCACCGGCGATCCGGCGGCTGTCAACGAGGCGGCCGCGTGGCTACGACGCGGCTATCCCGTCGTGTTTCCAACCGATACGGTGTATGGCGTGGGGGTGTTGCCCTTCGACGCGGCGGCCATCAACCGCCTCTACGTCCTGAAAGGACGCCCGGCAAGCAAGGGCATACCGGTTCTCCTGGCCGATACATCCGATGTATTCAAGGTGGCCGTGGCGATACCTCCCGTGGCTCAGCGACTGATCGACCGCTTCTGGCCGGGGCCGCTGACGCTCATCGTCCCGCGCCTGTCCGGTTTACCCGACACGATCTCACCCAACGGAAATATCGCCGTTCGTCTTCCGGATCATGCCGTCGCCCGGGCGCTCATTCGCGAGGCGGGCGGAGCGGTGGCAACGACCAGCGCCAATTTGTCGGGTCGCGAGCCGGCTCTAAACGGCGAAGATGCCCTGGCGGCCTTGCAGGGCGCCGTGGCCGCCGTACTGGATGATGGCTCAACGCCCGGCGACCGGCCATCGACCATCGTGGACTGCTCGGGGACGCGGCCGTTTGTCGTGCGGGAAGGGCCGTTGTCGGCTGCCGATCTGGGGCTGAAAGAGGATTCACGGGGCTAACCGAATTATGTCCGGGATATTATTGCCCATTCTCCTGTTCGTCGGCGCGGTGGCGGCTACCTTCTTCACCTACCGCAACATCCGGCGTGGCGGCGCGCGATTTTATACGCTGGAGCGCGAGATCGTGCTACGTCGCGCGCTCGTCACGTTGACAGTCGCGGCCGCTCTCTATACCGCCACGCTCGGCCTTCTGTACTTCCAGAGACAACAACTCATCAACGCCGCCTTGCCGCCGACCGTGGAGGCAGAAGCGGCCGATGGCGCGGGCAGCCCCCTGGTGACGACGCCGACACCTATGCTGGAAGTGTTTCCTCCATCGCCCGAACCCACGTCACTGACTCCGGAACCCACGGCGACGGCAACCCCTACCGTATGTCGCGCGGTGGTAGAAGGAACAGGTGGAAACGGCCTTTATTTACGCTCAGAACCGCAAGGCGAGCAACTCGTCCTGTTATCCGACGGCACGCTGCTTACCGTGTTGGAGGAACCCTCGGTCGAAGCCGGCGGTATTCTCTGGCGCAAGGTACGGGCGGTCGGCGGCGAAGAGGGATGGGCGGCCGATCAATTCCTGACCATACGTGCGCCTTGCTCACTGGAATAACGTGGCTTCTCGATGATGGCGATCAGGATTGGGGTATGAAATGAGTGAGCCACACTTGTTGTCTCGGGCAGGTCTGGCATCATGATCATCGGCATCGACGCCAGCCGCGCCGCCACCGGACAACGCACCGGAACGGAAGCCTACGCCTTCCATCTCATTCGAACCCTCATCCCCCTGACGGCCGAGCGCGGTCATCAGTTGCGGCTCTACTTCAACCAGTCGCCGCCGGATGATTTGTTCGAAGATTGGCATGATTCCGAGCGTGTCGTCATACCTCAGCGCCGATTGTGGACCCATTGGGCGCTCGGTCGCGAACTGCGCCACCGCCCACCCGACGTCTTCTTCACCCCGGCGCATGTGATCCCGCTTGGCTATCGGGGCGCGGCCGTGGCCACGATCCACGATTTAGGTTATGAACAGTTCCCCGAGGCCCATCCCCGTCGCCAATTGGCCTATTTGCGCTGGAGCACGCGCCACAACGCCCGGACCGGCCGCCGCGTCCTGGCCGATTCGAAGGCAACTCGCGACGATCTGGTGCGCCTCTATGACATTGCCCCGGAGAAGATCGATGTCGTCTATCCGGGCGCTGATCCCGATCTGCGGCGGGAAGAAGACCCGGACCGCATCAGCGCCGCCTGCGCCAGATACGGCATCCGCCCACCCTACCTGCTCTATCTCGGCACGCTTCAGCCCCGCAAGAATCTTGTCCGGCTGGTTGAGGCCTTTGCCGCCAGCGGGTTACATGCCGAGGGATATACCCTCGTGCTGGCCGGGAAGGTCGGCTGGCTTTCCCAACCCCTCCTGGACACGATCAGCCGCTTTCCCTCCGTAGTCGGCGGTCATATCTGGGTCATCGGCTATGTGGACGAGGCCGACAAGGCCGCGCTCCTTTCCGGAGCGACAGCGCTGGTCTTTCCGTCGCTTTATGAGGGCTTCGGCTTCCCGGTGCTGGAGGCACAAGCCTGTGGCACTCCGGTTATCTGCGCCAACACCAGCTCGCTGCCGGAGGTGGCGGGAGAAGGGGCATTGCTGGTCGATCCGCTGGATACGACCGGACTGGCGGAGGCGATGCGGCGGGTGATCGATGATTCATATCTTCAAAACAACCTAATCGCGGCCGGTTATACCAATCTTGCCCGTTTCTCGTGGCCGGTCGCGGCCGCTCACGTCCTCGATATTCTGGAACAGGCCGCTGTACCTTGAGGGAGCCTTATGATGCAACACGAAATAAACCAACCCGGTCCTTTGCTCGATAAGAACGGTCGCCTGGTCAACGTAGGATGGTCGCGACAACCACTGCTGGATTGCAACCTTGAACAGGCGCGCTTCTATCCACTGGGCCTGTTCCAGCGCTTCCGCAAGAAGCGATGGGATTACTACGCCGTTTTCACCCCGCGCCGCTTCTTCTCGGCCACCATCGCCGATCTGGGCTACGCGGCCAATATTTTCGTCTATACGCTCGACTTCGCCACAGGCGACCTGCACGAGGAAGGGCTGGTCGTCCCCCTGGGGCGAGGCGTTCAACTTGAGCGCAACAGCCCGGAGGGCGAAGCCGTCTATGCCGGGAGCAAGGCGTCGCTGCGCTTTCAGGCCGGGCAGGGCGAACGACGCATCAGCGTTGATTGGCCGGCCTTCCATGGCGGCCGCGGCATTCAGGCCGATATCAGCCTGGCCGTCCCGCCGGGGCAGGAGTCGATGACCATCGTCATCCCCATCGGCGACCGGCGCTTCTACTACAACACCAAGATCAACTGCCTTCCCGCTACCGGCCGGATTCAATATGGCGACGATTTGGAAGAACTCAAGCCGGACAGCAGCCTCGGCCAGCTCGACTGGGGACGGGGCGTGTGGGAGTACAGCAGCTACTGGAACTGGGCCAGCGCGTCGGGCTTTTTGCCGGACGGCCGGACCATCGGTCTCAACCTCGGCCGCGGCTTCGGTGACCTGAGCCGGGCGACGGAGAATGCCGTCATCCTCGACGGCCGCGTTCACAAGCTGGGCGACGTGGCCTTCGGCTATACAGGCAATGACTATATGCGGCCGTGGCGCTTCACCGACGATGCGGGGCGGCTCGACCTGACCTTCACACCCTTCAAGGATCGTACAGCGCGGACGAACCTGGGCGTCATCTTCAGCGAGGTCCACCAGATGTTCGGCCGCTACAACGGCCGGGCGGTTCTGGACGACGACACGGCGCTGGAGATTCGCGACCTGATCGGCTTTGCCGAGGAGCATCGGGCGCGATGGTGATCGGCTAGATGCGCTGCTCTGCCTTGGGCGACAGCGCCGCCCGCATCCAGACGACGGCCGTGTCAAAGTCCAGCACTTTGCCCCGCTCCCAGGCGGCGGCATAGGCTTCAGGGCCTATCTCTGTCTCCAGAACGGCCAGGCAGGCGGCCATTTGTTCCCGATAAAGGGGGATCGCTTCCGGATGATGGTTGACCATTGACAGGATGGGCACGATCTCTTCCCAGCCTCCAAACAGCGGCATAAAGTTGAAATCCAGAACGGTCGAAAATATTGCGCCGAGTGTCTGCCAGACCTTCCCGATCGCCAGATGCCAGTCCAGGTTGTCGAGGAGGTGATCGGCCGCCGCTTGTGTCTGCACCATTTCCAGACGAATCTGAGCCAACTCCGTAGTTGCGGCTCCGATATGATAAAGGTCTCGGCCGGCTTTAGCCTTGTTAAGAAAGCGTTTACCGTAGTATACGGCACGCTCATGGTCATGGAGCGAGGTACAGTATGAAGTTAAAGTCCTTAGCAAACCGGAAACAATATAGAAATTCTGCGGTCCTCTGGATTCAAAATAAGCTAAATAAGTCTCCAGCCTTGTTAGCGTTGCGGCGTCATCTTCCTGGCCCAGTTGAACACGAATTCTTGACTCCAAGGCTCTTGTCCGGGTGATATAGAACTCATCGGCCATTTCCAGCGCGACCGAAGTTGCCTTTTCGACCCACGCCAGCGCCTCGATGTCACGCAATTCGGTCAGGATACCGGCGATACTGTCATACAGCCAGACGCGCAGTTCGGGATCGCCGTACCTTTCCGCCAATGGGACGAATTCCAGCATCAGATCCTTGACGTGACTGTGCGCCTCGAATCCATGCATCGAATCCAGCAAATGCGCCTGCAAGCGTATCATGTCCGGGTGTGTATCCGGCAGCCCTGCTGTCTGAAGTGACCGCAAGGCTTGCTCCAGCAGGAGATGGTGATGGCTACCCTCGGCCATGCCAAGGGCGTAAATACCACCAGCCAGCATCACCAGTTTTTCGCTTAACGTATGATCAACGGCGTAGGCCCAGGCACGACGAATATTGTCCCGCTCAGCCGCCAACCGGTCGGTGATGTGGGCAAGGAATGGTATTACGGCCTGACGCACTTCCGTATCGACAAGCCGCGCAAATTCGCGGCAATGCGCCAGTTCAACCAATCCATCGGGATCGATTTGACGACGTTGCTGGGCGGCGTACTGGCGCAGCAATTCGTGCATGTCGAATCGCCCGTCCTCAGTTCGGCGCTGCAAAAGGGACTTGTTCACCAATGCCAGCAGGATGCGCAGGTTTGCTCCGGCCACATTCTCGGCCGACTCGCGGGTGAAGCCGCCGCGAAAAATGCTCAGCCGGGCCATGACCGCGGCTTCCTCCGGCGACAAGCCGCGCCAGGAGCGGTCGAAGACGGCGCGCATGCTGCGCTGGCGTTCGGGCAGGTCGGCCATGTCGCCGGCCAGGAACTCCAGCCCTTGCTCGATCTCGACGGCGATCTCGGCCGATTTCAGGATTTCCAGCCAACCCGCGGCCAGGATTAGCGCCAGTGGCATTCCCCGTACCAGCCGGCAGATGCGGATAATGTCGGCTACGTTGTCGCCGGTCAATTCGAAACCGGGCCGGACGCGGCGGCCGCTGTCGACGAACAAACTTACGGCGGTGTAGCCCATGGCGTCATCGGCCGACAGCGTGGTCGGGTAATCCAGCCCGCCCAATTCGTAGCGACTTTCGCTGGTCAGGTTAAGGCGCTCGCGCGAAGTGATCAGCAGGGCGACATTCGGACATAACCGGAGTATTTCACCGGCCATTGTCGCTCCACCCGGGATCTGTTCGAAATTATCGAGGATTAACAGTAAATTGCGTTGTGCCAGAAAGTCGAGCAATTGAGGCTTTAATTCGAACGCCGGATCGGGTGGCCTGTATTCCAGCGCGGTAGCGATGGCCGGGACGATCCCCTCAGGCTGCTCGACCGGCGCGAGATCCACCAAATAGACGCCATCTTCGAACTGCGGCAAAAGGGTTAAGCCCATGGCCGTTGCCAACCGCGTCTTGCCCATGCCGCCCGGCCCCACGATGGTTACCAGTCGCCGGCGTTCGTGGACAAGAAAGCGGCGGATTTCGGTCATTTCGGTCTCACGTCCAATAAAGGGCGTGGTATCGGCGGGCAGGTTGTGACGTATCCGCGCCGGCGGGCGGATGATCTCATCCGTCTCCAGACTACTGAAGCGGCCGGATTTGATCTCGTGCATCAGGGCGATCGTCTCTTGAGACGGCGCGATGCCCAATTCCACTTCCAGTATCTCCCGGCAAGTTTCAAACTGGGCCAGAGCCGCTGTCCGATCGCCGGTCAGCGCGTAAGCTTGCATCGATTGACGGTGAGCCGGCTCACGCCAGGGTTCCAGGGCGAGTTGTCGGCGGGCGGCCGCCAGCGCCTTATCAAATCGCCGCGCAGCCAGATGATCCTGTGCCGCCTCGAACATGGCCTCCAGGGCCAGCCGATGCAACTGTTCTCGCTCCAGCCGCAGCCAGTTTTCAAATTCCAGGCTATTGCAGGTGAAGCCGGGCAGGAGTTCGCCGGTGTAGGCAGCCGCGGCCGCATCCAGATCGTGGCTCTCTATCGCCCGCAGGAATCGGTCTACGTCCAGCGAGTAATCGCTGTTGGGGTTGAACTGCACTGATTGCCGCGTGATCGTCAGATAGGGGGTGTCGCCGTTCTCGCCATCGCCCAGCAACTGACGTAACCGGAAGATCGCCTGACGCAGGTTGTTGTGCGCGTCGTCGTCCGATTCATCCGGCCAAAGGAGCGCGGCCAGGACTTCGCGCGAGATGGGGTTGTCGTTGTTCAGAACCAGGTAAGCCAGTAACCCCTGATTATTGGCCGAGCGAAAGCTCGTCAACGGTCGTTGGTCGAGCGAGACGCGAAGGGTGCCGAGTAACGAGAGATCGAGCCGCGC
>CAYXNH010000042.1:8348-18053 GCA_964466135.1 uncultured Ardenticatenaceae bacterium | reverse complement strand
CGATTTGACGAGTCGGAACCACGGGGGGAATACGTAGTTGTGATCGGTGGGGCGCAGGAAAGCGAATAAACGCGAGGGTATCTTGAACACAACCGGCGTTTCAGAAGCTTAAATCATTAATTATTGGCCGATTAAACCAAAATTCAACCCATGCAACTCATCATCAACGGCTTCCTGACCGACTACCAGAGTCGGATCTTCCTGCAAAAAACCACGAATGACTCGCTGGTGCCTGTCGGCCACATGGCCGAAGCAGGCATCCTGCCCGCGCAAACGCTGGCGCGCGTCTTCCGCGAGGAAACGAGCCTCATCGTCATGCCGATCAGGCTGACCGGCATCTATCATAGCGGTCGCGACGGCGGCCGGCTGACGTTCTGCTATCGCTGCACCATGCGCGGCGGCGTTCTGCAAGTGCCCGCGGGCTATCCGCCCGCCGGGTTCTTCGACTTTTCCCCCTTGCCCCGAGGTCTCTCCTCCGGCTACAGGCAACAAGTCGATGAGGCTTTGCATCATGCCGGAGGGTCGCCTTCGGTGGAGCGCGAGGCGAGCGACCCAGGGGCGTGGTTCGGGCGGCTGGTTGGGCGCACGAAACCGGCGGCCGATCCGGTAGCCTGGGATGTCTCCGTCCGGCTGGTCGAAGCCGCCGATGATGGCGATTTGGAGATGATGATTATCGACCCGGATACCGAGCCGGCCGTCGATGCCGTAGCCGGTAAACCCGGTGAAGCACCGTGGGAGACGGCCGCACGCTTGCTGGACGCATCGCGACCAAGCCGGAGCAAACCGCCCATCCGGCTGGTTCGGGTGGCGTTCGCAACCGGGCGGCCGGCAGCGACATTCATGTTCGCGCCTGTGAACTGAGGGCATCTATGGGAGGTGCTTTGGACGAGCAACTGGATGCCCTGGTAGCCGCGGTCCTGGCAAGCGCCAAGTACCGTCATGTCAGCCCTGAATTCGTGCGAGCCATCGGCGCGCGCGAGCTGGCCATCCGCCCCAACCTGAAAACGGCCGTCAAAGCCACCAAGAACGCGCTTCATCAGGCCGGAGGCGCCTTTCTGGACGCGCCCATCGACTACAACCGAACACTCGCCCGGCTGCGCGAGGCGGCACAAGCCGGTTTGGATAGCGAGAGATTCCGGGACGCCTGCCGGGAGGCGATGGCCGGCCACACCTCCACCCGCGAGCGCCTGCCGATCCTCAACACTTTCTACACCACGATCATGGCAACCATCCCGCCACCCGGCCGGATCATCGACATCGCCTGCGGGCTGAATCCGCTGGCCCGGCCGTGGATGCCTCTGCCGACGACAACGGAATACATCGCCTGCGACATCTACGCCAACCAGATAGCCTTCCTCAACCAGTACTTTAAGTTGGCCGGTATCCCCGGCCGGGCCGAAGTGCGGGACGTAATCGGCCGTCCACCGGATGAGCCGGCCGATCTGGCGCTCATCCTCAAGACCTTGCCCTGCCTGGAGACCGTGGACAAGACGGCCCCGGCACGCCTGCTCGACACGATCCGCGCCCCCTGGCTGCTCGTCTCCTTCCCGACACAGACGCTCTGCGGCCGCCGCAGAGGCGAGTCCTCTCGCTCGATGGCCGCTCATTACGAAGCCGGTTTCCGCCGGTTGCTGGACGAGCGCGGCTGGCCGGCCGAACGGTTCGAGTTCGTCACGGAACTGTCCTTTCTGGTCAATAAGGGGCGGGCGACGGCCGTTAGGGAATGACGACGGGGTCGGGCAAGACAGCTCGGCCATCGGGCAGCGGACCGTCGGGAGTGACGGCATCCAGTCGCGGCAGGCCCTCTGTGGCACGATAGAAGCCGGTCGCCAGATGGTAGGCCCCCGGCGGCACGGCCGACAGGTCGAGACGCAGCGAGTCAATCACTACCTCCCCCTCAACCCACTGCCCGGTCGGGTAGCTGTTGCCGGCGGGATGGCCGTCCGATTGGGCGACGACCGCCCCGGATGCGTCGATCAGATGCACGAAGCGCGTGAAGTCGGCCGGAATCCCGGCCACCGCGCGCCAGTAGAGGGTCAATTCCAGCCGGCCATCCACGACCGTCTGGTCATAGCCGAGCAAGGCGATCAGCGGAAGACCCTCCCCGGCGAAGGTGACATCGGCGGCCGCACCCATCACAGGCGGATCAAAAATCGGCGTGACGGCTTGATAGGCTCGGCGGCCGTCCGTCTCGATAATCTCGCCCACCCGACGAAACAGCAATTGTTCCCCTGTCGGCGAGTCATAGAGGATGACCACCAGCGGATAGGGAGCCGGGCCGGAAAGCGAATCCGGCAGCTGCAAGGCCAACCAGTCATGGATCGTCGCGTCTGCCACCCAGCCATCGGTCGGATGGAAGCCATAACCCGGCTGGGTATCGAGTTGGCCTAGAACCATTCCGTCGCCGTTTTGCACTCGCCATGATAGCTGGTAACGGCTCTCCAATGGCCGGGGGATGATCCAGGCAAATTGTCCGTCGAGCGTCGCCTCATCGGGCATCGTCATCGTCAGCGGCCGCACGTCGAGATCGACCGACGTTGCCGGACCGTCGGGAGCGGCCGTCACACGCAACGGCCGCAGATACAGGTCTCCCCGCGTGCCGCCCGACGGCATCAACGGCCGCGCTCCATGAAGGGTCAGGCGCGGCACAACCAACCCGGCGGGAGCCAGAGCCGGGATCGGCAGGGTAAAGACGGCGACCTCGTCGCTCAGCTCAATGGTCCGCGTGGCTATCACCGGAGGTGTGGCCATGCCGTCGGGCACGGGTCGAGCCGAGGCAGGCGTCACCAGGTCGAGCGTGGCCGTCGCGGCGGTTCCCGGCGTGAGGCTGAGCGTCACCATCCACGTCGCCCCAGCCTCAATGGTGTCACTGCTATAGCCATAGTGGTGCAGGCGCGCGCCATCTGTGAACGCAACCCCGGCGGGGTCATGGTGCAGGTAGCCCATCTGCGCGAAGTCCCAGGTCATATCGCCCGGCGATAATTCGCGCGGATCATCACGCCAGAGGAAAGCCAAAGCGATGAGGAATGCCGAAACAATGATGATCGTCCCTAACCAACGGTAGTTCGGCCGAAGTGAGGACGCCCTCCGGATGAACAGGAAGGCGACGAGGAGCATCGCCCCCAGCGACACCCATTCGGCAATTCGGCGCACCGGTGTGCGGCCAAGCTCCAGCGCGACGACATGCTCGCCCGCGGGCACATCAAGCGCCATCAGGCCCGATGACGGGAAGGCGCGAAGTTCGGCCGGGCGGCCGTCGATAGTCGCCATCCAGCCCGGCCAGTAAAGCGTGGGCAAGAGCGCCCGCGCCCCGCCCTCTCCGGCAACCAGCCGCCATGCCTGCGAGGTCGCCCGGCGTTCCAGCAGCTCGGCCGACAGATCCCCTTCGACGGCGACGATGTAGTCCCGCTCGCCCGTATTGAGCCAGCGGCTCGCCCACGGCCGTGGCGCCGACTCCGGAGTCAGGTATTCCGCGCTGATGGTGGTGCCGATATTGCCGGTGAACCACTCATATTGCGCCAGGCGCTCCGCGGTCACATCGGCGTCGCTCAGGATAAGGACGTCGGTGCGCAGGCCCAACAGTCCCGCCGACAGCAACACCAGGCTGCCGGTCAGGGCGATGGCCGCCTGCGCTGCCGGTCGGTCGGTTACGAGCACGAGCGCCCCTGCGGCCGCCGCCGCAAAAAAAGATGCAACGGACAGGAAACGCCAGGGGAACTGAGTGAAGGGCAAGAGCGGCAGATGATCCCACAACGGCCGGGAGAGCGGCGTGACCATCAGGACGGCGATCAACAACCCGGACAGAATGACGGCCGACGACACACGATTGGCGGCCAACCGCCACGACCGCAACAGCACCGCCGCCCCCGCCAGAGCCAGCCCGGCCTGCACCAGTCCCAGCCGGAAAGCGACGCCGCCGTCGGGGTTATAGTCGAAAATCAACCCGCCTTGCACGAGGTCGAGGCCGCGAAAGTGGTTGCTGAAGTGGAAGTATCCCTCGGTGACCGGCCCGAGTTGGGCCAGGCTCTGCTCGGCCAGCGCGGGCACGAAGAACCACGCGGCCAAGGCCAGGGCCAGGACGAAGGCCGGGGCGATCGTCAATACCGTGGTACGAGCAGCCGGAATGGCGTAATGGGCGAGAGGAACGGATTCGCTTTCACGATGCGGTCGCTTATTAATGTCCACCAGTCGCACAACCAGATAGAGCAGCAGGAACGGCGAAAAGATGAGGGCCGAGATGTTGTGGCTGAGGATAAGCGCGGCATAGGCGAAGGCGAAAGCGGTAACCCCCGCGCCCCTGCTCCCCCACCCCCCGGCTCCCCTGCTCCCCCGCTCCCCCGCTCCCAGAAGCCCATCCGCCGCCAGCAACACCAGCGGATAGAACGCCATAGCCCAGAATTCAGCCAGAGAGTCGCCCCGCACATAGACGTTGACCATGTGGAACGGCGCGACGGTATAGGCCACGGCCGCCAACAACCCCGCCCACCGCGAACCCAGCCAACGCCGCCCCAAATAGAACATGCCCACCCCGGCCACGGCAAACCCCGCCAGTTGTGCCAGATGAATGGCGCGGATGAAGCTGAAGCCCAGGAAACGAAAGCCGGCGGCGATGTAGATCGACAGCGGCGCGTAATAGTTATAGAACGGGTAGCCATAGCCATAGTTGGCGTCAGGCATCCAGCGAACGGGAAAGTGACCGTCGGCGAGCGCGGTCGACATCTGGTGGAGTCGTTGCAGCAGGAACGGGCTATCCCCGCCGCCGCGCGTGTTCAGCAAGCCGGGCTGCGACACGGCCGGCCAGGCGGCAACGAAGGCTGCCAGCAGCACGGCCGCGAGCCACGGCCAGTCAGGTCCAAACAGGTGAAAGGAAGCCGCGGCCAACCGCCGCGCCGTCAATTCAAACCGCTTGCCGGGCCTCAAACCATTCATACCCCGGCGGCGGCAAAGGCGTCGTCGATAATCGTGGCGGCCTCGGACTGAATCCGGCGCAGATGATCACGGCCCAGGAAGCTCTCGGCGTAGACCTTGTAGATATCCTCCGTGCCGCTCGGCCGCGCCGCGAACCAGCCATTCTGCGTGACGACCTTCAGCCCGCCGATCGGCTCGTCATTGGCCGGGGCGCGGGTCAGTTTGGCCAGGATAGGCTCGCCGGCCATCGTATCGACCCGAACCAGGTCAGGCGACAGGTTCTTCAACACTGCCTTGCGCTCGGGTGTCACCGGCGCGTCGGTGCGCTCGTAGGCCGGATCGCCGAACTTCTCCGTCAGCGACCGGTAATGCTCGCCGGGATCGCGGCCGGTGCGGGCCATGATCTCGGCCGCCAGCAGGTCCATGATGAAGCCATCCTTGTCGGTCGTCCAGACCGCACCGTCGCGCCGCAGGAACGATGCCCCGGCGCTCTCCTCGCCGCCAAAGCCGTAATCGCCGCTCAGCAGGCCGTCGGCGAAATACTTGAACCCGACAGGCACTTCGGCGAGCCGACGGCCCAGATCGGCGGTCACGCGATCGATCATCGAACTGGAGACGAGCGTTTTGCCAACGGCCGCATCGGCGCGCCAATTAGACCGATTCTGGAACAGATAGTGGATGGCGACGGACAGATAGTGATTGGGATTCATCAACCCGGCGCTGCGAGTGACGATGCCGTGGCGATCGAAATCGGGATCGTTGCCGAAGGCGATGTCGAAATCGTCCTTTAGGCGGATGAGTCCGGCCATGGCGTAGGGCGACGAGCAATCCATGCGAATCTTGCCGTCATGATCGACGGTCATGAAGCTGAAGGTGGGATCGACATAGGGATTGACGACGTCGAGGTGCAGGCCATAACGTTCGCCGATTGGCCCCCAAAAGCCCACCCCGGCGCCGCCCATCGGATCGACACCGATCTTCAGCCCCGCGCTCGCGATGGCAGCCATATCGATGACCGACCCCAAGTCATTCACGTAAGGCGTAACAAGATCGTGTTCTGCAGTCGTGTCAGCCTTCAAAGCCCGGCCATAGGTCCAACGCTTGACCTCGCGCAGGTCGTCGCCCAACAGTTGATTGGCGCGATCCTGAATCCACCGGGTTGTATCTGTGTTGGCCGGGCCGCCCTCGGGAGGGTTATATTTGAAACCGCCATCTTCCGGCGGGTTATGCGAGGGCGTGATGACGACGCCGTCGGCTCTGGCCGGCGCATGGTCGCGGTTCCATGTCAGGATGGCATGAGAGACGACGGGGGTCGGGGTATAGCCTCGATCACGCTGGATGATCAGATCCACGCCATTGGCAGCGAACACCTCAACGGCCGTCGCCAGCGCCGGTTCCGAGAGCGCGTGGGTGTCCATCCCCGCAAATAACGGGCCGGTGATGCCCTGGGCGGCGCGATATTCGGCGATGGCCTGACAAATGGCCAGGATATGGTCCTCATTGAAACCGCCGGCCGGTGATGTGCCGCGATGGCCCGACGTGCCGAAGGCGACGCGTTGCGCCGGGTCGGTCGGGTCGGGGTGAATGGTGTAGTAATCGGATACCAGCCGCGGGATGTTGACCAGCATTTCCTTCGGAGCGGGCTTTCCGGCCAGTGGATGGAGTGTCATAGAACCTCTCTACCTAATTTAGGAATCGTCTATCCGACCGACAGTGCATTCGCGAATTTTTGAACTCCCCAGAGCTGGACTCCATATCCCGCCATAGCAGCCCGAAGTTCATCATCTCCGCGCAAATCATCATCTCCGGTTACGATTGCATCGGCATGACCATCTATCGCTGTCGCCAGGACCGGTTGATCTCTCGGATCCCGGCAATATGGGGGGATTGTCGTCAGGATGACGAACTCGCCCCGCAACTCCAGTTGTTCCAATAAATCCTGAATATCTTCGGCCTCGATCCCTCGCTTGAGACGGGGCCGTTGGGTAACATCTCTCAATTCATCAATGAGCGCATCACTGATGATCAGCAAGAACTTGTTCTCGTAGAGGGCTTGTAAAACAGGAAGCGAAATCGGTCCGCCAAGAAGGGCGCGAACCCAGATATTGGTGTCAACGACGATCCGCAACATGAAAACAACTAACAATGCTCTTGACGAACGGCAAGGATCTCAGCATTGATCTCGGTCGGGGTGAGTTCGACCGGATCCTTGTCAGCCAGTCGCCTGATTAAGTCGGCAAACCGCCGATCCAGGTCGTCTTGAATTAACGCCTGGGCAACCTGCGCGCGCGCTTCAGGCTCTAATTGACGAATAGCCCGGATTAAATCGTCAAGCGACAGTCGAACATTGGGAATGGTTACGGTTTTGGAAGTCATAAATCCCTTCCATTTCATAAATGGCGTCTTCGACCAATATTATAGCACGGATTCTCTCTCGGAATGTCTTGCGGAATCCGAGTTCATCGAATAAGACCTCACTCCGAAATCCCGATTCTTTAAGATCCGTTCATCGATCACAAAGGAGCATAAGCCATATGCACCCAACAGTTTTTTCTGGATAGGCTCGACTCACACTCGAAGCGATTTAGTTATCGGAGCAGGTTCTTACCGTCGCAACACCATAAACAGCAACGCCCCCAACAAGACCACTCCAATCAGAACCGCGCCCAGGCCCAGATAGACAATCCAGTTTGAACCCCCGTCCCGTCCGCCGGTTGCCGGGACTGTGGGGGTGGCGGCCGCCGCTTCGGCCGTCGCCGTCAAGCCGGGTTGCGATTCGGTCGTGGGTGTCGGGCGCAGCCGGCTGCCGAATTCCAGCCCGACTGTTTGCCCTTCGACCACGTTGATCGTCGCGTTGGCCTGTGTGGTCATCTCCAGCGTCGGCGACAACGTCTGACCGACCTGATAGGCCCCGGCCGGGAGGTTGCTGAAACAGATCGGCGTTTCGGTGCCGGTCGACACCGCCTGGCCGACGACAGTTGTGCCCTGAGCCACGGTCAGCATCACCCCGGCCACAAACGACTCGTCTGCGTCACGGAGGCCGTTGGCGTTAGCGTCGAGGAAAGCGTTGACGCAAATGGTCGCCGAGTTGACCGGCGTCGGAGTGTCTGTCGCGACAGCCTGGGTCATCGTCGCCGCTACCGTGGCCGCGGCCGCCTCGGTGGGAACACCCCCGGTGGGCGCGGGCAGGGCTGTGGGTGGCGGCTGGGTGGCAGGAGCCAAAGTCGGCAGAGGTGCGGGCGTGTTGGTGGGTGGGGTCTGGGCCACGAGCTGCCCGGCATCAAACCATACATCCATGAACTTGCGGCACTGATTAACGCCGGTGACGGCCCAGTTGGATGAAGTGAAGACGGTGATCTTGTCACCAGTCGCCGTCGCCTCCACCGAGAACTCCTGCCAGGTGTCGTGGGGTGAGCCGGCCATTCCCCAAACCACATCTCCGTCGCTCCACGATCCGCCGCCGTTGGGATCGATACCGGCGCGCATGTTGACCTGCAGCGTGGATTCAGACGGCTGGGGATAAGGATCCATTCCTCCGCGAGCGCGGCCCTGGAACGAGAAGCGATAGGTCGTGCCCGGCGTGGCGGGCACCGTTTGAAAGACGCCACCCGCCCACGTGTCCCAAGTGTTGCCGACATGCTGCGAGGCCGAGCCGTCGCGCACGAGGGCGGGGTTCGTCTCGACGATCCATTTAGGCTCGTAGTGATAGGCCACCAGACACTCTTCATCCTGCCTCGGGCTGGTCATAAACCATCGCTGCCAGCCGTTGGCCACGCCATTGCTGAAGGGTTGCTCAAAGCTGGGGTTTTGCAGCAGATTGGCCCCCTGCTCAGCCGGAGCGGCGTACCCGCGACCGGTGATGAGGACCATTGAACTCAGGAACAGGATCAGGAAGGGTAATAATTTCTTGTTTTTCATTTTTCAATCACGGCGGCATGACGGGTCATCGTATCGTGAATAACCCAGGATTTATTCAAGGTCGTCTATGTTGCGGAATTGTCGTTCATCGTTGCCGTCCGATGAGGAATTCCGCGACTGCCTGACTAGCAAGATTAGCACAGCCCCCAGCAAGAGTAAACCCCCCATGAAGAGAACGGCGACCCCGGCCAGTTGGGGCAGCATCCCGGAGATGCCGGAAGTGCCCGGTTCGGGGGTAGGAAGCGGGTCAGGTGGCGCGGTGGGCTGCATCGCCGAGCCGGATAGCGGCGCGCCTGCCGGCGTGGCCGTCTGAGGTTCGGCAAAGAAGCTGCCGAATGCCTGGTGCAGTTCGCTACCCGCGGCCAGCGTCAGTGTCCAGTTCCCCCCGGTGGTCAGTATCTCGCCCGGGGCCACCGACCGGGTGATGCGGTATTCGCCCGGCGACAAACCGCTCACGCATTTCGGCTCCGAGCGGCCGTCGGTGATGTAATTGGCCACCACAGCCTGCGTGTTGTAGATGGTGAACGCAACCGCGGACCGCAACGGCTCCCCGTCGCCACGAACTCCGTTCCGATCCAGATCGTCAAATGCCGACAGACAAATGGCCGCCTCAGAGGGGGTGGCGCTCGGCTGTGGCGTGGGCGGAGGCAACGTCGCCGTCGGGATAAGCTCCTCCGGTGGGATGGCCTCCGGAGTCGCGTAACCGATGATGAGCGCATCGCCGGGACTGATGATCGAATTCTCGGTCAGGTTGTTTAGGGCCAACAGCTCCGGCAGGCTGATTCCGGCGCGGGCGGCGATACTCCACATCGAATCTCCAGCCTGGACGATGACGATGATCGCGCCCGTTTCGTCCGGTGTGGGCGACACCCAGACGGG
>CAYXNH010000042.1:0-8248 GCA_964466135.1 uncultured Ardenticatenaceae bacterium | reverse complement strand
GGGCATCGAGCACCGGCAGGCGCTCGTTCGTGTCCGCCCAGTATAGCCCAATTTGAATTTGGTCGCCTGCCGGATCGAACGGCCGAGGCAGTTGCAGGAGGTGACGCTCCCCGATCGTCACGCCCGGCCGCCAACCCTCAACCGGCCATAATCCCCAGCCGAGAGGCCCGTCGTACTGCGTCACGACGCCCTCCGGCCCAACCACGTGGACAAACAAATTGGGCAAGCGGTCGCCGGCCTGGAACGCCTCGCTCGCTTCCCAACGCAGGGCAACCTCGACCACATCGGACGCGATCTGTTCGACGACGGCCTTGCGCAGCCTTAGCTGGCCGTCGAAGTCAGCAACGGACGTTGTCTCAAACGCTCCGGGGATGATGGCGTAGCGCGTGTAAAGGGAGTAAGGCTCCGGCTCCAAATCGCCACGTGCCAGAGGGCCGGGAGAGATATCGACGACGGCCGGAGGAGCGACGACTGCGCCAAGGTAATCCAAAGTATCATAGGGCCAGGCATAAACCATCGCCGGGCCGCCGGATAAATCTGGCAGGCCCTGCCGCCCATCGAAAAGCGTGACCGGCCGTTGGCCCAGCAGAAAGCGGACGGACGGCCAACCATCGGGAAAGCGCCGGTCAAGAAAGACAGGCGATCCGGCATCGACGTCGACCTCGACAGAGTGGGCCAGTTCGGCCGCGGCCGATTCAAACAAAAAGCCCGTGTCCGGTTGGCGAGCATAGACGGCATAATCCCGGATGGTCAGCAGTGCGCTCCCAACCAGCAGCAGTACGACTGCCGCGCGCCGGATTGGAACGGACAGCCTTCGCCAGTCCCACAGGAGCGCCAACCCAATGGCCGGGAAGAAAACAGCCCCGGGCAGCACGCCGACGGCGCGCAGAAAATGAGGCGCGTCTTCGGCCAGAATCGTCGGGCCAAGCATGACCAGTTGCCAGAGCAAGAGGAACGTCGCTGCCGGCCGTCGCCAGCGCCATAAACACCAGATCAGCCCGGCAAGAAAAGGCCCGACCATCAGCCAGTCAAAGACGGGGCGGCCCATCGGATTATCGCTCTTGAGGACGGCGTTGTAATTAAGCAAGGCGTTATGGCGCAGGATGGCATCGCCACGATAGAGATACATCCCCAGCGCCCGACCGCTATTGTCCAGCAGCGTGCCGATGGGGTTGCCACCACTCACCTCCGGGCTGAGGATCGACACCTGCCCGGCACGGCCGAAAAACAACGACGGATCGGCGATGAATACGGTGGCCAGCGGCGCGATGGCCAACGCCCCACCCACGAGGAACCATAGCGCTCGGCCGTCGTCCCATAGCCGTTCCCGCCGACCGGTGGCGATGAGGTAGGCGGCGAACAGCAGCAACAGGAGCGGCGTGAAGCGAACGGCCAGATAGGTGTAGAAGCTGAGGCCGTAGACCACGCCCGCCAGAAACCACAGAAAGGCTCGCCGCTCGCGATAGGCCCGCGTGCCCAGCCAGAAGGCCAACGGCAGCAATAGGGCCAGCAGCCCGGCCCGCAGTCCGATACGACCGAGATGGACGGGCCACAACGTGACGGCCCAAAGAAAGGCGGCCAGCATGCCGACCGTGCGGCCGAACCACGCTCGGCCGAGCAGGTAGGTCGGGATGGTCGCCAATGCGCCGATGATCGCCGCGGGCAGGCGCAGCGCGAAAGTGGTCTGCCCGAACAGAGCGACAGCGACCGAAACTAGATAGATGTAGAACGGTTCGCGACCGTTATTGGCGGGGAAGAACAAGGCCAAATTGCCGCGCAGGAGTTCCAACGCATCAAGGCCGTTGTAGGCCTCATCCCGGTAGGGGCCGGAGGGCCACTCCCCCAACCGGTAGAGACGCAGGCCGGCAGCCACGAGCACCGCCACAAGCAACAAAGCCCATCCCAAGCGGGACAGGCCGTGAGTTCGCTCCGATAAGGACTTCCGCAAGGTTGCCAAAGCTCACGCAGTATAGCAAAATAGCTTATTGCGTCAAAAGCGCTCATCCGTGGATGGCGCGTGCCCGGCAGCCCGGGACGAAGCGCTCCCGTTCGCAATCATGCCCTTCAGCGGGACCGTACGTCTCCTTTTCATCAGCATCGCCTGAATGGCATAAATCGACTATGCGTGTGCTCATGCTCTCCAAGGCCTGTCTCGTGGGGACCTACCAGACCAAGCTGGAGGCGATCGGCCGCTCTCCCGACGTCGAGCTGGTCGCCATCGTCCCCCCATCCTGGGACGATCCCAGCGGGCCTGTCTCTCTGGAGCGCAGCCATACCGAAGGCTACGAGCTTTGGGTCGATCCGGTTCGCTTCAACGGCCACTACCACCTGTATCACTTCCCCGATCTGCCGAAGCGACTGGCGCAGTTCCGGCCGGATATCGTCCACATCGACGAGGAGCCGTACAACCTGGCCACCTGGCTGGCCATGCGACAGGCGCGAGCGGCCGGGGCCAGGACGCTTTTCTTCACCTGGCAAAACCTGAATCGACGCTACCCGCCGCCGTTTAACCTGCTGGAGCGGAACGTGCTCAATAAGGTCGACTATGCCATCATGGGCAATCAGGAGGCGGTTCAGGTATGGCACGCCAAGGGCTACAACGGCCCCCACCGGGTCATCCCGCAGTTCGGCGTCGATCCCGAGGCGTTCTCTCCATCCCTGTCCCGTGATTCCTCCGGGACGTTTGTCATCGGTTCAGCCAACCGACGACTGGTCCACGAGAAGGGAGTCGATTTGTTGCTGCGAGCGGCCGCCGGATTACCAGGCGATTGGCAACTCCGCATCGCCGGAGATGGTCCCGCCCTGCCCTCATTGCGCCAACTGGCGGCCGACCTGGGGATCGCCGATCGCGTCTGCTTCGACGGCCCCATCCCCTCCGGCAAGGTGGCCGACTACCTGCGCAAGTTGGACGTTCTCGTGCTGACCTCGCGCACGATGCCAAACTGGAAGGAGCAATTCGGCCGCGTGCTGGTCGAGGCGATGGCTTGTGGCGTGCCGGTCATAGGCACACGCTCCGGGGAGATTCCTCACGTCATCGGCGATACCGGCCTTACTATTCCAGAAGAGGATGTAGACGCACTTCGGACTGGACTGATACAATTAATGCAAAGTGACGCGCACCGCCTCGATTTGGGGTCGCGCGGGCGGCAACGGGTGCTGGAGCGCTATACTCAAGCCCGAATCGCGGCCGAGACGGTCGAGGTCTATCGGGCCATGATGGCCGTGCCGGCGAATTAACCGCCCGGCCGTGGGCCGAGATGGCCATTATTATTAGATTGCTAATGTGATCGAACTGACGATACCGGATAGCCAGAGCAATACCGGTTAATTTATGAAGACAAGTAATGAGTCCGAGCGTCAACCACGCCTGGCTGTGCGCCTGGTGGGGCTGGCTCTCATCACCTTCTCCGTTTTCGTGGCGACCTATATGGTCGTGACCTATTTCGCGCTCCAAAGCGGCCAGAGCCTGCGTGTCGAGCAGGAAGCCCGGAATCGCCAGGAGCAGATCGGCCGCCAGTTGGAACTGGCTCGCGAAAATCGCGCCGAAGGCAGTGACAACCTGGCCCTGACCCGGGTTGAGTATGTGCTGGGTCTCGACCCGGGTAACGCCGACGCGTTGGTCCTGCGGGAAGAACTGACACGCGCGACGCCGGAACCGACGGCCGCGCCCGCTCAACCCACGACCGAAGTCACGTCCGGTGAAAATACGGCCGCTGCGCCCGATGACAGCGAGGCCCTCCCCGAATTACAGGCCATTCGAAGACTGGTCTTGGCCGAGCGCTGGAACGAGGCGCTGCCGGCCGTGCTGGCCTTCCAGCGGAAATATCCCGGCCACGAACGCGCTGAAACCGACCGGATGCTCTATGATACCTATATCGCGTTGGGGCTGAAAAACATCAATTCAGACAAAATCGAATTGGGTCTGAACTACTTTTCACAAGCCGAACGACTGGGCAATCTGCCGCAGGAGGCGCTAGATTATCGCGTCTGGGCCGACCTGTATTTTCAGGCCGTGGCCTATTCCGGTGTCAACTGGGAAATCTCCAGCGGCTATTGGCGAGACCTGTGCGCGGCCGCGCCCTTCTTCAAGGACGCCTGCAACCGGTTGGACGTGGCTCTGGAAGGGTTTGGCGATCAGTTGGCATTCCAAATGGAGTGGTGCCCGGCGGTAACAGTCTATCAGGAGGCATGGAACCGGCGGCCGAGCCAGCTCCTGGAGACCAAGTTGGCCAACGCCCGAGAGGGTTGCGCCTCAGCCACGCCCGTGCCCATCACCGGCACCAACCCGTTCACCGGCACCGCGCCCATCACCGACACCGTCCCAACAACGCCGGTGGAGCCTGGAGGTTAGATAGACGATGGCGGAACGGGGAGAACCTCTGAGCGACCGGGAGCTGGACGTGCTGCGTCGTCTGGCCGTGGGCGAATCAAATAAAGCCATCGCTGACGGGTTATCCATCAGCCCTTTCACTGTTAAAACCCACCTGCGCAATATCTACACCAAGTTGGATGTCTCGACACGAACCGAGGCGATGACGGTGGCGTTGCAGCAGGGCGTGTTGAGCGTGGCAATGGTCGAGGTGCAGGAGACGGCCGAGTCGGAAGTGCCCGACGACCCCGACCTGCAAACCCTCGATACAGGGGCAATCGTTGCACCATATCCCCAGATCGTCGAGAGCCAAACAACCGTCACCCCGCCCCGGACCGTCGTTTCACATCGCTGGCGAGTCCTCAGTGTCGCTCTGTTGGCTCTGCTCGCGCTGGTGGTATCCATATTCCTGTTCATCCGCTGGCGCGAGGGCACGCTCGCCGCGACCCCGGTCGAACTGTTCGCCGAACAGCCGCTGGGTGAGACGCGCTGGGCCAGCAGCCGCCCCATGCCCATCGCCCTCGCCGGCCGGGCAGCAACCGCCGTTGGCCTCGATATCTATATCATCGGCGGCGAAACGACCGAGGGAATCACTGATCGGGTGCAAGTCTTCAACACAGCCGATCGGACCTGGCGACGAGCCACCGGCAAGCCGACAGCTATCAGCTCGGCTACCGCGGCCGAACTTTTCGGCGAGATCTACGTCCCCGGCGGCCTCCTTGGCGATGGCCGCCCGACCGACATCGTCGAGGCCTACAGCCCATCGCAGAACGCCTGGCGACGGATCGCCCCCTTGCCGCAGCCGCTGGCCGGGGCGTTGACCGTGGCCGACGGCGGGTTTCTCTATGTGTTGGGTGGTCGCAACGAGAACGGCATCCAGGACACCGTCTACGTCTACGATCCGGCGGCCGATAGCTGGCGACCGCTGGCCTCGCTGCCCGAACCGCGTGCCGATGCGGCCGGCGGCGCTCTCACCGGCCGCATCTACGTCGTCGGCGGGTCTGATGGCGAGACGCAGCGGGATAGTTGCTTCACCTACGACCCATCGGCCGACACCTGGGACGATTGTCCTTCGATGATGCAAGCGCGCGCCACGGCCGGGGCAACCGTGTTGCTCAACAAACTCTACGTCATCGGGGGCGTCCAACCGGTGTCCAGCGCGGCGGCCGAGCATGGCGAGGTCTACGATCCCAATAGCCGCACATGGACCGTGCTGAATCTGCCGCCCAATACGCCCGCCTGGAGCGATCCGGGCGTGGTCCATGTTGAGGCGCGCATCTACGCCATTGGCGGGCGCCTGGGCGAGACGCTCAGCGATGCCGTTCTGGTCTACTCTCCCTTGGCCTTCCAGACCTACATCCCCGCCGCGCCATCCGATTCAGACAAATAGCTCCCTGACCGCCGGACAACTCAACCGGCGATAGAACCCTGATCAACATAAGCAACGTCAATCGGGGGAGGCTCTACCATCCGCTCCCCGTATCCCAATCTTTTAACATTCTGTCGCCGCGGGGCAGGTTGTAATTAACCCGCCGGATCGTGTAGAATATCGACATAATGCGATCCGCCTACGACGATTCCGGCCAGGAGGACAAGCCTTTTTTGCGGTTCATCGGCCGCAATTTGGCCGTGCTCGCCTTTTTGGCCCTGTCGGCGGGGGCGATGCTGGCGGCCTATTTCTACTTCAGCCCGGCCAGCGGCGTGGCCGAGGTCGTGGCCGCGGGCAGTTCGAGCGGCGCCTTTTCCGCTCCCTTCTCCAAGCCCGTGCCGCCCAAACCCATTCGACAGCGGCTGGTACAGAGTCCCGGCCCTATTCGCATCGGCATCATCTCCGGCCACAAGGACTTTGACTCCGGCGCGGTTTGCGCCGATGGCCTGACCGAGGCCGAAGTGACCGAAAATATCGCCGCACGCGTCATCTCCGCCTTGCAAACGCGAGGCATCGCCACCGACTTGCTGGGCGAGTTTGACCCGCGACTCGAAGGCTACATCGCCACCGGTCTTGTCTCTATCCATGCCGACTCGTGCGATTACTTTAACGATCAGGCGACGGGCTTCAAGATCGCCGGATCGGGCTATACCGATTCATCCAGCCTGTCCATTTGCGTGGAAAACGCCTACCGTCAGGGGACGGGGATGAGTTATCACTCCAACACCATCACCCCGCACATGACCGATTACCACGCCTTTCGCCAACTCGCGGCCGGCGTGCCCGGCATCATCATCGAGGTCGGATTCATGAATCTCGACCGGCAACTGTTGGAAACTCAACCCGATCGGGTGGCCGCGGCCATCACCGACGGGATTTGGTGTTTTATCGATCAAGTCCGTGGTGGCGTATCCGTCCTGCAATCGGCCGCGCCACCGGCCATCGCCCCACCCGAAGGCGGCGGCTAACAGAACCGGCGCAAACAGGCACCGCCAGGCTTGTAAACGCATGACACACTATAACCCCTCCATCGACCAGACAATCGCCGAAGCAAGGCGGGCTATCGAGAACGATCGCATCGATGATGCTCGCCCCCTGTTGCGGGAAGCCGCGCGTCGCGCCCCCAATGACTCGCGCCCGTGGCTCATGTTGGCCGGCATCGCTCCCACATCGCGTGAGCGACGGGCCTATCTGGATCAGGCCCACCGGCTTGACGCGCAACCGGCGCCCCCCTCGGCCGGCCCCGCGCCGGTTCGCCGACGACGCCGAACCCGAACACATCAACCTCGCCCTTTCGGCTGGGTGATGGGCCTGCTCGCGCTGCTCCTTCTGGTGGCGGGTGCGGCATTCACCATCCATCCCGACGGCCGAACGAAGCTGGGCGATATGGTCAATCGCGTATCCGCTCTGGCGGGTTTCGCCGCGCCGGCCATGCCCACGGCGGCCGTTCCGGCCAATACGCCCATATCTGTTCAGATAGTCGCCGAAGCGGCCGCACCGTCGCCCACCAGCCCGCCGGTCTTCCCCACCAAGGACGTGACCGCCGCCGGGCAGCCGCTGCCGACCTGGACACCGACCGTCGAACCGACGCCAACTCTGGCCCCCACCATGACCCCCAGCCCGACGCCCGAACCACCTCCGACGGCCGAACCGATTCCGCTGACCTCCGGCGCGGCACCCCGCCCGGCAGGAGTGGGCGAGGGCGAGCGCTGGATCAATGTGAATCTGTCCACGCAGACGCTCGTTGCCTATGAGGGTGACAGTCCGGTGTTCGAGACGCTCGTCTCCAGCGGCTTGCCGCAATGGCCGACCGTGGTTGGCCAGTTCCGGACCTACATGAAGTACGAGAGCCAGACGATGAACGGCTACCTGTTGGGCTATGACTATTACCTGCCTGACGTCCCCTTCGTGATGTACTTTTTTGAGGACTACGCCATTCACGGAACCTACTGGCACAACAGTTTCGGCACGCCCATGAGCCACGGCTGTGTCAACGTCAGCACACCCGACGCGGAGTGGCTGTTCAATTGGGCTCCCGTCGGCACTTTTGTCAATGTGACCTATTAAGCCATTATTCACAAGGCTTCACGACAATTGGTGCATCCGGGTCGGACAGGCTTGGTTGGTCGAATGAAAGCGCTCATGGCTTTCGAATAGTGTCCTAAGTCTGTCACGTTTGCTTGAGAAAGAGCAGAGGAGCAGAGGAGCAAGGGAGGTCCTGTAACCCTTGCACACCCACCCCCTGCACCAAAGAGGTACGATATGCCATTGAATATCATCATTGGAGCGCAGTGGGGAGACGAAGGCAAGGGCCACATCACCGACCGGCTGGCCCATGACGCGGCCGTCGTCGCTCGCTACAGCGGCGGTGACAACGCCGGGCATACTGTGACGATCGCCGGGGAGATCTTCAAGCTCCACCTCATTCCTTCCGGCATCATCCATCCCGG
>CAYXNH010000041.1:0-18098 GCA_964466135.1 uncultured Ardenticatenaceae bacterium | reverse complement strand
CGCCTCATCGCCCGCTATCCCGTCTTTGGCGTCGGTTTCGCCGGGTCGCCTGATATCGATCTCTATACGGCCGTCGCCAGCGTCTACTTCACTATCGCCGGGCGCATGGGGCTGTTCGGTCTGACCGCTTTCTTCGGCGTCATCGGTACGGTGTTTGGCTACGCCTTCCGGCATCGCAAGGCGGCGCGGGCCGACGAACGCCAGGACGCCGTGTGGCTGGGCCTACATGCCGCCCTGTTCGGCGCGCTCGTGGCCGGGGTATTCGATCATTATCTGTTCAATATGGACTTCCACCACGCCGTCACCCTCTTTTGGATGATGTTGGGGATGGCGGTGGCGGCGACGCGGCTGGTGAGCGAGGAGCCGGTTTCCTAATCGGCGCTTTGATATGTTCGCTGCAAATGGATTCGATTGGCCTGGCAATTACCTGGAAGGAGATCGAACACGGGTGACGCGGATCAAGCGGATTAAACCAGATTAACCCGCTCGAACTTCGTCACCCGTGCTGTTGTTCTCTAATTCGTCGAGGGCGTGACGCCCATCGCCTCAACCACCAGTTCGGCTACATCGATGACCTTCATGCCGTCGCCTTCCTCGCGATTGGCGTCGCTCATCATCGTGTGGCAGAAGGGGCAGCCCACGGCCAGGACGTTCGCGCCGGTGGCCTTGGCCTCGCGGTAGCGGTTGATATTAACTGCCTCGCCCGTCACGCCGTGTTCTTCTTCCTTCCAGTATTGGGCGCCGCCCGCACCGCAGCAGAAGGAGTCCCGGCCATGGCGGGGCATCTCGGTGAGGGTGATGCCGGTCGCGGCCAGCGTCGTGCGCGGCGCCTCGACGACGCCGTTGTGGCGGCCGAGGTAGCAGGGGTCATGGAAGGTCACGTCCTCCATGATCTTGTTGTTCAACTGGAGCAGGCCGCGGCCGACGAGGTCGGAGATGAGCTGGGTATGGTGGAAGACGGTGTAATTGCCGCCGAACTCGCCGTATTCCTTGCCCACGGTGGTGAAGCAGTGGGGGCAACTGGTGACGATGCGGCGCTCGTTGACCTTGGCCGCGTTGAGAGTCTCGATATTGGTCTCGGCCATGGCCTGAAAGAGCGGCTCATTGCCGGCGCGACGAGCCGGATCGCCGTTACAGACCTCGTCATCGCCCAGGACGGCGAAGCTGACGCCCGCCTCATGCATGATGGTGGCCAGGGCGCGGACGGTCTTCTGGGCGTCGGGGTTGAAGGCTCCGGCGCAACCGACCCACAGCAGATACTCGAAGTCGGGGTTCTCGGCCACGGTAGGCACTTCGAACGGCAAGGGCACGGTCCATTCCATGCGGCTGCCCTGCGCCTGCCAGGGGTTGCCCATGCGCTCCATGCCCACAAACGCGCCCTTCAGTTGCTCGGGAAACTCGCTTTGCATCATCACCTGGTCGCGGCGCATTTCCATGATGTCGAGCATGGGCACGTTGCCCACGGGGCAGACCTCGATGCAATGGCCGCAGGCGGTGCAGGCCCAGAGGGCGCTCTCGCTGATGGCGAAATCGAGCAGAGGCGTGCTTTCCTCTTTCCCGGCCGCCAGGGCGGACATGTTTTCGCGGATGTAGTAGCGTTTGTTGATCTCCAGCGCGGACGGCGACAGTTCCTTGCCGGTGTTGTAGGCGGGGCATACTTCCTGGCAACGATTGCACATGATGCAGGCGAAGGCGTCGAGGATGTGCTTCTTGGGCAGATCGAAGAGGGTGTTGGCCCCGAACTGTTCCACTGTCTCGTCGTCGAGGTCGAGCTTGAACATCTGCCCCAGGTAGTTACGTTCCGGGCTGACGGTGAAGTTGAGCGGTCCCATGAACAGGTGGGCGTGTTTGGTGTAGGGGAAGTAGGGGAAGAAGATCAGGATCAGGCCGACCGCCAGCCACCAGAACAGATGCCAGCCGAAGGTCAGCGCATCGGGCGATAGCCCGCCCAGAAAGGTACCGGCGATGAAACCGGCCACGGGTTGCCAGGGATCGGGGCCGTGTTGGGCGATGGCGAACGATGCCCCGAGCAAGCGCGAGCCGACGTGGGTCAGGATGAACAAGCCGACAATGAGGGAGTCGACGGCGACGCCACCATTTCGCACGCTGTCCATCAGTTTGACGTTATCGCGGATCGACAGCGCGGGGTCCTTGGCTGCGAAACGTCGCACCAGGAAATAGGCCACGCCGATGAGCACCGCTGCGCCAAACAGGTCGGCCGCCAGGCGGAACAGGTCGCCCAGGATGCTGCCCGGCAGGAAGCGGAAGCCAGGGATTAATCCTTCCATGACGTCGACCAGGTTGACAAGGCCGTAGAAGATGAAGCCGAAGGCCACGCCGTAATGGAACAGGGAGGTCAGCTTGCGGTGGCGGATGATGCGGCCCTGGGTGATGAGCGCGGTGATGCCGGCCATGACCCGGCGCGGCAGCTCGTCCAGATAGAGCGAGCGGGTGCCGCGGCCAATGACACGAGCCATGAGGTTGAAGGTGTTGACCACAGCCGTCATACAGATGGCCACCAATAGCAGGAACATGATTCGTTCGAATGGTGATAGCATGTACTTTCCCCTCGTGTGTGCCGCCGATGTGGGTGGGCGCGCGGCGATTTTTTGGGATTACCGGCTGAACGGTTTCAGGAAGTCTAGCGCATGGGAGGATTGAGGCAAATTGCGCGCGGCCGTCGTTCTGTCCGGCTATGTTGCACCGGTATTATATCGGATATTTGACGCACTGCATCATATTGGTTGAGAAAACAGGCTTTTTCCCGTATTAGCTGAACCCCTGGTTTTGATTACTCTTGCCAGGCGCAGGTTTGGAATCCGGTGACCTAATATTGTGAATTGCTGATGAACCTTGAGCCAAGGCAGGGCAGTCGCATGAAGAATATTGGAACGCGAATTAACGTGGATTAACGCGAATGAGCACGGATATGACGGGTAGCTGCGATGTGGGATGCCCGGTCTCAGCCCGCCTTGTCGGATCGCAAGGGTTATTCCTGCCCATGTAAATCAGTGAAATCCGTGTCATCCGCGTCCTATTCGCCCATTTATCTTTTCATGTGATTGCCTTGTGAGCCAGGGATGGACAGGTTGCAGGTAGTGGGGCGTGGGATATAATAATGACCTGACGAACGGAGAGGTCGCATAGTCCGGTCTAGTGCGCACGATTGGAAATCGTGTACCTCGCAAGGGGTCGCGGGTTCGAATCCCGCCCTCTCCGCCAGCGAATTAGTGGCCGGCAGCTGGTTGCCGGCCATGAAGAGGCCTTTCCACATCGGTGGAAGGACGCGGACTCCTCTTATTCCTCCCCCACATCCAGAAACTGTCGCAGCAAATCCCACGCCCCGGCCACCGCGTCCGGTCGGATGGCATAGCGCTTGCCTTCCGTATCCAGCGTCACGATCACCAGCCGCGCCAGTCGCAAGGCATCCAGATGGTGGATGACCGTGGGCGGCCGCAAGCGCAGCCTCCGCGCCAGCTCGGCCGGGGTCTGCGGCTCCTCGCTTAAATAGCGCAGGATGCGTAATCGCGTCGGTTCGGCCAGCGCCTTCAACGCCTGATAAAGCGCGTCGGGAACCAGGTCGCCGGGGATGAGCGACTCGTTTTCCGGCCGCGCCCCAAACATGAACATCAGGTTGTCAGGCTCGAATTCAGCCATGATCGCCAGCGGCGTTCCCCAATAGGAAGGGGCCAGGATGAGCCTCTTGCGTTCCCAACCCTTGGCCACGCGCACGCCCTGAGAGATTTCTTCCAGCAGGGTTTCCCGTCTCTCGTGTCGTTCAGCCAGCTTTTGGGCGCGCGCTAACCCGGCTTCCAGCGCCGGCCGGATGCGGGCCTCTTCCTCGATGAAAAACACCTCGTAGTAACATTCATAGGCTGCCAACATCGTTCTGGATGTGAGTTCCGGATCGCGCCATAGATCGAGGTAGACGGCCGCTTCCTTGCGAATAACCGAGTTGGGCTGCTTCTTGCGGAACCCTTGGGCCATTGCATCCACCAGTGTTTCATGGTCGTCTTCGGTCCACGAGCCGCGTTGAGCCACAGACCGCCATAGCGATTCGATTGGCGCGGCGACGCCCGGCATCAGGGCTATCAGCCTCTCCTCGTCCGACAAGGCCCTCAGCGCCTTAAGCGCCGCCGGTACGTCCTTCGGCGCGGGCAAGGTATGGACCCAGGGCAGCGGCCGCACCAGCGGTGTGGCCCGCTGGAGGATTTCGCGCTCCGGCCCCGGCAAGCGCGAACGCACACCAGCGGCCCATGCGCCACGCAACCCCAGATGGTCGGGGTCGTGCAAGGCCCACAGACTGATGAAAAAGTCGTAAGCGGTGCCGATGTCCCACTCAATGCGCCAGTCGGCAGGAACCATGGCGTTCTGATCGGTCATAAAGGTTGAATAAATTCCAGACGATTGCCAAAGGGGTCGCGGCACTCGAATCGATCATGCCCGGGAATGGGCACGCTCTCCAGTGGTATCACGCCCGCGGCTGCCAGCCGCTCTCGCCAGAGCGCCAGATCGTCCACCTGATAGGCCACATGGGCTTTTGTGCGTTTTCGCTCCACGCCTTCTTCGATCCCAATGTGCAATTGGCGGTCGCCTGCCAGCACCCAAAATCCCCCGCGTCCCAGCAGCGACTCGGGCTTTTCGATCTCCGGCAAACCGAGCACAACGCAATAAAAATTGCGCGCGGCCGCCACATCCTCCGGGGCGACTGTAATTTGAACGTGATGAATGCCGACGATCATTATTTAGTAGATGATACTCGAAAAACCGGCTTAGGCACCAGAAACGCCGTTTGCCCCGCATTCCATTCCCCATTACAATTCCGCCGCAATGGAACCGCTGCCCGTCGATATTTTCCAGCTCCGGCGCCGCGACCCCGCGGCATGGACGGCGCTGCTTAACGGCTCGCCCGAGACCGATGATGTCATCGTCACCGCCGTCACGGCCGAACCGTTGAGCAGTCTCAGCGTCATTCCACCCGGCCGGGTAGCCTCCGAACCCGCCCACAACATCCGCCGCTATATCCTGACGTTGGCCGACACTTCCGACCCGATCAGCTTCATCGCCAAACAAACCAACACCGCTGAGGCGACGCTCTACGAACTCTACGGTCGCCCCCCGGCCACGGCCATGCCCGCCTGCCATTACGTCCATCATGATGGTGACGAGAGCTTCGTCATTCTCGACGACGTGCCCGATAACTTTCCGCCCGCTACCTGGACGCCGCGGCAGCTCGACGAAGTTGTCGCCATGCTGGCCAGATTTCATGCCGCCCATTGGGACCCTCATTGGGGCCATGCCGATCGGCGATCCGATGATTGGCCCGCGGCCGAGTCGGCCATCCCCCATTTTCACCGTCTCCCCGACGGCGAGCAACAGCCCGGTGCTTCCGGAGCCGCCATCGTCCCCGACTTCTCGCCCGGCGGTGACTATTTGTCCGGACATTCTCTGCGTGCCGCCGGTAGACTGGCCCCGCTTTTCGTCCGGGCCGCGGCCGGCCTGGCCGTGATGCGCGGTCTCCATGGCTGGCCGGGCGTGCTGGGAGAAAGCCAGATGGCCGCCGTCGCCGACCTACTCGACGACCCCGTGCCCATGCTCCGGACGTTGCTCGAATTGCCGGTTACCTTGCTCCACGGCTCGCCTCACCCCTGCCATTGGCGACTGACCCTGTTCGACGAGCAATACCTGATCGATTGGGGTGAAGTCCAGGAAGGCCCCGGCATTCTCGACCTGATGGCCTTCATCGAGGGCTACCCGCTGGTTCAGGAGCGCCCGGCCGATGGTCGTGGCGTTTCGGGCGATCCGGTCTTGCGCCTGCGCTCCATGACCCCGCTGGTGGAGGAGACCATCGTCGATACCTATCTGCTGACTCTGGCAACCGAATTGGGCGGCCGTACCGAGTCGCGGGCCTTCCGCGAAGCGTTGCCGGCGGCTCGCTGCCTGCATGTCATATTGACTTGGTTTCCCTTCTTCGCAACCTGGGCCACCGACCTGCCTGACCCATACTTCTGGCAGCATGTCAACCGGCTCAACGACACCGAACTCGGCCGCTATCGTGATGCCCCCACAGCCGGCATGCGCCACTATCTGGCCGGCGTCTTCGACCGTTTTCTGCGCGCCTATCGCAATCTGTAGCAAGGTCGCAACCCATGATTCACCCAATCGTATAGAGTCACAGATATGGAAAACCTCGTTTATTCGCTTGGTGGTGTGGTCGTCATTCTCGCCTTCATCGTCGGCCTCATCGGCGCGCTGTTGCCCATCATCCCCGGCGTCATCATTATCTGGTTCGCGTCGCTTTTCTATGCCGCGGTGCTGGTGGGATTCGGCACCTTTTCCCCTTGGGTCTTCGTCCTTATTACGCTTATCGCCATGGTTGCGGGCACATCCGACATCTGGCTGGCGGCTTTGGGAGCCAAGACCACCGGCGCGTCGTGGCGAACGCTCCTCGTCGGCCTTCTGGGGGCCATTGCCGGCACTTTCTTCGTTCCCATCCCGATCTTCGGCACCATCATCGGTTATGCGGCGGGGATCATCCTGGCCGAATATATGCGCTTCAAGGAGTGGCGGCCGGCGATTCGGACTGCGTTGGGCGGCGTTGTCGGCTGGGGAATCAGTTCAGTCGTTGAACTGGCCGGTGGCCTGGCGATCATCCTGCTAACCGCTACTCAGGCCCCATAGAGCTAATATGGAAGAATTCCTGCAGAACTTTGTCCTTGTGTTGCTCGGGGTCATGTCCGTAGCGCTGATCATCGCGCTCGTCTTGCTGGCGATTATCGTCATCCAGGTGCGGCGTATCCATGTGCCGCCTGACGCCGGTTTCACCGAGACGCTGTTCTATACCCCTTTGCTGGTCGTCCTTTTTCTGGACGTGCTCGACCTGGCCCTCGACTTCCTTTCCGCCCCAATCGCCTGGATCGTCCTCGACCGCCTGGGGCTGAAAGGGCTGCGTGGCATCGCCACCGTCGAATCGCTCATCCCTTTCACCCAGCCCATTCCTACCATGACCATGGCCTGGATAGGCGTGCGCCTCATGGGCAAAGACCGGGTTGTCGACCGGCACACTTACGAAGGGTAGGTTTTGTACGGGATGGCCAGGTAGAACGTACTTCCCTCGTCCGGTACGCTCTCGAACCACACGCGGCCGTCGTGGAGATCGGCCACTGATTTCACGATTGCCAGCCCCAACCCCGACCCCTTGGCCCGGTCGGCGGTCGACATTCGGCCGCGATAGAACTTTTCGAAGAGGTGTGACTGATCGCCGGCGACGATGCCCGGCCCACGATCGCGAACGCTCAGAACGATTTCCCTGCCTCGGGTCTCGGCCCGCAACGTCAACGGCCCGCTGTCGGGCGCATATTTGATCGCGTTGACTACCAGATTGGTGATCGCTCGACGCAAGAGACCCGGATCGGCCACTGTCGGCGGTGTGCCGGATGCTTCCACCACGATCGCCAGTCCGCGCTCTTTGGCGATGGAGGCGTACTCCTGGGCTACCTCGGCCAGCAATTCATCAGGTTTCACCTGTTCGAATTGCAGATTCAGCCCCGCCTCGATTTGGGCCAGATCCAACAAGTCGTTCACAAGTCGCTTCATTCGCTCGATACCGGCCAGGATTTTCTCGGCATATTCCCGTTCCAGCGCGGGATCGTCTACCATCGGTAGCAGCGATGCGTAGTTGTGCATGATGGTCAACGGACTTCGCAGGTCGTGGGAAATCCCGGCCACGAAGTCTGACTTCAACCGGTCGAGGTCCTTCAGATCCGTCACATCCTGCAGCACCGCCACTCGCCCCATCGTCTGACTGTTGCTGTTGTAGACGGTTGAGATGCCGGCCAGATACGTTCGGCCGTTTACCTCCACTTCCAGCTTGCCGTCGGCCGCCTCGCCCGTCGCTGATGACATCCCCAGGCTCATACGCCGGGCCAATGCCCCGCCCTTGTCCAGTTCTGCCAGCATGTCGACCACCGGCCGCCCGGTTACATCCTTGGACCGCAGCCCGAAGGCCCGTTCCATCGCCGGATTGAACAGCAGCACGCGGTCGGTCTGATCGGTCACGATGACCCCGTTGGTTGTGCTGGCCAGGATGGCCGCCAGCCGTCGCCGGCCACCCTCGGCCGCGGCGAACAGGTGCGCGTTTTGCACCAGCACCGTCGCCTGTCCGGTCAGAGTTCGTAACAGGTTGCGTTCGTCGCTGTCGAAATAATGGGGTTGCCGGTAGACCAGATAGAGCACTCCCTGGAATTCACCCGCCGGTCGCAAGGGCAGGGCGAATAACGCCATTCCTGGTGGGTTGGCCACGCCCAGTCCGGCCTCGATCTCGGTCGCCGAGCCGTAGGCCAGCTCGTCGACCGAACGCAGGGCCAGCAGCACGGCCCGATCCAGCACGGCCATGGTTTCGGCCGCCGGTCCCTCGGCGAAGGATAGCGGCGCGGGCGCGTTGGGATTGCGCACGATGGCGCGCGCTCCGGCGGCTCCCGTCCCGCGCAATACACCTTGCAGGACGGCCGCCATGCCTTCATCGATATGGATCGTCGCCGCTACATCGTTGCTGACGCTGAGCAACAAAGACAATTCATCGAGACGTTGACGCAGGGCGCGCTGCATTTGCGAAAAGGCCAGACTCAATTGCCCGATCTCGTCCGCCCTGTCGGAGCGCACCGTCCGCTCCAGCCCACCGCCATCGGCGATGGCTCGCGACGCTTTGCTCATCTCGGCAATGGGGCGGGTGACATTCCGTCCCAGCGCGGCCACCAGCACGTAGAACAACCCACTGATGGCCAACAGCAGCCCGGCCAATGGCCCGATGATGCTTAAAGTGCGGCGGAGGACGGCGGCGTTGGGTGTGACGGCCACGACCTTCCAACCGCTCTCGGGCACGGCCGACTGATAGACCATCTGTCGCGCGCCAGTGGCCGGATCGATGCTTGAGTACAGGTTACGGCCGGTCAGCGCGCTCAGCGAGGACGTCAATTGTCCGGCCGCCGGGGCCGTCCAGTCACCCAAAAATTTGGCGCCAGTGGCCAACACTACGCGCGAACTTTCGTCCACGATCAGACCACTGCCCAGGTCGCCCGTGGCGGGGAGGCCGGCAATGGCTTCAGCCAGCACATCGGGATTGATGCGCGCCAGTAGCACGGAGCGCGCGCCACTATCGTCCTTGCGAGGCACAGCCAAGCTAATGGTTATGTCACCGTCGTGGCTCTCGGCCGCCCAGCGGGCTTCGGCCCGGTTGAGGACTTCGCCCGCGATCATCATCTCGGCCGCGCTTAGCTCATTTGGGACTGCCTCACCGGTCTCGACTGACTGCGAGGAGATGACCTTTCCCGCGCCGTCCATCAGCCGGACAGCGCTAAATTGGGGCGTCGTCTGCATGCGACCCAGCACGGCTGATTTGGCGGATACATCCCCGGCTGCCAGACGGGGGTCCTGGCCGAATTGGGTCAAGGTGCCCGCCAGCTCGCCTTGCAGCGCGCCCAGTCGTTGAGCCGCGGCGTCGGCGCTATCGACCATCTGCTCGGCCAGCGCTTGTTCGGTTGACCGCGCCGAGAAGTAGAACGCTGTCAATGCGCTGAGCAGGACGACGGACGCGGCGAAGGTCAGGAAGGCCGTCACCATCTGCCGTTGCAAGCTTCGATCCAGTGGCGAAGGCACAACCCCGCGATCCGGCCGCCATTGAGGCACGATCCATAGGGCAGCTGATGCGATTGCACCGCCGATGGCACCCTCGGCCAGTAGCGGCAGTGTGCTCCACAACGCGACAAACAACGCCAGATCGAGCGCGCCGAAGAAGCCGGCTCGAGGCAAGGTTTGGGTCAGCACAATCAGTGCCGTGGAGATAACCATCACCAACCTGCCCAACGTTCCGGCCATGACAGGCTGCCGTAAGGCGGCGAACATGCGCCCGGCATAGTTTTGTTGCAGAAGAGACGCCGAGGCGCCAGCCGTCAGGGCCATCATGAAGATGTCCGTTGGGGCGCCGGTCTGACCCAGCACACGACCGGCCCCGGCCAGCAGCCCGACAAAGATAGCCGCCGGGGTGTTGAGCATTACACCGGCCAGCAGATACGGCGTGGCCGAGAATAACACCGTAGCGGCCGTCGCCGGATGGCTTCTTAAAAGGGGATCTCCCCAAGGGAACGCCAGCGGAAGCAGCTGGCTCAGCAAGATCGAGGCGAGGCAAAGCCCGCCGAAAATAGCCCATTGGCCGTGACTCATGGCTTGCAGCGATCGCCAGCCCCCCGCGCGCCACCAGACCCAGGCGGTCAGGATGGCGGTTAGCATTAATAGCGCCACGGCCGCCGGTCCACTGGGCCAGGTGAAACCCCAACTCTCACCGACTCCCCACAAATCATTCAGCATTGACGTCCGTCTTCCCTCTTTGCCACCTGTGAATAGCCTCTTGCTATTCGTCATTATGTCAGGTCGTGAAACAGTATAACAGCCCATAACTTATTTGTCATTTCATAGGTAGTTCATTATGATTGCATTTTATGGATACACGCCGCCGGACCTATGCCATTCTGGTTGGCATCATCCTTTTGACCGTCCCGTGTTATTTGTCCGGCATTGCCTTGTTATCTCGCGCGCCCGGGCGGCTTGAGACCACCCCGACGCCGACGTCGACCGGAGAGCCGACGGCCACACCTACCGATGAAGGCACCCGGCCGCCGCCGGCGATCATCTCGGTCACGCCACCCACAACCCCCACGCCCCAGATCACCGTCACGCCCTCCAGCACGCCTACGTTTACGCCGACGCCCAACCCAACAGCGACGGCTACCGATACGCCGACGCCGACCCCGACATCGACGGAAACTCCGACGGCCACGGCGACCCCGACGGCCACGCCGACGGAGACCCCGACGCCGACGGAGACTCCCACGGAAACGCCGACAGCGACCGAGACCCCGACTCCGGAGGGAACCGCGACGGCCACCGAAACCGCCACGCCGGAGGCGACGGCCACGCCCTGATCCCGGGTGTCGATGAATAAGGATCTTCGCTATGGAAACATTTGACCTTCTGAAGAAGCTATCTGAAGCCCCCGGGCCTACCGGGGACGAACGCGGCATCGCTGCCGTCGTTGAGGAAGTCTGGCGGCCGTTCGTCGATCAGGTCATCGCCGATCGCGTCGGCAGTCTGGTGGGCATCAAGCGCGGCATCGGCCCCGACGACCGCCCCCGGCCGTCCGTTCTCCTGGCCGCCCATCAGGATGAACTGGGGCTTATGGTCACCCGAATTGTCGATTATCAGGGCAGCGGCTTTCTGCGGGTGATTAATCTGGGCGGCGTAGATCGACGGCAGCTCATGGGACAAACGGCCGTCGTTCATGGAGTCCGGCCGCTGACCGGCGTGCTGGGGACGCTGCCCGACGCCTATCTGCCCCCGAAGAAACGGGGCCAGTCCATCACCTGGGATGAACTGATTCTCGATGTCGGTCTGCCGGCTGATACATTGCGCGACCTGGTGTCGGTGGGTGATTTCGTCACCTTTCGTCAGTCGTTGCGCCGCTTGCAGAACGGCCGCGTCACCGGCAAGGCGCTCGACAATCGCGCTTCCCTCGCCGCCGTTACCGTCTGCCTGGAACAATTGCAGGAGCGGCGCCATTCGTGGGATGTGATTGCGGTGGCCACGGCGCAGGAGGAGGAGACGTTTTTGGGAGCCTATACCAGCGCCTATAGCCGGAGGCCGGATGCGGCCATCGTCATTGACGTGAGCCACGCCAAAGGCCCCGGGGCCAACGACAGCGATCTGGCGGAGTTGGGCGGCGGGCCGATACTGGACATTGGCGTCAACGTTCATCCCGGCCTCTATAAAGCCTTGCGCGAGGCGGCCGGATCGATGGAGATGGGCGTCCAGGCCGGGGTCCACGGCCGCGCCAGCGGAACCGACGCTTATGCCATCCAGATCACCGGCGGAGGTATCCCCACCGGGCTGGTGTCCATTCCGCTGCGCTACATGCACACGATGGTCGAAACGGCCGATTTGAATGACATCGAGCGAGTCGGCCGCCTGCTGGCCGAGACGATCGCCCGAATGGACGACGACTTCCTGCCAGGGATCAGGGATGAACTGATGCGGCCGCGCAATGGCGAGGAGTCGAATCAGGCTAAGGATTGATGGGTATGAACGACCTGTTGAAGCAACTAACCGAAGTGGCCGGCGTCTCCGGTGACGAGAACGACGTCCGGCGGCTGATTCGTGACCTGATCGTCGACCATGTCGATGAGTGGTCGGTCGATACAATGGGCAACTTGCTGGCCACCCGGCGCGGCACGGGGCAATACGACCTGCGCGTCCTCGTCGATGCTCATATGGATGAGGTCGGCCTGATCGTCACTGATATCGACTCCAGCGGCATGCTTAGCTTCGTCTCTATCGGCGGCTTTGACGACCGGGCCTTGTTGGGCAAGATCGTCAGGGTAGGCCCCAATGGGGTCGTTGGCGTCATCGGGGCGCGGGCGGTTCATCTCCTCAAGGCGGGCGAGATGTCCAAGGTCGTCCGGCAGGATGCCATGCGCATCGACATCGGCGCCCGGAGCAAGGAATCCGCCGGAAGCAAGGTGAAGATCGGCGATCGCGCCTCTTTTGTCACCGAATATGAGGAACTGGAGGGCGGCCGCGCGGCCATCGGGAAGGCGTTCGACAATCGCGCCGGGTGTGCGGCACTCATCGAACTGTTGCGCGGCGAGCGGTATCCCTTCGATATCGTAGCCGCTTTCAGCGTTCAGGAGGAGGTCGGCTTGCGCGGGGCGAGAGTTGCCTCTGCCGGCGTCCGGCCCGATGTAGCCCTGGTACTGGAATGCACCCCCGCCTATGACCAACCCAAGGAAGGGGATGTCAGCTCCAACGTCGTCATGGGCAAGGGCGTCTCGGTCTATGTGATGGACTCGGGCACGATTCAGGACCCCCGGCTGGTAGCTCATATTATGGCCACGGCCGACGCCCACGGCATCCCCTACCAGGTGCGCCAGCCCGGTGGCGGCGGCACCAACACCGGGGCTATCCAGCGCGCCGGAGCCGGTATCCCCGCGGCCACGCTGGCTGTTCCCGGCCGCTATGCCCACACGCCTTCATTGATGATCAGCCTGGACGATTACGAGAACATGATCCGCCTGGCCGACGCCGTTCTGCGCGGCCTGACGCCCGACACCCTGCGCCGCGAATGAGCGGCCGATTTCCGGAGAGACAGAAATAACATGAACGATCTCATTCGCACATTGACTGAAGCCTACGGCCCATCCGGCTTTGAAGACGAGGTACGCGACCTGATCCGTCCCCTTGTGGAGCCACTGGCCGACGAGATCAGCGTTGACGCCATGGGCAACCTCATCGCGCACAAACGCGCCAAAGGCGGAAAACCGAACCCGCTCAAGGTCATGATCGCCGCCCACATGGACGAGATAGGCATCATGGCGAGCCACATCACCGAGAAGGGCTTTCTGCGCTTCACCAATATCGGCGGCGTCTTCCCCAACACGCTGCTTGCCGGGCGGGTGCGCTTTGCCAACGGCACGATCGGCGTCATCGGCAGTGATCAGCTGGATGATATGAGTTCCATCCACCCGCTTAACAAGCATTTCATCGATGTTGGCGCGAGCAGCCGCGAGGATTGTCCGGTTCGTGTCGGTGATGCCGCCCACTTCTATCGGCCGTTCGTGGCCCGCGGCCGCCATCTGACGGCCAAGAGCATGGACGACCGCATCGGCTGCGCCATCGCCATCGAGGCCATGCGCCGCCTGCCCGATGCAGTGGATCACGATCTTTATTTCGTCTTCAGCGTGCAGGAGGAAGTCGGCACGCGGGGCGCGGAGGTGGCGGCCAATGGTATTTTGCCCGACGTCAGCATCGCCCTCGATGTGACTCGCACGGGCGATATACCGGAGGCGCGGCCGATGGATGTGCGTCTGGGCGGTGGTCCGGCGATTAAGGTCAAGGATAGCGGCATGATCGCCCATCCCGGCCTCGTCCGTCTCATGCGCCAACGCGCCACGGAGGCGGGGATTAGTTATCAAATGGAAGTGCTTGAGCATGGCTCAACGGATGCCCGCTCGATGCAAGTGGCTGGGCCGGGCAGCGCCGCCGGTTGCATCTCCGTTCCCTGTCGCTATCTTCACACGACCAGCGAAACGCTGGATGCGGATGATGTGGAAGGATGCGTCGCGCTACTGGTGGCTGTGTTGTCGGGAGAGATTGATTTATAGGGGGCGATGACCGTCCCTAAACCAGATTGGCGGAGAGGGAGTCCAGCATCGTGGCCAGGTCTTCGGGCAACTCGGCGGTGAGGTGCAGCTCCGTGTCATCCGACGGCCGCCGGAAAGTCAACTCGGCCGCGTGAAGGAAGTGGCGCTTTAGCCCTGATTTGTCCTTGCGTCGCCCGTAGATAATGTCCCCGGCGATGGGGAAACCGATGTAGGCCATGTGGACGCGAATCTGGTGCTTGCGCCCCGTATGCGGCCGGCACTCCACCAGGGTGTAGTCGTGGAAGCAGGTGAGCGCCCGGATGGATGTCTGCGCCGGGCGCGCATCGCCGGCCTGTGAGGATACGACGGCCATCTTTTGCCGATGGCGCGGATCGCGGCCGATGGGGGCGTCGATGATGGCTTCCGGCGGTTGTAGCGAGCCATGCACCAGCGCCAGATAGGCCTTGCTCACCGTCCTTTGTTTGAACTGATCCTGCAATTGCCACAACGCTCGATCGTGTTTGGCGGCGACGATCAGCCCGGATGTATCCTTGTCCAGCCGGTGGACGATGCCCGGTCGTCGCTCGCCGCCCACGCCCTCCAGATCGGGACAGTGAGCCAGCAGCGCGTTCACCAGCGTGCCTCCGGCGTGGCCCAGCGACGGATGAACCACCATCCCCGCCGGTTTATTGACGACGATGAGATCGCTGTCTTCGTAGCGAATGTCCAGAGGGATGCTCTCGGCGGCGATCTCCGGCTCGACGACGGCGGGGATCGTAGCTATCAGGGTCTCACCGCCGGCGATGCGGTAGCTGGGCCGGGCACGCACGCCGTCCACCATCACCAGGCCCTCGCGAATGAGCTTCTGCCATTGCATCCGCGACAGCGCGGGCAGGGCCTCACTCAGCGCGCGGTCCAGTCGCTCGCCCACGGTGTCGAGGGTGATCTCTATCGTCTGATTATAGGGAGAGGAGGAAGAATCCACAGATTTCACAAATGATGCAGGTTGAGAAGAAGATATTCTGAACCCGGAAAAGCGGAATAAGATTAAAGTTGACCGGAATAGCGTCTCAAACTCCAGCGGCTATTTTGGCCGTCGGTCGGATGGAGTCGCTGCCGATTATAAAGCAGTTCAATATTTCTCAAAAAACACCCGCCAGGCAAATCGCGGCAGGGCCAGCATCCGCCGCCAGCGCCATGGCTCCTTGTACAGCCGGTGGAGCCATTCCAGCCCCATGTCCTGCGCCCATTGTGGGGCGCGAACCGAGCGACCGGTGATGAAGTCGAGCGACCCGCCCACGCCGATAGCCACGCGCACGGCAGGCAGGCTGTCCCGATTGCGATCGATCCACTTGTCCTGCTTCGGCGCGCCATAGGCCACGAAAAGAAGCGCGGCTCCACTGTCGTTGATGCGGCGCACGATATCATCGTTTTCCTCGCCTGCGGGCGATCCGGCATGCGTTCCGGCGATAGTCAGGCCCGGATAGCGTTCGCCCAGCGCGTGCGCCGCTTCCTCGGCAACGCCGGGAGCCGCTCCCAGCAGAAAGAGAGGCCAGCCCTTGGCCGACGCCAGCTCGGCCAGACGGTAGACCAGTTCCGAGCCGGGCACGCGCTCCGGCAGCGGCCGTCCCTGCCGCCGCGCCGCGTAGAGCAAGCCCACCCCGTCGGGCAGGCACAGATCGGCCGACTGCAGGATATGGTGGAAGTCTGCGTCGTTTTGCGCCGTCATGACAAACTCCGGGTTGACTGTGGCGATCTGGTGCAGGCGCGGCTGAGTCATGTATTGCTCAACGAGGGCCAGGGTCTGCGCCATCGTCACGGCATGGATGGGGATGTTGAGGATGGAAATGGCTTCGGGCGCAATCACCTCGGCACCTCCGCGCCTCTTCTCCCCCGCTCCTCTACCTCCCGCCACTCGCCCGGCAGCAGCCCTTCCAGCGTCCACTCGCCGATGGCCCAGCGGATGAGGCGCAGCGTGGGATGGCCGACGGCGGCCGTCATTCGCCTGACCTGTCTGTTGCGCCCCTCGGTTAGAGTCAGCTCCAGCCACGATGTGGGGATGTTTCGCCGATAGCGGATGGGCGGCGTGCGCGGCCACACGTCCGGCTCGGTCATCAGGCGGGCGCGGGCGGGGGCGGTGGGGCCGTCGCTGAGCTTGACGCCGCCGCGCAGCCGGGAGATGGCGCGCTGGTCGGGCGTTCCTTCCACCTGCACCCAGTAGACTTTGGGATATTTTCCGCGGGCGTCGGCGATGGCGTGTTGCAGGCGGCCGTCGCCGGTCAGTAGCAGCAGCCCCTCGCTGTCGTAATCCAGCCGTCCGGCGGCGTAGACCTCCGGCACGGGGATATAGTCGGCCAGTGTCGGCCGTCCTTCGCGGTCAGTGAACTGGCACATAACGCGAAAGGGCTTGTTGAACAATATCAGGCGGCTCAAGGGTCGATCAGCGGCGAAAGATGCGCAGGACGATGTTCAGCAGGATGGTGCCGAGGATGCTGACCAGGATCATCGTCGCCAGCGGGAAGTAGACCTTGTAATTCTCGCCTTCGAAGCGCATGTCGCCGGGCAGGTTGCCCAGCCACGGCAGATAGCGGTTGGCGACAAGGATGACCAGGCCGCAAAAGGCGATGGCCAGGCCGATGATGAGCAAGAGACGGCCGAATTCAACCATGGGCTATTCTCCGGGCGCGGTGTCGAACAAGGAGCGCTGCGGCCCGCGTGGGCCGTTTTCAGGGACCGGCAGGTTGAGATGGCTATAGGCGTTGACCGAGGCGATACGCCCCCGCGAGGTCCGCTCCAGAAAACCGAGCTGCAGCAAGTAGGGTTCGACGACATCCATAATCGTGTCCGACTCCTCGCTGATGGACGCGGCGATAGTCTCCAGTCCGGTCGGCCCGCCGCCGAACTTCTCGATGATGGCGCGCAGCACGCGCCGGTCGAGATCGTCGAGGCCCAGGCCGTCGATTTCCATCAGGTCGAGCGCGGCCACGGCCGTCTCGTGGGTGATCTCCCCGTCGCCACGCACCTGGGCGTAGTCGCGAACGCGCCGCAACAGGCGCAGGGCCACGCGAGGCGTGCCGCGGGCGCGACGGGCGATCTCGACCGTCCCCATCGGCTCGATGGGCACTTCCAGAATGCGCGCGCCCCGGTTGATGATCTCTTCCATCGCCGGCTGGTCATAGAAATCCATGCGGTAGACCGCGCCGAAGCGGGCGCGCAGCGGGGCGGTCATCAGCGCCAGTCGGGTGGTCGCGCCTACAACCGTGAAGCGCGGCAGCTTGAGCCGGACGTTCTTGGCCCCCGGCCCCTTGCCGACGATCAGGTCAAGCACGAAATCTTCCATCGCCGGGTAGAGAATTTCCTCCACCGGGCGGCTGAGGCGGTGGACTTCGTCGATGAACAGGATGTCGCCGCTGCGCATGTTGGAGAGGATGGCGGCCAGATCGCCGGAGTGTTCGATGGCCGGCCCGGCCGTATGGCGAATGTTGGCCCCCATCTCGTTGGCGACGACCTGGGCCAGCGTGGTCTTGCCCAGACCCGGCGGGCCGTGGAACAGCACGTGGTCGAGTGGTTCGCTTCGGCCGCGAGCGGCGTCGATCAGGATGCGCAGGTTGTCCTTCAGCCGTTCCTGGCCGGTGAACTGGGAGAGGTGCTGCGGCCGCAGCAAGGTATCGAGGCCGACAACGTCGGCTTTCTGCTGCGGGGCGATCGGCCGATCGGCCGGGGTTCCGGGTGTCGTCATACGATCCTTGTCCAACAGGGCGATTATACGCCAAGTGAGACAGGATGGGTATTTGTGGCTGACCTGCGCTTTCTCGCATTGCCGCTCATGTCGGCTACAATGATGAAACCTGGACGCTGGAGAGTAAAGATGGTTTTTGAATCACAACACCCGCTGGTCAAACATAAATTGAC
>CAYXNH010000040.1:0-18621 GCA_964466135.1 uncultured Ardenticatenaceae bacterium | reverse complement strand
TCGTCCCGCCGCTCCCAGAGGCCGAGCAGCTTGAGGTATTTCTCCACCTGATAGTCCACGTGCTCGACTTCATAGAGCTTGGCGAAGATAGTCAGGTTGCGCCGGGCTGTCAGCCGATCATACATGCCGGGCGTCTCGGTCAGGATGCCGACATTGCGCCGGATCTGCTGGTCGTCGCGGCCGACTTCATAACCCAGGACGCGCGCGCTGCCGGACGTCGGCGCGATGAGGCAGGTCAACATGCGAATGGTGGTCGTCTTCCCCGCGCCATTCGGCCCCAGGAAGCCGAACACCTCGCCCTCGGCGATATCAAGATTCAGCCGGTCGACCGCAAGCTGGTCGCCGAATTTCTTTGTGAGATTATCTGTTTGGATCATAACGTAGCTCCAGCGTCATGGGGTCACTTTATCCCCGGCCGGCAAGCTCGTCAAGCATAATCCGCGCCGGCGTGAAGCCCACATATTGCCATCGATCCGCGCCGATTGTGCTATCATGGGACGCAATACCCCACTTCGGGCCGGAACGACGGATGAACAGTGAACTGACCCAAACCAAGGACAATTGGCGCGAGCGAATCGCCGGACTACAGGCCCTGCTCGATGAATTGCGCCCGCAACTCATCGACGCCGAAGCCCAGCTGGCCGAACGGCTGGCGGCTATCAGCGCCTTCGAATTTCGGGTCCGCGCTCGCCTGGAGTCCCTCAGCCGGCGGCTCGACGCCCTGCAAGCCGATATCGATGACCTGCGCCGCCAATTGCGCCGCCGTTCGGCCGATTGGCTGGAGCAGGGTCTCGGGCAATCGGAGCAGGAGCCGTCCGAAGAGGCATGGCGCTTTGAAGAAAACACCGCCTCGGAGGGTTCCTTTCGCTATCGCGCCGGAGCGGAAACGCCCCGCCCCGCGCCGGAAGGCAAGCGTCTGGTCTCGCTGAAGCAGCTCTATCGACAACTTGCCCGCCGGTTTCACCCCGATCTGGCCCTGAACGAAGCCGATCGCGCCTACCGCACCGACCTGATGATGGCCATCAATGCCGCCTATACGGCCGGCAATCTGGAAGCGCTGGAGCGGCTGGCCAACGAGCCGGACAGCATCTCCAGCGTCCCGCAAACGCCGGACGAACTGGCGGCGGCGCTGGAGCATGAAGTCGAGCGGTGTCGTCTCCGCCTGCGCGAGATCGGCGAAGAGCTGGCGATGCTGGAACAACATCACAGCGCGCGCCTGATGAGGCGGGCCGAACAGGCCGAGGCGCAAGGGCGCGATCTGCTGGCCGAACTGGCGGCCGACCTGCGCCATCGCATCGCCGAGAAGCTGGTTGAACGGGATGTGCTGGAAACCCAGCTGGATGAGCTGGACGGGGATGGACCGGAGATGAACGCCGCCGATCTGGCCGACATCGTCTATAACCTGGGTCTGGAGCAGGCGGATGAAGGCGATCTGTTCGGCAATGGCGGCGGCTGGCGGCCGCGCAAGCCGCGCCCCTGGCAGTCTAACGATGGCGAAGAAGAGGACGACTTTCCTGACGACGCCTATTGACACCCACAGCGGCCGTTACGGCCCGTAGAGGTCGAGGACTGGGGCATAGGTGGCGTTACAAACCTCCGGTCGCGGGCAGCCTTCCAGCGGTAACTCCGGTACATCGTCGAAATTATAAGCACCCTCGTGCGCCCGGCACACGGGGCAGGCATCGACGGAGACAAGGATCCTCACCCGCGTCGCCAAACCATTTCGGATCCGCTCCAGGGCGGCCTTTTGTTCCGCTCGTCGTTCCTCGACCGTCATTTCCCTTGCAATAGCCACAGCGCGCTCCTGTCATCCGGCAGTCCTGTTAACTCGCCGCCGATCTGATCTGATTATACGGTTGGCCGCCCCGGGGGGCAAACGTACCGGCCGGGTTTGTGGTAAAATGGGCCATGCCATGACGCGCCCGACGATCACTCCCGATTTGCTGATGGCCGAGGCCGGCCGGCTTCTCATGGCCAACGAGCTGGCTACGGTGCAGGCTTATTGGCCGGAGCTTCGCCTCTCGGCCGAGGTGACCGCCGTGCACGAGACCCGCAAGGCGATCCGGCGCACGTTCACCCTCTTCAAGTTGTTCACCCCCTCCTTCGCCCCCGGCGAGCTGGAACGGCACCGGCGCGGGTTGCGCAAGATCATGCGCCGGCTGGCTCCCTGTCGTGATGCCGCCGTCTTCCGCCTGAGGATGGCCGCTTACAATGAGACCGCCGAACGGCCGTTAACAGGATTGGCCGATTACTGGGCTGCGAGGCAGAACGAAGCCGACGACGTTTTGCGCCAATACCTGGCCCGGCAATCCGTCGCGGATATCCTCGACCGTTACGCTCACCTGACGGCCACCGTCGGGTCGGGTCTGCCCGAGGCAAGCGATCGGGACGCGCCGATCCGGGTGCGTCACGTCCTGCCGGCGCTCCTTCTCCAAAGGCTCGGTGCGGTCGCCGCCTATGGCGATCTGCTACCCGACGCAACCGCGGACCAGCTGCACCAGTTGCGCATCCAGTTCAAGGAGTTGCGCTATACGCTGTCGTTCTTCAGCGATATCCTGATGGAACAGGCGCACGATTTCATCGACGTCAGTCGCCGGATGCAGGAGTTTCTGGGCGATCTGAACGACCTGAATGTGGCCATCGCCCTGATGGATGGAATGGAAGAACATCGGGAAGAAGCGGCCGTCTACAGCGACTCTCTGCGCCCCCGCCTGGCCCAGCTGACGGCCGAGGTGCCGGCTCGCTATGCCGAATTTGATCGGCCGGACCTGCGTCTGGAGCTGTCGACGGTGCTGGCTATCCTGTAAACCAAGGGGGTTGCGGCGAGACAACCGGAGAGGTTACCCGGCGGCGACCGAGGCTAATCGCGCCGATTGCCGCGCTCGCGCCGACGCTCCAGATAGAGCATCGTGGCCGAAAGAATCCCCGCGGCCGATACAATGCTCCAACCCAACTGCCCCACCCGCTTCTCCATCTGTTCTTGTCGACGCAATTCTTCGCGATCCGTCTTGAGCTGGACACGCAACCGCCCCTTCTCCGCCTCCTCCAGCAAGCGCTGGATGCGGAGGGGCGTCTCCAGATAGGGGCGCAGCATATCCACCAGCCCGATCAGCCCCCGCTCGCGCAAATGGGCCAGGCTTTGGTTCTGGATGAGCTGGTGCCCGAACTGCTCGATCTTCCGCCACGGGTTGATGTGGGGGTCAAGTTGGGAGACCAAACCGGAGATCATCCCCAGCGCGCGGCCGAGATAGATGAAATCCTGCGGAATCTGGAACGGGAAGGCGAAGAGGAGATCGCGAAATTCGCGGCCGATGGCTTCGATCTCTTGCGGGTCGGGTTGGGTCAGATCGAGCAAATTGCGGCCCCAGATTTGATTGAGGATGACTTCCTGAGCCTCGGTGATCCGGTCGATGTCCGCATCCGGCAGGAAAAAGCCCATGTTGCGGTAAGCCTCGGTGAGCTGGCCTGAATTACGTTGGGTGACGCCGATGAGCACCTTGCGCAGATTCTCGCCGACGGACTTCGGCAGATGGATGGCCATGCCAAAATCGACGAAGATGAGCTGGAACGCGCGGCCGCCTGTGGGGGAATGGGGTTGGCCCGCGCCGGGAACCGCGGAGGGAACAGGCAGCGGCCGGACGAACAGGTTGCCCGGGTGAGGATCGGCGTGGAAGAACTCGGCCACGAACACCTGCTTGAAGTAGGCCTCCAGCAACAGGTTAGCCACATCTTTGGGATCGATACCCGCGCCGGTTAGCGCCTCGACATCGGCGATCTTCAGGGCTTCCACATCCTCCAGCACGACGACGTGCCGCGTGGAGTGCTCGCGATAGACCCTGGGGATATAGATGTTCGGGTTGTCGGCATGAATCCGGGCGAACTGCTCGGCATTATCCGCCTCGGACACATAGTCCAGTTCTCCCCAGAGCGTGCGGGCGAACTCCTCCACCAGAGCCGGGATGTTGGCCCGCTTACGAATGGGCTTGTAACGCATGAGCCAGCGAGCGACAGTGCGGAGGGCGGCCAGATCGGTGCGCACGAAAAACTCGATCTGCGGCCGTTGCACCTTGATGACGACCGGCTCGCCCGGCCCGCTCCGGCCAACCGGCGGCTTCAGTCGGGCGCGGTAGACCTGGCCCAACGAGGCCGCGGCCAGCGGTTGTGGTTCAATCGATTCGAACCGGCGGTCGAGGTCGCCGAGTTCCTCCCGCAACAGTCCCATCACCGCCCGGTTATCGGCCGGGGGCACTTCATCCTGCAAGCCCTTCAGCTCCGAGGTTACCTCCGCCGGCAACACGTCGACACGCGAGCTAAGGAACTGGCCGAGCTTGATCATCACCCCGCCCATCTCAATGGCCATGACGCGAAAGCCGCGAGCCGATTCGCGAAGGCGGTCCGATCGGGTGGCCAACGCCCGCTGGCGCGCCACGGGAAGCCGGCGCATCATCAGTTCCCACCAGATAATATTGGCGATGAGGCCGGAGAAGAAGCGCAGGATTCGCCGGTAGCGATGCTGGTCGATTTGGGTCTGGCTATCCATTCTGTGATTCAGCGGCCGTCGCGGGGATGATTACTCCCCTGTCCCCGTTCACAACAGGCCTCAATCCATGCCTCATTGTAGCAGATTACCGCCCAATGTGTCGCAATCCTTAATCATTCATTGTGCGGATTCAGCGATTGACCGGACGAAATAAAACAAAATCCGCATACAGTGGATGTATGCGGATCATGCCCCATAGGGGACTCGAACCCCTGTTTCGGCCTTGAGAGGGCCGCGTCCTGGGCCACTAGACGAATGGGGCCAGCGGACAGGAATTCTAGCAGAGACGATCGCCGGTGTCAAACGGCGAACGGCCCGGCGGCCGTCAGGGATTCATCGGGAAGCGGAAACCGGGCCTCCCGCAGAAGCCCGGTCTCCACACCCATTGCCCCCTTATGGCTCGGCCGTCATGTAAGCATACAGCGCGGTCAGATCATCGTCGGTCATCTTGGCGGCGCTTTGCCAGGGCATCGTCTCCGGGAAGGGATTGTTGCCGGGCCGAACCCCTGTGCGCATCATCTCCGCAAACTCATCCCGGCTCATGGTGGCCACGAGCGGCCGCGGGTTGGGGATGGCCGCGCTGACCGAGGTGGCCGGCGAACCGGTCAGGTTCGGCCCATGACAGCCGCGGCATTCGCCAAAGGTGGCGACGTATTTGCCGTATTCGGCTGTCACGCCTTCAGGCGGCGCGGTGACTGAGGCGGATGACGGCAGCGGTGTGCCGAACATCCCCGCCCCAAACATCATCATGCCCAGGAAATTCATCTTGTCACCCGTGAAATCTGTGGTGGGCACGGGTTCCAGCGTGCGCAAATAGGCGATGATCGCTTCCGTGTCCACATCGCTCAATTCCCGATAGGTCAGGTTGGCCATCATGCCCAAAGTATGCCCCTCCTGGTTGACGCCATACCGCAACGCGCGGAACAACTCGCCGTCGCTGTAGCCGGCCAACTTGCCGCCCGGCGTCAGGTTCTCCGTCGCCAGGTCGCCAATAAATCCAAAACCCTCGGCCTTGGACATATTCCAGCCACCGCTCAATGGATGTTCGCCCGTAGGGGCTCCGTCCGGACCTGTCGCGCCGTGGCAGCCGACGCAGGACATATTGACCAGATATTCACCGCGCGCGACCTGTTCGGGCGTGCCGGCAACCGTCAGTTCCGGCGCGGGCGGCACATTGGGCGAATAGATGCCCATCAATCCCTTTGCCCCGGCGAAGGCCATGCCGGCCAGCAGCAATGTCATCAAACCGGCGGCCAACCCGCCCACGATCTTCACCCACACTCGTTTGGCCCGCACCGCGCGAAGGGTCAGCCAGCCAAACAGAATAACCAGACCAATGACCAATAACAACACCAACAGATTTATAAACATGATATTCTCCTCGTTAAATTACTGTCGGAACCGCAGAAATGTGAATTGTTATCTCAAGCGTACAGGGCGATCATTTGGAGATCGTTTATTGGAGGAAGATGATCGGCCGGATTGCCGTTCATCTTTCCCCACGCGCATCGCCAGGAGGTTTAACCATGGGCCGGCGCGGCCGCTTCTGCCCTCGCTTTCCGAATGGCCCACAAGCCGGTTCCAATGACGATCAGATGGATGACGATGAAGGCGATATAACCGCCGGCGCTATACCCCCTGATAATCAGGTAAATATCATCCACAATGCCATGCATGAACTCCAGCCAGATGATCAGCTGGGCCGCGCTGATATGTTTGCCCGCATTGCGGCTGGCCCAAAAAGCAAAAGTGGCGATGCCGAGCATCTCAAAAAAGAAAGGCGACCAGCCATCGACAAAGGCGCGAATCGCCCATTCATCGGCGGGGAAGGGAATGTTGCTCCGTAAGGTTTCCGGATCGCCCAGGAACATCATCCAGGTGTTCATCAGGAACAGCAGTAAATACCACACGCCGACAAAACGAAACCACCATGTTAATTTCTTCATCTCGATTCTCCGTGACTTTCAATTATTCGAACGTTTAATCTCTTGGATGACTGGTAACCAATACCGGACTGACGAGTCATTTTCTTTCGATCTAATCTATAGGCGGTTCCTCCGGCGATGCGTCCGTCCATCGCTCCAAAAAACGCATCAACTCCGCCAGATCCTTGAAGCCATGCCGCTGCGACCGGTGCGGATCCTCCAGGCTGTAGCGCCAGACGGATGGCGCGCCGGATCCGGCGTCCTCTTCGGCCCACAGGGTCAGGATAAAGCTGTAGCGGCGATACGGCTGTTGGCCCATTTCTGTATACCTTACCCCTCGCTAATCGGTTCAAACTGTGTTAATCTGTGCCCATCCTAAATGGCGATCATTTAGAGATCGTTTATTGACAAAAAAAGATCAGGGTGCCCGCCCCAATTTCCCGGGCAGGCTTCCATTCCGAAAATATCGCGTTCCGGTCCGGCGACAGGAGACATGAACAAACCGAACTCCGGGAATTTCACGAAGCCCTCGGAGTTTCCACCACACGATGACGCCTATTCTGGAAATCTGCTTATTCGGTAGTCCGGATGTTCGTTTGGACGGCGCGTCCACCGGGGGGTATGTCTCCGCCAAGGCGCCCGCCCTGCTGGCCTATCTGGCCGTCACCGGGCGGCCGCACAGCCGCGACACGTTGGCCGCCCTGCTGTGGGGTGAAATGGCCGACGCCGACGCCAAAAACAACCTGCGCCAAACCCTCTCCAATCTGCGAAAATCACTGGAACCGTACCTGTCCATCACCCGCGACACGGTGCAGTTCAACGCGGCTATGCCCCACACGCTCGACGTGGCCCAATTTGAGAACCACTTGCGCCGCGCCCGCGATGCCGCCCCACCCACGCGCATCGCCGCCCTGCAGCAGGCCGCGGCACTCTATCAGGGCGATTTTCTGGCCGGTTTCTACGTACGCGACGCCCCCGAATTCGAGGAATGGATGCTGGCCCAGCGCACCCGTTACCGCGAGCTGGTTCTCCATGCCTTGCATATCGTCACCGGGCATCATCTGGAGCGAGGCGAATACGGCCGGGCCATCGACAGCGGCACCCGCCTGTTGTCCCTCGACCCCTGGCGCGAAACCGCCTATCGCCAACTGATGCAGGCCTTGTCCCACAGCGGGCAGCGAGTGGCCGCCCTGGCTCTATACGAAACCTGCCGCCGGTTGTTGGACCAGGAATTGGGCGTTTCCCCTTCGGCCGAGACCACGGCCCTCTACCAGCGGATCAAGGCCTCCGGAGAGAACTCACGCCACAACCTGCCGCCGCAACCCACCCCGTTCGTCGGCCGTGCCGCCGAGCTGGCGGAAATCTCGGCGTTGCTGATGCGGCCGGAATGTCGCCTGGTCACCCTCCTGGGCGCGGGCGGCATCGGCAAGACACGGCTGGCCATGCAGGCGGCAAGGCAAGCCGCCAAGCGCGGCCTGTTTCTGGACGGCGTCTACCTCGTATCGCTGGAGGGAGTGGAGACATTGACGGGGCTGGCCACGGCCGTCGCCCAGGCGATTGACTTCTCCTTCAGCGGCAACCAGGAACCGGCCGCTCAACTGCTGGACTGTTTGCGCGAGCAGGAAGTGCTGCTGGTCCTGGACAACTTCGAGCAACTGCTGGAACACGCCCTCTGGCTGACGAACCTGCTCCAGCAAGCGCCCGGCCTCAAGCTGCTGATTACCTCCCGCGAGCGTCTGGATGTGCAATGGGAATGGTGTGTCATGCTGGACGGGCTGGACTTCCCGGCCGCATCATCGACGGCGGCCGCCCCATCCGGCCCGCAATCCGATCTCCTCGACTACGGCGCCGTCCAGCTTTTCGTCAACCGCGCTCGCGCCGCCCGGCATGATTTCGCCGCCGATGAGGCGACCGCCCTGCCCCACATCATCCGCATCTGCCGCCTCACCGCCGGGATGCCGCTGGCGCTGGAACTGGCCGCCGCCAACACTCGCTATTTTACCTGCGCCGAAATCGCCGACGCCATCGCCCAAAACCTGGACTTTCTGGCTACCGGCTTTCGCGACATCCCTCCCCGCCAGCGCAGCGTGCGCGCCGTGTTCGATTACTCCTGGGCGCTGCTTGACGCGGCCGAACAACGACTGTTCGCCTCCCTGTCCGTCTTTCGTGGTGGGTTCACGCTGGAGGCGGCCACACAGGTGGCGGGGGCGACCCGGCCGCTGCTGGCCGCGCTGACCGACAAATCATTGCTGCGCCGGGATGAAGGCGATGACCGCTACCACCTGCATGAGATGGCTCGCCAATATGCCGCGGACCGGTTGCCGGCGGTCGAATCAGATGGGGCGGTGGTGAAGCAGCACGGCCGTTACTTCGCCGCCTTCCTGCAGCAGCAAACCGGCCGCCTGGGCGGGGCGGACCAACGCCATACATTGGAAGGTATCAGCCGCGAGATCGACAACATTCGCGCCGCCTGGCAATGGGCCACTGATAACCAACCTGACCGGGAGCTGCCACCCTTCGTGGAAAGCCTCTTTGAGTTTTATGAGATCCGCAGCTGGATTACGGAGGGAGCGGAGCAGTTCGGGGCAGCGCTGGCCGCCGTCGTTGCCATTACTCCCACGCCCGCGCTCCTGGCCATCCGGTTGCGCAACCGGCTTGCACGATTCGTCTTCCGGCTGGGGCGACGCACCGAAGCCGCCACCCTGCTGCGCGAAAATCTGGCGGCTCTGGCGGACATCGACGCCCCCGACGAAAAGGCGCTGGCCCTCAACTATCTGGGCCTGCACGAGCAGATAACCGGCGATTACCGGACGGCCGTCGCTCTCTACCAGGAGTCGCTGGATATCTATCGCGCCACCCAAAACCGCTACGGCATGGCCCGGGCGCTGAACAATCTGGGCATCGTCGCCTATCGCTCCGGCGACCTGACCACGGCCGAAGGCTACCTGCAGGAAAGCCTGACGCTGCGCCGCGAGCTGGATGACCTGAAGGCCATGGCCGACGGGCTGAATAATCTGGGCATCCTCTATCACGAAATGGCTGCCTACGAGCGGGAGATCGCTCTGTTGCAGGAGGCTCTGGACATCTATCAGATGCTGGATGACCGCAAGGGGATCGGCACCTGCCTGCATAATCTGGGCGGCGTTCACCTGGCACTGGACCAATACACCGAATCGCGCCACTACCTGCAACAGGCGCTCAGCGAACGACGCGCCGGCAACGATCCCGTCGGCGTGGCCTACACACTCAACAATCTGGGCACGGTGGCCATCCGCGACCACTCTTTCGATGAAGCCGCCGGCTACCTGGCCGAATCGCTGGAGCTATCGTGGGAAAGCGAGGAAGTGTCCAATATCCTGGATGTCCTGCTGGGCGTGGCCGAATGGTTGTGGTCTTTTGGGGAACGAAAATGGGCGCTGGATCTGCTTGCGTTCTGCCGGGCGGAGACGCAGGATAGCGATACGCTGGCCGAAGCTGAGCGACTGCTGGCCCGTTTCAGCCCGGACCGGCCCGCCGCGCCCCCGCCCGATCTGACGTTGGAGCAGGCTGTCGACCACGCTCGCCGCAAGCTGGTTGAGAAGCCTGCGAACCTGTAGGGCTATTTTGTGGCGGCCAACAATCTGCCGCAACGATGGACATTCCCCACCTACTTCCTGTTCCTGCTCTATCCCGGCGATGAGCCACACGGCGACGGGTTCAGGATGCATGCCGGGGTGCGGCTGACCACGCGCTCGCTCTCCCTGGCGGGACCGCTGGAAGCGTTTCAGGCACGCTGCCGGGAACTGGCGGAGGAACTGACGGAAGGGAGCCTGTCGGTATAGTCGCCGGTATCAACTGCGCCCTTCCCCTTCACCATGTTTACGGTAGGATCAGGGACTGCTGCCGGACGATTTCGGTTGGGATGGAGGCCATATGGGCGTCGCGATGCACAAGGATAGCGTCACGAGCCTGGGCTGAGGCGGCGATCAGGGCGTCAATCAGGGGGATGCGGTCGGGCGACTGCCTTCCAATGACGTAAGCCGCTGTGGCAATAGATGCGTCGGTCGCCACTATCTCGTCAAAGAGCAAGCTGTATTTGTCAATCGCATCGATTATTTCCGCATCAGCCGCGCCAAGCTCCCGCAAACGCCGCGCAAACTCAGTCAGCGTGGGGGCGGCGATCAGTATCTCAAATTCGGGGTCCTCAAACAGGCCTTGCACTGTCTCCGAACCGCTCTCCTCTCGATAATGGGCCAAGAGCACCGACGTATCCAGTAAATAACGCGCAGGATTACTCATCCGATTCCCGCTCGACGATCAATTCGGCAACGCTATCGCGCTCAGGGCTGAATTTTCGGCCGCTACCCATGAGGCGACGCGCAAGTTCGCCCCGATCGGGAATGACGTGCACTACGATCTCGTTGCGTTCAACATCGGGAATCCATTGCAATCGCCAGCCAGGTTTGATGCCAAAAGTGCGCCCAACCTCGGCCGGGATTGTTACCATATTTTTCCGGGTTACTGTCGTAATCATGGAATCGATTATAGCCCATGGAATATTGTCATTCAAGGGAAACCGCCATTACCATAACTACGACGTCCCACCCGGATACCAGACGCTGCCGGGCAACAGCCAGGCGACGAACTTCTTGCAGGGCAAGGGTGAGTATGGCCATGTTGAACGGATATTAACAGAACATCTGTTTCGTAACCAAGTTTTTATTCGTACCCCCCTCCATAATAATAACTTTATTTACTTGATTAACTTTCATAAGTCCCCGACCCTGGGGGAATAAACAAGTAAATAAAGTAATTAAAGTAAATAATGAGGTGGGGGGTAGGCAGGAATTCGGCAAGCGGCCGATGATGACGCTTGTTTGCCGGCGTACCTCCCCATCCCCTCCCCCGTCTGATATAATCCACGCAAATGAACACCCCGTTCATAATGTGAACAGACAAAGGATAAACCATGACGATATCCCTCAAGGACCGGGTGGCCCAGGCTGGGGGGGCGAGACGCGATTAGGTCTGGCCAGCCTGTTCGGTACCTGGCAAGCGCGGAACCTGAATCCCTTTTATGAATTCCTGGCGCTGCTCGCTCAACCTATGGCTGCCTCTCCATGAGATTCTTTTCTGTTAACGTGAACAGTTACAGGTGGGGATATGCCGGTCGTGACCAGCATATCCGTGGTATAATCCCGTTTCGCGGCCGTCAGCCGTGCATATGAACATGTACCTGGCTTAGGACATTCCGTTTGAAATCGAAGAATCTGCGATTACTGATCGGCGTGCTAATCAGCGCCGTTTTTATTTGGCTGGCCTTGCGTGGGCTGCATCTGCCTGACGTATGGGCCAGTCTGCGCACGGCCGATTACGGCTGGCTCATCCCCAGCATCGCCGTCTACTTTCTGGCCGTCTGGGCACGTACCTGGCGATGGGACTACCTGTTGCGGCCGATGAAGCGGATACCTCTGCGTAGCCTGTTTCCCATTGTCGTCATCGGCTATATGGGCAACAACGTCTACCCGTTTCGGGCGGGCGAACTGTTGCGCGCGTTTGTCCTGCGCCGAGAAGAAGGCGTCTCGATGAGCAGTAGCCTGGCGACTATCGTCGTCGAGCGCGTATTCGACGGCCTGGTGATGTTGCTGTTTGTCTTCGTCGCCCTGCCGTTTGCGCCTCTGCCCAGCGAGGGTATTCGTCTGGTTGTCGTCGCCGGCAGCGCGGTGTTCCTCGGAGCGTTGCTTGTGTTTTTTGTCGTGGCTGCCGTGCCGCAACGGTTTATGCAGTTAACCGAATGGTTTGCCGACCGCTTGTTGCCGGAGAAATTTCGCAGCCCGATCAAGGAGTTTGCCGCCCGTTTTATCTCTGGCCTGACGGCTCTGCGAAGCGGCCGCGGGTTGGTGATGATCTTCATGACCTCGGTGGTCATCTGGTTGCTGGAAACGGTCAAATACTGGTTCGTCATGCACGCCTTCGACTTCTCGGTGTCATTCTTCGCCCTCATGTTGATGAACGGCATCGTCAATCTGGCGACGACATTGCCGTCTGCGCCGGGTTATATCGGCACGTTCGACGGCCCGGGCATCGCTGTTCTGTCGCTCTATGGAGTCGATCCGGCCGTCGCCACCGCTTACACGCTGACCCTCCATGCTGCCCTCTGGTTACCGGTCACTTTGTTGGGGATTTATTACATGGTTCGCGCCGAACTGAACTGGTCGGATATCGGCCGCGCGGTAGAAGCCGGGCAAGGCGACGATGATCAAAAGGCGGCGGATCCGACGGAAAGAGAGGTGAGTGCGTGAGATTTGCGATTGTTGGGGCGGGAATTACCGGGCTATCGGCTGCCTATGATCTGCTCCGCGCGGGGCACGAAGTCACCCTGTTAGAGAGCGATAGCCAAACGGGCGGGCTGGCCACGGGCTTCAGGGACGAGCGCTGGGAGTGGCCGCTGGAGAAGTTCTATCATCATCTGTTCACATCGGACAGCGAGATTATCGGCCTGGTTGAAGCGATCGGCATGCGCGACAAGTTGTTCTTTCCCCGTCCGATCACCTCGGTCATCTATGACGGCAAGATCGTCCCCTTCGACTCGCCGATGAGATGGATCACCTTCCCCGGTTTTAACCTGCTGGACGTGGCCCGATTCGGCACGGTCAGCGCCTATTTGCGGTTCACCAAACCCTGGCGGCAGCTGGAGCGTCATACGGCCGATGCCTGGCTACGCCGCTATTATGGGGACAAGATCTATGAGATGATCTGGCGGCCGTTGATCATCGGCAAGTTCGGCCCCTATTATCAAGAGGTCAATATGGCCTGGATGTGGGCGCGACTCCATGTGCGCAGCCCTCGCCTGGGTTACTTTGAGGGTGGCTTTCAGGCTTTCATCGACCGGCTGACGGAAGTCGTTCGTGAATTGGGCGGGCAGATTCGTCTCAATAGCCCGGTCAAGGCCCTGCGTCCGGTGGCCGGCGGGATTGAGGTGCGTGCCGAAGGTAAAACTGAACGGTACGATGCCGGCATCGTCACGACTTCGCCGGGATTGCTGGCGCGCCTGGCGCCCGACCTCGCCGGAGATTACCTGGGCCAGTTACTGAATCTGAAGAGCATGGGCGCGGTTGTCATGACGCTGGCGCTGAATCATTCGCTCATGGCCGAGAGCGGAACCTATTGGCTCAATATACCCGCTACATCGCCCGACAAGGCCGGCGGCGTTCCTTTTCTGGCTCTGGTGGAACATACTAACTACATCGACAAATCGCACTATGGCGGTGAGCACATCATCTATTGCGGTGATTACGTCACGCCCGATCATCCCTATTTTTCCATGGGACAGGATGAACTGGAAGCGCTGTTCACCGGCGTGCTCCATCAGATCAATCCGGATTTCCGGCCGGAGTGGGTGCGTAAAACATGGCTGTTCCGGGAACGCTATGCCCAACCGGTGCCCAAACTCAACCACTCAGAGGCGGTGCCCGATTTACGAACGCCGATGGCCGGCTTGTATTACGCCGGCATGAGCCAGGTTTACCCCTGGGATCGAGGCACGAACTTTGCGGTGGAGATCGGTCGGCGCGTGGCCCGTCTGGCTTTGGTCGATATCGAAGACGGCCATCTCGCCGAGCGTAAACCAGTCGCAATGTAATCGTCGCCGGATAGCCGGGGACACGCTCTTGGAAATGGCATGATAATCATTAGAATTGGTGAAGATGGACTGGAGAGGTACTCATCCCTGCCCGACACCTTTCATCTTTATGAACGATTTAAGAATAGTCACTACCATCAACATTCGAAGATACGAATCGCACTCAAAACCGGGATAGAAATAACCGCGAGGCGATTGAACGCGAGGAGTTGTTAAATGAAAATCATCGTGATCGGCACCGGGTATGTGGGCTTGCCCCATGCGGCCGTGCTTTCCGAATACGGGCATGAGGTCTACGCCTACGATATTGACGCATCACGTATCGCCGCCTATCAGAGCGGAAAGGCGAGTGAAATCGAGCGTTATGTCAATGAACCCGGCCTGGCCGAAATTGTGGCCGAGAATTTGGGGCGCTATCTGTTCTTCACGACCGATATTACCGAAATCGTAGAGGATACCGATGTGTTTTTCCTCTGCATCAACACGCCGCCCAACCGTGACGGCTCGACCGATATCTCGTTCTACCTCGATGCTATTAATCATTTGGGTGGGTTGTTAGCCGGACGACGGAACAAGCAGCGCGTCGTCCTGGTGAACAAGAGCACCGTGCCCATCGGCACCGCGCGCCTGCTGGAGACGGTGATGAAGGATCACGGCGTGGAGAATTTCGGCGTGGCTTCCAACCCCGAGTTTCTGGCCCAGGGGAACGCAGTCGAGGGCTCTCGCCGACCCGACCGCATCGTCATCGGCGCGGACACGCAGGATGATTTCCAGATCCTTCGCCGGCTCTATTCCCAATTCGTCAATCACGTGCGGATTCGCTATCTGGAGACCACGCCGGAGACGGCCGAGGCGATTAAATATATCAGCAACACGTTATTGCTGACTTATATCTCCTTCTGGAACGGCGTCGGCGCGCGACTGGCCGAGGCCATGCCTAATATCCGCATGGAAGACCTGAAGGTCGGCGTCACGGCCGACGCGCGCATCAGCACGTGGGGGTCTTATGTGAGCAACGGGGCGGGCGGCAGTTGCTTCGGCAAGGACATCCAATCGTTGATCTACCAGTTGAGTCATGCCGGGCGTTCCACCGATCTGCTGGAAGCCGTCTACAATATCAATGAGTATCAGAAGACCTACGTGATCGATCGCGCCATCCACGAGGCTCGTTTCAACTTTAACCAGAAGTCCATCGCCTTGCTGGGTCTATCGTTCAAGAAGCGCACCAATGACATGCGCGATTCCGCCGCCTTACGTGTTGTCGAATCGCTGTTGTCACGTGGTGTGCGCGAGATTCGGGCCTACGATCCGTTGGCTATGGATGAGGCTCGCCGAAGCTGGTTTAACCCCGAGAGGAATCAGCTGTTCGAACGGATTACCTATCACGAGACGGCCGTTGAAGCCATTGAGGGGAGTGACGCGCTCTATATATCCACTGACTGGGAAGAGTTCCGCGGTCTGGCGCGAACGATCAAAACCACGGTTGAACCGCCGTATCTGGTCATGGACGGCCGTCGCATGTTGCCCGACTTCGATATGTTGGTCGATGCCGGCTACGACTACTTGCCGGTCGGCGGGCCATTGTCGTTGGGGCGTTCGGACGGCAAAACGTTTGAGTATGATGACGGGGCGGGAGCAGCGATTCACCCAATTGGTGAGGTATTGCAGAAAACGCCGGCCTAAGGCTTTACAACTTTTTTTTACAAGGTATACTAGGGCATTAAACACGAGGGTGTTTTAATCTGCCGCTGGTGCCAGCGGTTTTTCCATTGCAGGGACGGGAACTATGCTGACGAAAAAACCCACACTCCTGACCGGGGAAGGTCTGGAGCGTTTAACCAAAGAACTGGAGCATCTTCGCACGGTCGGCCGCGAGGAAGTAGCCGACCGGCTGCATCGAGCCTTCGAAGATGGCCAGGACGACGATTTTGTGGACAACGCTGAGCTCGAAGCCGCGCGCAATGCCCAGGCATTTCTCGAGGGCCGCATTCAGGAGCTTGACGAAATCCTCAATAACTATCAGCTGATCGATGAGGATATGGCTCCCCATGACCGGGTCAAACTGGGTGACTGGGTGACCGTCATCGAGGTCGGCCACGACGAGGAAGAGCGCTACCAACTGGTCGGCCCTCTGGAGGCGGATCCTGTGGCGGGGCGCATTTCCAATGAAAGCCCGCTCGGCCGGGTATTGGTCGGCGTAAAGGTTGGTGAGGTCGTGCGCATCAATGCTCCACGAGGCGTCACCGAATTTAAGGTGGTTCGGGTAGAATAGTCCGCATCCGCCTATTTAGGTAAGACTTTGCCCGTGAGCGCGATTGATTGCGCGGCACGGGCTTTTTTTTCGGAGAATGTAATGAGCTGGCAGCCAAACCCATTAGAAGAACAGCGTCTGGAAAAGCTCGCCCGACTGCAGGCTGAGGGGATCGACCCTTATCCGTTGCGAGTCGAGCGAACCCACACCACATCCGAGGCTATCGCGGCCTTTGAGAGCGCGGCCGAGGGCGACTCCACGCGTGTGATCGTCTGCGGTCGCGTGATGAGCATGCGCGATATGGGCAAGTCCGTCTTTGTGCATATCGCTGATGAGCACGGCCGTCTGCAGTTATTCCTGCGGCGCGAAGATGTGGGCGAGGAGTCCCATACCATATTCAGAAAGCTGGTCGATCTGGGCGATTTCATCCAGGCCGGGGGCGAGATGTTCCGCACACGAGCGGGTGAGGTTAGCCTCCACGTTCGCGAGTGGGTCATGTTGAGCAAGTCGATCAGCCCTCTGCCTGTGGCCAAGGAGCAGGAGGTGGATGGCCAGGTCGTTCGCTATGGCGCCTTCGCCGACGTCGAGGAGCGTTATCGCCAACGGTACGCCGATCTGGCCGTCAATCCCGAAGTGCGTGACGTGTTCCGCACCCGGGCGCGCCTCGTCAGCGCTCTGCGCCGGTTCATGGACGACAACGATTTTCTGGAGGCCGAGACCCCGATCTTGCAACCTCTCTATGGCGGCGCGGCCGCCCGGCCGTTCACCACCCATCACAATCAACTCAAGCAACAGCTCTATTTGCGTATCTCGTTCGAGCTTTACCTCAAGCGATTGCTGGTCGGTGGCTACGAGCGCGTCTATGAGATCGGCCGCGACTTTCGCAACGAGGGCGTCAGTTTCAAGCACAATCCTGAATTCACCCAGCTGGAGTTCTACGCCGCCTATTGGGATTATCACGATGTCATGAACTTTACCGAGCGGATGGTCGCCTACGCGGCCGAGGCCGTGCTGGGAACCACTGATATCGTTTTTAAGGATCAGGCCATCCGTCTGGCTCCGCCGTGGACTCGAATGACAATGCGTGAGGCGATTAAGCAGTTCGCCGAGATCGATTATATGGATTATCCCGATAGCCGCGCTTTGGCGGCGGCGATCAAGAATATCGGCGGAGAAGCGCCCCCCGATGCGCCGTGGGGCAAGCTGATCGACGGCCTCCTGGGCGATTTCGTCGAGCCGCATCTCATCCAGCCGACCTTCATCACCCAATACCCCCGCGACATTTCGCCGCTGGCCAAGGGTGTGCCCGGGGATCCGCTGCACGTCGAGCGTTTCGAGTTCTTCATTGGCGGAATGGAGCTGGGCAACGCCTTTACCGAGCTGAACGATCCGATCGAGCAGCGGAAGCGCTTTGAGGCGCTGCAGGATCTGTTCGGCCAGGACGACGAGGAGCGCAACCCCATCGATGAGGATTACCTGCGGGCCATGCGCTACGGCATGCCGCCCAATGGCGGCTTCGGCATGGGCATCGATCGGTTGGCCATGCTCTTCACCGACGGCCGCACGCTGCGCGATGTGCTGCTGTTCCCGCACTTGCGGGAGCGGGACAAAGAGGAGTAGTGGCGGGGAGGGCCTGTGACCAAAGCGAGAGTCGGTCACAGGCCCGCATCTGTTCGTGCAACAATGTATTGATGAAAAGGGCGGCTATCAAGCTGCCTGTTTCAATCGGTCGGCGAAGGATTTGCGAAACTTGCGAACCTTCGGGTCGATGACGTAGGCACAATAGGGTTGGTAGGGATTATTGATGAAGTAATCCTGATGATAGCCCTCAGCCTCATAGAACGCCTCGAGGGGTACGATCTGGGTCACGATGGGGTTGGGCCAAACGTGGGCAGCTTCGGCCTCGGCGCGGGTCTTCTCGGCCGTCGCGCGCTGGGCCTCGTCGTTATAGAAGATCACCGACCGATATTGCGGCCCGATGTCGTTGCCCTGTCGGTCGGCCGTTGTCGGATCATGGATGCGCCAGAAGATATAAAGGATGTCCTCATAGGAAATGACGGACGGATCGAACCAGACCTGGACGACCTCGGCGTGCCCGGTTTGTTTGCCGCACACCTGCTCATAGGTCGGGTTGGGGATGTGCCCGCCTGAATAGCCCGATACAACCCGATCGACGCCCTCCACATCGCGATAGATGGCGTCCAGACACCAGAAGCAACCCCCGCCCAGGGTCGCAACTTCAAGTTGATTATGATTGGACATGGATGATTAACCCTTCCTCTCT
>CAYXNH010000039.1:0-18747 GCA_964466135.1 uncultured Ardenticatenaceae bacterium | reverse complement strand
CTGCCTGGGCGAGATCACCTGGGAGCGGCTGGAGCGGCTGCGCAAGGCCGACGCCATCTTCGTCGAGGAGCTGGGCCGGGCCGGGCTGCTGCGGACGGGTACCCAGCAGGCGTTCGCCGTCTTGCTGCCGGTGAAGAGCGTCGGCGTGATGGGCGACTATCGCACCTACAAGGAGGCCATCGCCCTGCGCGCCGTGACGACCGAGGATTTCATGACCGCCGACTGGGCGCGCCTGCCCTATGACCTGCTGGCCGTCGTCAGCCGCCGCATCGTCAACGAGGTGGAGGGGGTCAACCGCGTCGTGCTGGATATCACGTCCAAGCCGCCGGGAACGATTGAGTGGGAATGACCGCCGCAATGGCGCTGCTCCCCTTTGTCAATCCTCATCAATTTTCCTAGAATGTATCTTCAAGAGTTCATTCATGGGCGACACAGCCCGGAGGTATTTTGATGGGTTTTAATTCCGCCAACATCCTGTTGCACATCCCCGACGGCTTTCTGCATTCGCTGGTAGCGATAGCCTGCTGGCTGGTCACTTTACCGGTGTTGGGGATCGCCGTGGCCAACACACGCCGCGAGCTGGACGAGCGACTGGTGCCGCTGGCGGGCATCATGGCCGCCTTCATCTTCGCCGCGCAGATGCTCAACTTCCCCGTGGCGGGAGGCACGTCGGGCCATTTCATCGGCGCGGCATTGGCCTTCATCGTGCTGGGGCCGTGGCTCGGGCTGCTGGCCATGGCCGCCGTCCTCGCCGTCCAGGCGCTGCTGTTCCAGGATGGCGGGCTGCTGGCTATGGGGGCCAACATCCTCGTCATGGGCATCGTGCCCGGCTTCACCGCCTATGCCGTCTACCGGCTCGGCCGGGGGCGCTCGGCCCGGGTGCGCACGGCGACGGCCGCCGCCGCGGCCTGGCTGTCGGTCATGATGGCCGCGCTGGTCACCAGCTTGCTGCTGGCCTTCAGCGGCGCGAGCGCGCTGGCTATCGTGCTGCCGGCCATGCTGGGCGTCCACGCCCTCATCGCCATCGGCGAGGCGCTGATCACCGTCGCCGCCCTGTCTTTCATTCGCGCCGCGCGGCCGTCGCTGCTGGAAGAAGGCGCGCCCGCAGGGAAGGGCGGTTGGGTCGTCGGCGGCATCGGCGTGGCCCTGCTGCTGGTGCTGGTCGCCCCGTTCGCCTCCGGCCATCCCGACGGGCTGGAGTGGGTGGCCGGGACGACCGGCTTTCTGGATTCGGCCCAGAGCGCGCCTTATAGCCTCCTGCCCGACTACACCATCCCCGCGCTGGGCGGGACGGGACTGTCAACCATCCTGGCCGGGGTCATCGGCGTGTTTGTCGTGGCCGGGCTGGTCTGGCTGGCGGCCCGCCTCCTTCGCTCCCGCGCGTCGTCGTGACGGAGAAAACAGCCGCGGCAGGCATCCTTACATTTGTGAGATCGGCGACCTCTGCCTCAACCCATGAACGCCCAAACCTTTGATCGCTACCTGGAGCGCGGCGGCGCGGTGCACCGGCTCGACCCGCGGGTCAAGGTGCTGGTCGTCCCGGCCTTCATCCTGTCGCTGGCCCTGCTGCCCGACGGGCGCCGGCTGCCGCTGGCGGCCGCGTTCGGGCTGGTCATGCTGGCCACCCTGGCCGCCCGTATCTCCCCCGGACTGGTCATCCGGCGCTCGCTCATCGGGCTGCCCTTTCTGGCGGCGGCCGTCACCCTGCTGTTCACCGTACCCGGTCGGGCGCTGTGGTCGGGGCCGTGGGGGCTGTCGATCAGCGATGCAGGGCTGCTGCGCTTCAGCGGCATCGTCGCCCGCAGCCTCATCTCCATCCAGGCCGCCGTCCTGCTGACGGCCACCACCCGCTTCCCCGACATCCTCCACGCCCTGCGCCATCTGAAGGTGCCGGCCGTGCTGGTGTCGATCATCGCCTTCATGTATCGCTATCTGTTCGTGCTGGTGGACGAGGCGGAGCGGCTGATGCGGGCGCGGGCGTCGCGCAGCGGGCGGCAACCCGGCCTGCCCGGTGGCGGTTCGGTCCGGTGGCGGGCGGCCGTAGCCGGGCACATGGCCGGGCAACTTCTGGTGCGCAGCCTGGATCGCAGCGACCGGGTCTATCAGGCCATGTTGGCCCGCGGCTATCGGGGCGAGATGCCGGGTATGACCCCCCACAAGATGCGGCCGATCGATTGGGCGGCCCTGGCCGGGTGTCTGGCGGCCGTCGCCGGGTTGCATCTGCTGGTCTGACCGTTGGTACTATCAAATGCCGGAACCGATCATCGTCATCGACGACCTGACCTTCGCCTATCCCGACGGGCTGCAAGCCCTGCGCGGGGTGTCGCTGCGCGTCCTTGCCGGGGAGAAGGTGGCCCTCGTGGGGCCGAACGGCGCGGGCAAGAGCACGCTGATGCTGCATCTGAACGGCATCCTCGGCGGGCCAGATTCGCCGCTGCGCATCGGCGGCCTGCCGCCGACGCGCGAGCATCTGGCGACCATTCGCGGCCGCGTGGGGCTGGTGTTCCAGAACCCCGACGACCAGTTGTTCTCGCCCACAGTGTTCGAGGATGTCGCCTTCGGGCCGCTGCATCTGGGGCTGACCCATGCCGAGGTACGGCGGCGGGTGGCGTGGGCGCTGGAGCGGGTGGGCATGAGCGGCGCGGGCGAGCGGCCGGCCCATCACCTCAGCGTCGGCCAAAAGAAGCGCGTAGCCATCGCCACCGTGCTGTCGATGGAGCCGGACGTGCTGGTGCTCGACGAGCCGACGGCCGGATTGGACCCCCGCGGCCGCCGCCAACTCATCGGGCTGCTGCGCGAGCTGCCGCAGACGATGATCGTCTCCACCCACGACATGCGGCTGGTGGCCGAGCTGTTTCCGCGCATGGTCGTCATGGACGACGGCCGCGTGGTCGCCGACGGTCCCACGGCCGCTCTGCTGACTGACGGCCCGTTCCTGGAAGCCCACGGACTGGAATCTCCCTATGACCCGCCGGTTTCAGGCCAGGCATTCTTGTCTGCCCGTATCCCACCGGTTTAGTGGTCTGCCCGGGTTAGTTTCAAACGTGGCCTAATACTTCTCATACCACAGCTCGCCGATCTCATCGGACGTGCCGGGGTAATATTTCGTCCAGGGCGTGCCGTATTCCGACACGATATCGCCCAGGTCGACCATCCGCTCAATGGCCGTCTTGTTCAGGAACTCGTCGTGGGCGTCGTTGCGCAAATCCACGGCCTCCTGCCACACGGCGCGGCCGACCAGCACCCCGCTCGCTCCAAATCGGCAGGCGATCTCCGTCTGGGCGGTGAACTCCTTGAACGAGACGCCGCCGCTCAGCAGCACCCAGGGCACGGCGCTGGCTTCGGTCAATTCGGCGCAGGCCGCCTCCCACTCGCCCCGGCGCGGCTCCTCGCGGCCGTCCAGCGGAAACTCCGCCTTCAGCACGTCGATCCCTCGCGTGGAAAGCCGTCGCGCCGTCTCGATGACCACCTCGCGCTTCTCGGCTGAGGGCAGGCTCTTGACCTTGCCACTCAGAGGGAAAGACAACGGCTCCAGAAACAGCGGCATGTCGGCTGCGCGACAGGCGGCCACCACCTCATCCACCAGCGCCTCCTGCTTGGCTGCGCTCTTCGCTCCGGGGTGGTAGTAGAGGCGCATCTTGACCGCGGACGCGCCCATGCGCACCACCTTCTCCACACCCCACTCGGGCAACAGCGCCGACCGCCGATTGGTGGCGTCACCCTCATAGCCGCTGGCTTCGACAGTGACGATGAGGCCCGTGTTACCGGGCAGCGCGCCCGAGGCAATGGCCTGGGCGGCGCCATATTCCGGGTCGAGCAGGATGGCCGAGCTGACCGGGGCCAGCGCGTGGGCCACCTCTGATTTGAAGGCTACCATCTCCGCGTAGCTTAGGCTTTCGGGTTCGACCGGTTTGAGGATGCGCCGCAAATCGTCGCGGTGATCGAGAGCGGCGATGACAAACATGCGGTCAGGCGTGCTGCATTGCTGCAGCCGGCGCATTTTGCCGATGGTCAAATTCATATTGTCTCCTGCAAAGAACCAACAAGATATCGAGCGGCATCGTACCGCCGGTGGGAAGACCAACGTCCAGTCCTGTCAGTCGGATGACCTCGCCACGCCGGGCGCTACTCGCCGAACGGATGGGCGGACCATCGGGTTATCTGATTAAATGATTGAGCCTTTACGGCCGTTGCTTCAGCAATCGCGTGGGTGAAACTCCAAAATCAGTTCGGGTGAATTATCCACAGTTTGGGCCGATGATGCAATCTCTTCGAACGCCCTCACGCGGCCACGGCGCTTTTCCGCCGGCGGGGCAACATGCGTCCGGCAACGAACACGATCAGCATGACCAGCGCCAGCCAGCCCAGGGCCGAGAAGAGGCGCGCGAAGCCGATTATCTCATAGGCCGGGCCGCCCAGGAAGCCGCCCAATGCCGACCCCAGCCCGAACATCATGCCCGCGAACAGACCCTGCGCGGTGGCTCCCAATCCGGGAGGCGCGGCCGCGTCGGCATCGGCCACTCCTGCCGCCCACAGCACGGCAAATGACGGCCCGTGCAGCAAGCTGATAGGCAACACCCACCAAGGCGAGGTCATGACCCCCAGCGCCAGATTGCGCACCGTCGTGGCCGCCAGCGCCAGAGCGATCATCCGGTTGGGGCCAAGACGTCGCAGCAGGGCCGGACTGATGAACCAGAGGGGGATTTCGCTGACGGTGGTCATCGTCAACGACAGGGCCATCACCGTCCGGCTCGCACCCAGTTCGTCGAGAAACAGAAACTGGTAGCTGAGCAGGACACCCAGCGTGATGCCGTATACCAGCGATACCAGCAGCAGCATCAGGAAGCGGCCGTTACGCAGCAGAATCCCCAGCCCGGCCGAATAGACATGCCGCGCATCGGCCACGATGTTCATGGGCAGTCTGAGCGCCACAACGAAATTGACGGCCATGAGGATCAGGAATCCATAGAACATCCAATTCAGCCCCGCGCGGTCCAGCATCGGCCCCAATATGGCCGCCGTCAGACCCCAGCCGACGCTACCCCACAGCCGCACTCGGCCGTAGCCCGACTTGTCGTCACCCAGCAGACTCATCACGGCGTTATCGACCAGCGGCACGATCGGCGCATTGAAGAAGGCGTAGGCGATGACTGCCGCCAGCAGAGCCAGGAAGGCGGCCGCGAAGTAGAGCGTCCCGCCGGCCACCCACAGCCCGGCGATGGCCAGCAGCAGCACGGCGTGATGGCGGTGACGCGCGTCGGCGATGCCGCTCCAGAGGGGCGTGCTGATCCACGTCACCAGGGGAATGATCCCCGAAAACACGCCGATCTGCGCCCCGCTCATGCCGCGCTCCTGATAGTAGAGGCTCATGAAAGGAGCCAGACAGGCCAGCCCCGCGTAGTAGAAGAAGTAGACAGCCTTGGGTCTGGTAGTTGACATAAATTTCAAACTTTTGCCGGCTTGAGCAACAGCACGACGCCGCAGCTCGATAGCTGCTCCCAGACCAGGCTGAGACCGGAACCGGCCAGGGCGGTGGCAGTCTCGTCCTTGACCCAGTAATATTCTTCGTCCCAGGCATCCCCGGCGGCCGCTCGCATCGCGTCGAGCGCGGCCTCGTCGCTGAAGCCGATGTCGCCAACGATGATGCGGCCGTCGACGGACAGATAATCCGCCGCCAGCCGTCGCAGCAACGCCAGTTTGTCGCCCGGCGGCAGTTCATGGAAGGTGTAGGTGGAGACGACGCAATCGAAGGGGCGGAGAAAATCGGGCGGGTAGCTATCCATCAACCCCGCCTTGGCGAAGCGCGCCGCCGGGACTTTCGCGCGCGCGCGAGCCAGCATCCCGGCTGAGAAATCGACGGCCCAGACGGCCGCGCCCGTGGCCGCCAGCCGCGCGGTCAGATTGCCCGTGCCCGGCCCCAGCTCCAGCACTTCCATGCCCGGCGCGCCGGCGGCCAATTCGACCACGCGATCCAGTACGCGGTCGTAACCGTCGAAAGGGAAGCCCGAACCCTCCCTCCCCCGGCCGATGTCGGCATCGTAGAAGGCGGCCCATTGGTCAAATTGAAGCTCCAGATGATCGCTCATGATTTTAACGGTTAAAAGGAGAACAGCTTCGCAAAAGTTTCGAGGGCCATCTGCGGCGTGGGCAGCAGGAACCACACCCAGCCCAGCATGACGAATAGGACGGTCAATCCCCACCCGGCAACGGCCCAGGCCCGCCGCGGCCACGGCCGCCCCTGCAAGCTGCGATACCATTTGCGCGTCCGGTCGCTCCACTGCTTGTGGATGAACAACCCGATGCCGTGCCACAAGCCCCAAAAGAAGAAGTTCCAGCTGATGCTGTGCCACAGGCCGATGGCGATCATGGTCGCCAGATGGGCCGAGAGGACGATGGTGGTCGGTGTCAGCAGCCCGGCCGCTTTGGATCGCCGGCGGAGCAGTGCGCGTGACAGCGGCGTAAAGATATAGAAGCGCGCCCACTCGCTGAGCGACATATGCCAGCTCTGCCAGAAGGTCGTGATATTGCTTCGCGTGTAGGGGCGATTGAAGTTTTCCGGCAGGCGAAAGCCGAACAGCATGCCCAGACCGATGGCGATATCGGTATAGCCGCTGAAATCAAAATAGATGCGCAACCCATAACCAAACAGCAACAGCCACATCGCCGCCGCGCTCTCGGTCTGCTCGGCCAGCGCCGGCGTGAGCGACATCCCTTGCGCCAGCAGGTCGGCAACGACGAACTTCTTGAACAGCCCCTCCCCGACGCGCCACAGACCCGATCCCCAGCGCGCCGGATCGAAGCCCCGCAAGCTGCCAAGCGCGTGATAGTCCCCGGAAAACCGCTGGATGCGGTCGATCGGCCCGGCGACGAAGGCGGGGATGAAGAGGATGTAGCTGAGGTACGTGCTCAACGGCATGTCGGGCATGACGTTCATCCGCCGATCGCGAATGGTGTGGATGATGCGCACAACGACATAGGCGAAGCCAAGCCACACCAGGTCCGATGGCGCAGCCAGCGAGACATCCTGCTCGGCCAGGCTCCGCCACCACCCGGCGACAACCGTCGTGGCCGGAGGCCATTTGATCATTACGAACAGGAAAAGGATGGCGGCGATACCGCCATTGAGCACCACCCAATGGCCGACGCGCCTCAGAATGATGGCCAGCGCCAGAAAGAGCAGCCCCACCTCCAGCGCGGTGACGGCCACAAACAGCGGCGTGGGCGGCCGCGAAGCCGTCAGTCGCAGCTCAGCGGGCGCGTAGCGGAAGAGCGACAAGGCCAGGATGACGGTCATGACGACCAGCAGCGTCAGCCAGTCGTCCTGCACATAGATATGAGGGGCACGGCCGCCGGTGTTGCCGTCGTCGCCACCGACGGGCATGAGGAAGGCCTGCCTGTGCTGGCGCGACAGCCACCAGCCGGCGACGCCAAGGGCGATGGTGGCGCTCGGCAGAAGGAAGTCGGCCCAACGCGGGGCCAGTGGCGGTTGCAACCAGTAGATTCCGATCACGCTGCCCAACAAAATGGCCCAGCCACGCCAGCGCAGGGGAATCAGCGCCGCAAACAGCACGGCCGCCAGCGCGAAAACCAGAATCTCGACCAGCCCCAGGCTCACGGCGCGACTCCCTCCACCGTCCGGCGGATGGCGTCGAGCATCATCAGGCCGGTCAGGTCGCTGAGCGGGTATCCGAACGAGAGCGCCGCCGGATCGGTGTAGTCGTCGGTGTCATAGGCGGTCAGATGCGCGCCGTCATGCCCCAGCCCGCGATTGGGCAACGTCCCGGCCACAACGTCGAAATCCCACAGCGGCACGGCATACTCGGCCGCCAGGGCGCGCATTGTTACATTGTGGCGGTCGTCCCCCTCCAGCCGGTCGGACTTGGTGACGAGGACGGGGATGACGCCGTTGTCGATGCTGTAGGTGATGGCGTGACGCATGGCGCGCTCGAAGGCGTCCCCTTCGGCCACGTCGTTGGTTCCCAGCCGGATGAGCAGGACGGACGGGTTGTGCCGGCGGAACTCGCAGCCGACCATATGCTCCTCAGGACCACAATGGATCAGATCAGCCTCACCAGGGCGAAACGCCGTCCAGGCATGCAGGCCGATGCGCGTCGCCAGACCGAAGCGCTGAAAAGACTTCCGGTAGAAATCGACAGCCGATTGCAAACCCGCGTAGATGCCCAGGTTGTAGCGACCCTGATCGAAGCGAGCCAGATACTGGCTGGTGAGCGAAGCGCTGTCACCGAGCTTGGAGAAGCGGTTCGGGTTGCGGCCCAGCTCTTGCCCGCGGGCGAAGATCTCGCGGACGTGCTGCTGCGTCTCGGGCGGCATGATGATGAAATCCTCGACCGGCACGCCGTTGACCAGCGTCGCCGGATCGCGGGTCGGCGTGGGAGATGGGGATGGCGTGGGCGTCCGGGTCGGGGTTTCAGTCGGCGTGGCCGTGGGCGTCGCCGTGGGCGGTGGGGTGGCGGTAGGCGGTGGGGTGACCGTCGGCGCGGCCGTGGCCCTCGGCTGCGCCGATGGCATCAGCGATGGCATGGGAACGGGATTCGTCGCGCCGAGCGCCGCCGGACTGAATCCCCCGCAGGCGGTCGTCGCCAGAGCGACGATCAGGAGCAATAAGGTAACGCGCGGCGGCATAGATAACGAACCAGTTTACAGGGAAACGGGTGTGGTGACAAACCGGATGACCGGTTGAAGTTATTTTGTTATCCAGCCGCATATTCGCCGGATCGGTCATGGTCTCGTCAAGAAAGGATCGAATTAACAGCCGCCACCAGACCGGTCATCTGGCAATAAAACGACTAACCATCTTTCAAGCGCGCGTGTATATCAACCCACGCCACCGTCTTCTTGTCCCATAATCCGTACAGTGGTTTTTCCGGAGTTACCTCACGGATAGAATCAAGCAGGGGAGCAAGCTGCTCGTATGACTGCCATTCACCGGGAGCTTCTTCACTATATGGGCCGGCCGCATCCATGAGAAATAACCAGCCATCTATCTGCCGTATCTGGTTTAATTGACCTTCCAACCATCGTCTACCACCGGCTTTGAGAATCAACTTCGTGGCTAGCGTGCCGGAATGAAGGAAGGCTTCTCTACGATTGTACGTCTCCAGCTGTTGGCGATTGGAAATTGGACTCGGCTGAATGGGGGCAAAGAACTTCTGGCTAATGAGCTTGAATTGATCATAACCCAGCGCTTTCAATTTCGGAAGCCTGGCTACGGATTCCGTGCCGTACTCAAATGAAAGGTATTTAGGCAGCTTATCCGGCCTCTCAGCCAATGCATCCAGGCACATATGATCGTATCCCTCGATATCGACCTTGAGGAAAAATGGCCTGTCAAAATTATCCAGGATGTTAGCAAATCGGTCGCATTCCACATTTATTTGATGATGTGGAAACCCATTGCGAGATGCCATAGAACGATCAAAAGAATTAAACACTCGCTTGCCTTCGCAGATCCAGAAAGGTAAGGTACCCGTCTGTTCCGCAATGGCGACATTGAGAATAGTCAGCCGGCCGTCACGAATTTCTTGCGCAAAGCGAATGGTTGCATCCTCCACCAACGTCGGATCGGCCTCGATAGCGACGACACGAAAACCTTTATGCAGGTAATAGGCCGAATCATCTCCGTTATTCATCCCCACATCATATACAAGACGACTGTCCATAAATACTTTCCTATTCAATGATTTTGACCGAGAGCCAGGCTCACCGGTTCGAGACTATGATTAAGTATAGAGCAAACTCTTACGAAGTGGCTTACATTCAACCGGTTCGCAAGGATGAACCGGTTTCAACCTCGTCAACCAGCGAGTTGCCTGTCTGCGAGATGGAGTTACAGGTCCGGCCGAACCCCGTCCGTTTCACGTTTGCCCGCCATCAAACATGAGCCATAATTAACCGGATGAAAGTAATCGCGCTCTACAACCTCAAGGGCGGTGTGGGCAAGACGGCCGCGGCGGTCAATCTGGCCTATCTCTCGGCTCGCGACGGGACGGCCACACTGCTTTGGGACCTCGACCCGCAGGGCGCGGCCTCCTGGTGCCTGGAGATCGACCCCCGGCTGAAAGGCGGCCGCAAGGCGTTGTTGCGCAACAAGAAGCCGGTCTACGATCTCATCAAGCCCACCGCCTACGACAATCTGGAGCTGTTGCCGGCCGACTTCTCCCACCGACGGCTGGACCTGGAGCTGAGCGAGAAGAAGCGACCGGAGCGGCAGTTCCGCAAGCTGTTGTCGCCGCTGGGCGCCGACTACGAGACGGTGATTCTCGATTGCCCGCCGGGGTTGGGCCTGTCGGCCGAGAGCGTGTTCGGGGCGGCCGATGTGCTGCTGGTGCCGGTCATTCCCGCGGCGTTGTCGCTGCGCGCGCTTTCGCTAATCGATGAGTTCCTGGCCCATGAAGACCTGCCGCGGCTGCGGACACTGGCCTTCTATAGTATGGTCGACCGGCGCAAGAAGCTCCATCGCAACCTGGTGGACACCCGCCACGAAGGCCGCTTCCTGTTCTCGACCGTCCCCTACGCCGGGGACATCGAGCGCATGGCCGAGCGACGCGCCCCGGTGGCCGAATTCGCCCCGCGTTCGGCCGCCGCCAGAGCCTATGAGGCGCTGTGGGGTGAAGTCAGGGAATTTATATGAATCTCCACCTCGCGTCGGCTCTCAGGGCGCGCCTGGGGCCGAGTCTGGGGCCATGGCTATCCGGCTATGCGCCCTCGATGTCGCTGGCCCACCTGATCCTTGAAGCCTCCTTCAACTATCTGCCCGTCATCTATGTCCTGCTCATCCCCAAGTTGGGGTTGACCTATAGTCAGATCGGGACCATCGCCCTGGCGTCGGCGCTGTCGGGAACCATCGGCCAGCCGCTGTTCGGCTGGCTCAGCGACCGGGGCGACCCGCGCCGGATCGTCATCCTCAGCCTCATCTGGAGCGGCTGTCTGATGGGGATCGTCGGCCTGATGCCGTCCTTCTGGGCGCTGGCGGTCCTGCTTGTTCTGGCCGCGCTGGGTTCGGCCGCCTTCCACCCGCCCGCGGCGGCGCTGGCCTCGCAAACGGAGGCCGCCAACCGCGGTCGGGCCATGTCCCTCTTCTCCGTCGGCGGCAACCTCGGCTCGGCCCTCAGCCCGGCGCTGGTGGGTCTGGCTCTCGTCTGGTTCGGCCTGGCCTCCACGCTGGTGGTCATCCCCCTGACATTTCTGACGGCCGGGCTGCTGCATCGACAATTGCGCCATGTCCCCCTGCCGGCGCGACCCGCGCAAGCCGAGGGAACCACCCAGCGGAAAGTCCCCGTGGCCGCCATGGTGGCCTTGCTGGCGATGATCGCCGTCACCGGCGCGCGCAGCTACTACCAGCTGGCCCTGATGACCTATCTGCCCGAATGGTTGCAGGGCAACGGCCAATCGCTGGCCGTGGCCGGCACGGCTCTGGCCGTCTTCATGGTGGCCGTCAGCCTGGGCAGCCTGTTCGGCGGCTCGCTCTCCGATCGCTTCGGCCGTTTGCGGGTCATCGGCGTGAGCCTGTTCTTTATGAGTGTCGGGCATTGGCTGATGATGCATCTGAGCGGGCTGCCGCAAATCGCCGCGGCCACGTTCGTCGGGGCGATGATTGGCGCGTCCTTCCCGGTGACGATCGTGCTGGCGCAAGAGGCCTGGCCGAACAACATCGGCTTCGCCTCGGCCATGGTCATGGGGTTGGGCTGGTTGCCGGCGGGACTGGGGGCCTGGGTCGTGGGACGGATCGCCGACCACAGCGATTTGAACGCCGGTCTGGGCAGTCTGCTGTTCGTCCCCTTCGTGGGTATCGCCGCGCTGGCCGTCTATGCGAGCATCCCCCGCTCCTCCCTGAGCAACCTCAAGGCTTTGGAGCCGCAGCACGTCCCGGCCGAAGGGGACTAATCCGGCGAGCGCCCGGTATCCAGCAGGGCCAACAGTTGTCGGGCCGCGGCCGTGGCCGGCAGATCGCCGTCCATGACCGCCTCCTCGACATCGGCCAGCATCCCGCGCACGACCGGATTCTGGTAGAAGTAGATTCGCAGTTGCTCGTCGATGATGGCGTGCAGCCAGTCGCGGGCTTGCTCGCGGCGGCGTGCCTCGAAACTCCCCGTCTGCATCCCCAGCTCCTGAAAGCGGGTGATGACTTCCCACAGGTTATCGATGCCCTCGCCGGTGACGGCCGAACAGGTGTAGGCGCGGGCGTGGCGGCCTTCGGTGATCGGGGCCAGGTAATGCAGGGCGCGGTTATATTCCGCACGGGCGGCCTCGGCGCGGGCCTTGTTCTCGCCATCGGCCTTGTTGATGACGATGGTGTCGGCCATCTCCACCACGCCCTTCTTGATGCCTTGCAGTTCATCTCCCGCCCCGGCGATGAGCACCAGCAGGAAGAAATCGACCATCGAGCGCACGGTGATCTCGCTCTGGCCCGTGCCGACCGTCTCCACCAGGATCACATCGAAGCCGGCCGCCTCGCACACCAGCATCGTCTCGCGCGTCTTGCGGGCCACGCCGCCCAGCACGCCTCCCGCGGGTGAGGGGCGGATAAAGGCGTCGGCCTCGCGGGACAGCCGTTCCATGCGCGTCTTGTCGCCCAGTATGCTGCCGTGGGTCAGGCTGCTGGTGGGGTCGACGGCCAGCACAGCCACCTTGTGGCCGCGGCCGACCAGTGAGAGGCCCAGCGCCTCGATGAGGGTGCTCTTGCCCGCGCCGGGCACGCCGGTGACGCCGATGCGGATGGCCCGGCCGCTGCGGGGCAGCAAGCGCCGCAACACGGCCTGAGCCAATTCGAAGTGGGCCGGGGCGTTGCTCTCGATGAGGGTGATGGCGCGGGCCAGCACGGCACGGTCGCCCGCCGCCACCCCGGCCACGTAGTCGTCCTCGGTCATCGGCCGCCGCGACGGGCGGCCTGTGGCAGGTTCGCGCGTTGGCTGGCCCGCAACCATCCCGTCGTGCTTCCCGGCCACGCCCGGCACGACCCGCGTGGCGAACGCATCATCGGCGTCCTCAGGCGCCCATTCCGGCTTGCGGGAGGTCTCGTCGTCAGCGCTCATGATCGTGGTCGCCCTTTTGGGTCAGGCGCGTCCAATGCGAACTATTCTATCGTTTTTGCGCCGGCAACCCACCTCGCTGCGGGCTGCGGAAGTTGCGCGAGCGGTAGACACTGGCCTTTGGCGCGGGTCGCTGGCTCTCCGGCGTGAAATCACCGTAGTCGAAGCCCTCCATGCGTCGCCGCTCGATGGGCTTGCCCAGCACGCGCTCGATGTCGCGCACCATCGTCTCGTCATCCTGCACGGCAAACGTCACCGCCTCGCCCGTTGCCGCCGCCCGGCCGGTGCGGCCGATACGATGGGTGTAGGCGTCCACGGTATCGGGCATGTCGTAGTTCACCACATGGGAGATCTCGCTCACGTCGATGCCGCGCGCGGCGATATCGGTGGCCACCAGGATGTCGAACTTGCCGCCCCGGAAGCCGTCCATGGCCGCCTGCCGCTTGTTTTGGCTCATGTTGCCCTGCAACGCGGCCACGCGATAGCCCCGCTTGTCGAGATCCATCGCCAGTCGCTTGGCGCGGTGCTTGGTGCGGGTGAAGACCAGCACGCGCGACGTGCGCGTTTGCTCCAGCATGGCGTGCAGCAACCTGGCCTTCATCGTCTCCGGCACAGGGTAGAGGGCGTGGGACACCGTCTTGGCCGGGGCGATGATGTCGACCTGCACCGTCTCCGGATTGGTCAGAATCTCGTCGGCCAGCTTGCGAATGTCGGCCGGCATGGTGGCTGAGAAGAGCATCGTCTGCTGCCGCTGCGGCACATAGCGCAAGATGCGCTTGATGTCGGGCAGGAAGCCCATGTCGAGCATCCGGTCGGCCTCGTCGAGCACCAGCACTTCGATGGTCGACAGGTCGATATTGCCCTCGCCGATGTGGTCGAGCAGGCGACCGGGGCAGGCCACGATGATCTCCGCCCCGCGCTTGATGGCCGCCACCTGCGGCCCCTTGCCCACGCCGCCATAGATGGCCGTCGATCGCACCTTCGTGCGGCCACCCAGAGCCACGGCCGACTGGTGGATCTGCTCCGCCAGCTCGCGGGTGGGGGCGACGATGAGGGCGCGCGGCCGCCGCAACGGTCCACGGGTCAGGCGCTGCAGGATGGGTAGCAGGAACGCGGCTGTCTTGCCCGTGCCTGTCTGGGCCAGACCCAACACGTCGCGCCCTTCGAGCACGAGCGGGATCGCCTGTTGTTGAATGGGGGTTGGAACCGTATATCCGGCGTCGTCAACGCCGCCGCGAATACGCGAGTCCAGGTTAAATACGTCGAAAGTGGAGCCGTTGGATGAGGACTCATCGTTCAACGACTGGCCGTCGTTCAACGGCCGATTGGTGTGATTGCTCACTGGTTATACTCCTTGACTTCTACCAGCCAAGTCGCACTCCCAGCCGTGTCCAAAAGTCTGCAAAAAATGTCGGTCATCCGACTCCGTAGCCGCGATGCCGTCGGAAAGTATAGCAGGGCGAGTGGCGTTATGGCAACTGGAAGGGCCATTTACTCATAAATTCAGCCGGGATCGGGTTTCAAACCCGCCTCAGCACTCCGATCTCCAACCTAAAAATTGTTGGTGGCCATTGCGGATCACTCTATCATAGGGTATTATGTCCACTTAGGGATCATATCGTGGAAAGCCCGCGTGTTGTCCTGTGGTTGAGGAAAGTCTGTCCTTTTGTAGTACCTAAGGGAGTAAGGAAAATGAAACGTCTCGCCTTGTTATTGGCTCTGATCCTGTCGCTGGCGCTCGTTGCCTGCGACACGATGGGACCGCAACCCCCGGCAATCGTGGCTACTGACGTGGCCCCTGACGTGGCCGCCCCTGCCGCCACTGATGCAAATGCCTATCCCGCCCCCTCGGACGCCACCAGCGAACCCGCGCCGCCCGAAGCCCCGGCCGATGCGCCGGTTGGCGGGCAGAGCAGCGATCTGACCGGCGTCACCTGGGAATGGGCCGTCCTGGTGGACCAGATGGGCCAGACGGAGGTCACCGACCCCACGCGCTATACGGCCGTGTTCAATGCCGACGGCACGCTCAACCTCAAGGCTGACTGCAATACGGTTATTTCGCAGTATATTACCAACGGGGCCAGCCTCGAGATCATCCCCGGCGTGACCACTTTGGTAGCTTGTGAGTCCGGATCCCAGGACCAATTGTTCCTGAACAGTCTGAACGCCGCCGAGAGCTATATGGTTCAGGATGGCGAACTGTATGTGGTTCTAAGGGGCGGCAGCGGCACGATGATTTTCCGTCCCGGTGTTACAACCGACACACCCGAAGTGCCCACTAGTACAGATGCGCCTGCCTTAACCGGCGTCACCTGGGAGTGGGTATCCACCACCACCGGCGCGGAAGTGATCACCGTCGCCGACCCGACCCGCTACACCATGACCTTCGATGATAAAGGCATGATCGCCATCAAGGCCGATTGCAACAATGTCATCGCCTCTTACGTCGCCGGGGCGGACAACTCGATGAGCATCGTCCTTGGCCCGGCGACCCTGATGGCCTGCCCGGCCGATTCACAGGCCGATTTGTTCACGGCCGCGCTGCCTAACGTGGCGATCTACTCCTTCATCGACGGCAATCTGGTGCTCGACCTGCCGGCAAGCTCCGGCTCGATTGTTCTCCGTCCCGCCGGCGCCACAACCACTACGCCCGCCCCGAGCGGCACAGTCCTGACCGGCATCACCTGGGAATGGGTATCCACCACCTTGCCGAGCGAGGAAATCACCGTCGCCGACCCCACGCGCTATCAGATCACGTTCAATGAGGACGGCACCGCGGGCCTCAAGGCCGATTGCAACGTCGGCAACGCCGAATACACCGCGGGCGAGGACGGCTCCCTCACCATCATCCTCGGCGTCAGCACGATGGCCCTCTGCGAAAATTCGCAGGACGCCCAATTCCGGGCCGGGCTGGAAGCGGCCGCCACCTACGCCGTCGAAGGCAACGACCTGCACATCGAGTTGAACCCCGGCACCGGCGGCGGCACCATGCGCTTCCGTTCCGCGGGGGCCACACCTCCCTCGCCCGCCTCGGGTGGCGAGACCGGCCTGACCGGCGTCACCTGGCAATGGGTCTCCACGGTCACCCCGATGGAAGAGATCACCGTGGCCGATCCCAGCCGCTACACCCTCGTCTTCTTTGACGACGGCACGATGGGCATCAAGGCCGACTGCAACGTGGGCAACGCCGAATACACCGCCGGCGAGGACAAGACCATTTCCATCCTCCTGGGCGTCAGCACGCTGGCTTTCTGCGAAAACTCGCAGGACCAGGTCTTCCGCACCGGTCTGGAAGCCGCAGCCGTCTATTTCTTCGATGAAAACGGCGACCTGATGATCGACATGATCGCCAGCAGCGGCACGATGCGCTTCGTGGCCGTCGAGGACGCCTCGCCCACGGGGCAAACCCCGTCCAAGGGCGAAGTCCAGTCGCCGGCGGCCACGCCCGGATTGGTCGGCCCAACGTGGCAGCTGACCCTGGTGGCCAAGAAGGACGGCCAAAACATCCCCGTCAATGACCCGACGCGCTACACCATCACCTTCAACGCCGACGGCACGGCCAACATCAAGGCCGATTGCAATTCGATCATCGCCGCCTACGTCATCGGCGCGGGCAACACAATGACCGTCACCCCCGGGCCGTCGACCCTGGTCTACTGTGGGCCGAGTTCGCTCGACCAGGTTTACATGGGCGGCCTCACCAACACCATGGGCTATCGGCTGGAAGACGGCAATCTGCTCATCGACATGCTCTACGCAAGTGGTACACTGGTTTTCGCGCCGGCCAAATAAAGTCCGGCGATTATCAACCCCACCTGACAGGTCGTCGGCAGGCCTGTCAGGTGTTCATTGGTCAAGGAGAAAAATCATGGAAAATCAACGTCCGGCGGGAGTTACATTTTTGGCAGTCGCCTTCATCATTCTCGGTTTGCTGTCCTTGTTCTGGAGCTTTCTGGTCTTCAATGTGGGCGCGGCCACCAGCTTTGCCGGAGCGATCTTCGGCGCGGAAAGCATGCGCGCGTTCGGCTCCTCGAACTTCTGGGGCGGCATCTTCGGCATACTCGGCGCAGTACTCGATTTGATCATCGCCTATGGCTTGCTGGCCCTCAAGAAGTGGGCCTGGATGCTGGCGCTGATCGGCGTGGTCATCAACGTCATTAACGGCATCATCGGCATCACGAGTGGCGGCCTCTTCGCCTTCTTTTGCGGCCTGCTCGGCCTCGTCGTCCCCGCCGTCATCGTCTACTACCTGATGAAGCCCGAGGTGCGCGCCGCGTTCGGTCGGTAGAAGTAAATGGGTACTCCAGGAAACCGGGGCGCCATGCCGAAACCCCGGTTCCCCGGATTCAAGTTATTCCAGACCTGTAACGGAACAGTAAAGTATTGGGGAATGTCATGGGCAAGAAAGGCAAGGATAAAGCAAGCAAGCGGCCGAAAACGCCACAGTCTGTTCGCGATCTGTTGCGCGTGGGGCCGGGCTTCGAGTTGAGCCAGGTCGATCCGCGCCGGATCATGGCCGGGCCGACCGACAAGGTGCAGGCGCGGGCCGAGGCGCTGGCCCTCGAAGCCGAGGTGACCGGGCTGCAGGAGCGTCTGTTTGCCGAGATGAAGGGGGGAGGCAAGCGGCGGTTACTGGTCGTGCTGCAGGGCATGGACACCTCCGGCAAGGGCGGCGCGGTCAAGGCCATCGACCGCATCATCGAGCCGATCGGCATGCGCGTGGCCGGGTTTGGCGCGCCGACCAAAGAGGAGCTGCGCCATCACTTCCTGTGGCGCATCGAGAAAGCGTTGCCCCCACCAGGGTCCATCGGCATCTTCGACCGCTCCCACTACGAGGACGTGCTAATCGTGCGCGTGCGCAACCTCGTCCCGCCCGAGGTCTGGGGCGGCCGCTATGACGAGATCAACGCCTGGGAGAAAAAGTTATCCGACGGCGGCCTGACCTTCATCAAGGTCATGCTCCATATCTCCAGGGCGGAGCAACAGCAGCGCCTGCTCGACCGGCTGGCCGACCCGACCAAACAGTGGAAGTACAACCCCGGCGACGTCGATGAGCGCCAGTTATGGGACAACTATCAGGAGGCCTATCAGGCCGCCCTGACCAACTGCTCCACCGACTACGCGCCGTGGTATGTCATCCCGGCCGACCGCAAATGGCATCGCGACTGGCTGCTCTCCAATCTGGTGGCCGAAACATTGCGCGAAATGAACCCGCAGTACCCGCCCGTCGACTATGACGTGGCCGTGGAGACGGAGAGAGTTAAAGCCGGCTAATTGGTTCGTTATTCGGAGGATTCTATGTGCTGCATCCTTTCATTACTTCTGTTCATTGGCCCCCGCATCGCCGGCTTCGCCTGGTATCTCATCGATCCGGCTCGCTGGAGCGCCGCCTTCAGCAACGCCCTGTGGCCAATTCTGGGCATCATCTTCGTGCCCTGGACGATCATGGCCTACGTGCTGGTGTCCCCCAACGGGGTGACCGGCCTGGAGTGGGCCGTCGTCGGCATCGGATTTCTGATCGACGTCGGCGTGCTGGGCGGCGGTGGGTATAGCCGCAACAAGCGCGACTAGCGACCGGCGCGGCCTTGACGCCATCGAAGACCGAAGCCCGGCGCGGGTTGTCCATGCCGCGCGTGTTGCTCCATCTGGAAGGCGCGGCCGTGTTCGCCGCCGCCACCGGCTTCTATTTTCTGCTGGG
>CAYXNH010000038.1:0-19164 GCA_964466135.1 uncultured Ardenticatenaceae bacterium | reverse complement strand
ACGCGCCGGTGACGATGATCGAGGCTATCAAGCTTCTGGGAGGCCCACTGGCGGCCGTGTGCGATCAGGTCTGGGTGACGACCTGCTCCCGCGAGACTCAATTGGAGCGGCTGCGGGTGTGCCGGGGTATGGACGATGAATCGGCCGTGGCCCGGGTCGAGGCCCAACCCCCTCAGGAAGAGAAGATCGCTCGCGCCGATGTCGTCATTCGTACCGATGGGCTGATGGCCGTGACTCAGGAGCAGTTCGAGAGGGCGTGGGCCGGCCTTTCAGAGGCGAAATAGAGCGTCGCGTGGGCCGATCGACGGGTTAACGTTTGCCGAAATCGGCCGTTCCTCTGTGCAAACGTCGCGTAAACCGTTATAGTTAGACCATCATGCAAGCTATTAAACAGTGGGTTCTCAACCATCCTCATTTGACCGCGTGGATCGTCTTGGCCGTGGGCATGAACGCCATCCTGATCTATGAGGAGCGAGACATCGGCCTCTTTCCCGTGCAATGGTTCTGGTTGGTTTTGATCACGACGCTGGTCGCGGGCGCATGCATCTGGATCGTCAGCTGGGGAGACGATGATGACGCCGCAGCCGAGACGAATGATCTCAAGCCTGGCGATGACCGGGCAAAAAACTCCTGATCGCTCATACAAGACAGAATATGTCAGATTTCCAGCCGCCAGTGGCCACAGAGATGTTTCAGCATGTCGAGGCGCTGCGTCGCGAGGTCGCTGATCTGTTCATGGTTTTTGACACAACGCTCGACTATCCGGGGAAGGGCCATTTTCGTTTTCGCGGCCGATTCCTTCAGGACCCGGCGGATTGCTACGGAGAGCTTCGACGACGATTTGAGCGGCACGGCTTCACGCCGACGGTGAGCGAGGAAGGCGGGCAAGTTGAAGTGGTGGCTCTGCCGGTGGTGTTCGATCACCCCCGGTCGCGATGGATCATCAACCTGGTTCTGTTCATTGCCACCGTCCTTTCCACCTTGTTCGTCGGCGCGATGTACGGAGCCGAAACGACTGAGCAAGCATACCAGATATGGCGCGGCTGGCCGTTTGCGACCAGCATCCTGCTCATCCTGGGAGCGCATGAGCTGGGCCACTACTTTGCTGCCCGGCACCATAACGTGCCGGTGACCTTGCCCTACTTTATTCCCATGCCTCTGTCGATATTCGGCACGTTCGGTGCGTTCATCCGGCTGCAAGGGCCGGTCAACAACCGGCGGGCGCTGTTCGATGTAGGCGCGGCCGGGCCGCTGGCCGGGCTGGTGTTTGCCTTGCCGATTTTGTTCATCGGACTGGCGACGTCGAAAGTCGCTCATGTCCTGCCCGGCGGCATATTCGAGGGCAACTCATTGCTCTACTTGTTGGCGAAACTCGCCGTATTCGGGCGGATTTTGCCCGCCGGTGGCGTGGACGTTCAACTGAATCAGGTTGCCTGGGCCGGTTGGGTGGGGTTGTTCGTCACCGGGCTAAACCTGATCCCCGTGGGGCAACTGGATGGTGGTCATGTGGCTTACTCGCTCTTTGGCAAGCGCGCCCAGATGTTCTTTTGGCCATCCATCGTCGGATTAGGGCTGATCTTGCTGTATTCCTATTTGCAAGGCGCTTTCGTGCCGACATGGCTTTTGTGGATATTTCTGCTGTGGGCGTTTGGCCGTGTGCACGCCAGACCGCTGGAAGACATCACCGAGCTTGATCCGCGCCGCCGCGCGCTGGCCATTTTTACCCTGGCGCTGTTCTTCCTCACGTTTGTCCCTTTGCCGCTGGCCGGCCTTTCGGGTTAGCTCGTTCTGAGAGACGATACCCGCGGCAGCCGCGCCGATTTGCCCGCCGGATGGTCTGACCTTATAATCGGTTCGTTCGCGTGGCTCCATATGGCCATGCGAGAAGCCAATGCATAGGCACATGATAAATCCTTTCACTCGTGCGCGGGTCCGGGGGCACCTCCTCCTTATATTACTGGGTTTGACAGTGGCATTTGCCTACCTGGGTTCCGGATCGCGTCCGGAGCCGGTCGGCGCCATCCCCGCCCAGCAAACGAACCCCACGGTTGGCTTCGTCAATTCCGTCTATACCGTTAACGAGAACCAGGGTCCGGCGGTCATCACCGTCAGCGTCTCGGCCGCTCCAGCTCCGGGCAGAGATGTCGTCGTCACCTATCTGACTGTCCAAGGCACAGCCCAGGAAGGCTCCCCCGGCGGCGACTTCGTTACCACATCCGGCACACTAACCTTCACCAGTAATACCCAAACGACCCAATCCTTTCAGGTCGTGATCGTCAATGATAATATCATCAATGAGCCGGATGAGACGGTCAACCTGATTCTGCAACTCCAGACGCCGAACACAGCGGTGCTGGGCCGCTCGGTTGCCACCTTGTTCATCATCGATGATGATTCGGCCACGGCCACCCCGCGGCCGACGGCCGCCACCGGCACGCCCATCTTCGTCGACCTTTCGGAGCCGAACGACACGTTCAACGACGCCTATCAGATTCAACCTGGCGCGGCCGCTACCTGCCAGCTGACCCTCTGGCCTCCCGGCGACCAGGACTTCTTCTCGTTTGCCGTTAAAAACGGCACCTATTACCGGATAGCGACGGACCAGCTCTCGCCGGGACTGGATACGGTGCTGACGATCTTCGACCAGGCCGGCCGCGCCATCGCCGAAAATGACGACAGCGGCCTGCCCGGGGAGTTCCAGTCGGAGGTCATCGTCCAGGCCGGCGCGAACGGTTTTTACTTTGCTCGTGTGGTGAACAAAAGCCCGGCCGATGCCGCCAACAAAACCTACTGCCTGTCTGTTGTGGCGATGGAGCAGCCGACGGCGACGCCTACGCCGACCCTTCTGCCTACGCGGATCGGCTCCGATGCCTGCGAGCCGAACGGTACGATAGGGCTGGCCTGCCTTTTTGGCGAGAACCAGTCGCAACAGTTCAACTTCGTGCCGCCTTTCCGCGAGGGGCCGGATCAGGACTTCTATCGCATCTGGGTCAAGCCAGGGGTGACGATTACGTGTGAGACGACGGACCTGTCCAGCGTGACCGACACCAATATGATCTTCCTGGATCACAATGGCGGAGACTTTAACCCGCAATTAGGTAATGATGACAAGGCTCCGGGCGATAGGGGCAGCCGATTGACGTTTGTCTCGACCTACACCGGCTGGCTCCATGTGCTTGTCGGCCCGGTCAACCCCGTGCCGTTGGCCCAGGCGGACCAATTTACCTATACCCTGGCCTGCACGTCGAGCGTGCCACCAACGGCGACGGCTACCTTGCCTGTATCGCCCGGTGGCGGCGGAAACGGCGGCTTCGTGCCCATCGCGCCGACGATCACTCCCTTCCCGACGCCGACTGCGATTGACCTGTCCGCGATTCTGACTCCGCCGCCGATCGTTATCCCGGAGGTCACGATCCAACCCTTGCCGACGGCCACACCGGCCGCAGGGCAGCAGAATGCCTCCACGATCAATGTGACCGTCTTTTACGACAGCAATTTCAACTTCACCCCGGAGATCAACGAGGGCATCATCGACGTCGCCGTGGCCCTCTATGACAATACCAACGGCCGTCTGCTGGCCTTCGGCTATACCAACCAGGCCGGGGCGGTGCGTTTTGAGGCCATCCCCAGCAGCGGATCGATTCGCGTGCATGTCCTGCTGCTCAATTTCAGCCAGAGCGTCGGGCCCGGTGAGTCCAATATTTCCGTGCGCGTGGCTCCATTGCCGCTGCCTATTGGGATTCCTTAGGGAACGGGATCATAACGATACGATAGTTCCCTGACCATCATAATTATGTCGGCCGATCCACAGCCACCCCCAAGTTCCGCTCAAAGACTCACCGGTAATCCGGCCCTGTTGTTATTGGGCATCGTGGCCGTGGTGGCTCTTTTGGCTGCCTGCATCATGGGTTTCTTGTTGTTGCGGCCGTTGATTGGCGGCCTGGGCGGCAGTGCCGCCGCCACGCCCGGTGCCGGCCAGCCCACGCCCTTTCCCCAGACGACGCAACAACCGGCCGGGGAACCCGTCATCATCGGCATCAGTGATACGGGCACGTTTTCGGTGACGCTGGACGCGCCGTCGACGTTGAGCGTGCTCGATAGCCAATGGGCGATCCAGCCGCAGAATATCGGCGCGGACGGGCTATGGAATCCTCAAGTCGAGGAAAACACGGCCGCCTGGATTAACGGCACAATCGTCAACTACGTGTTTGGCCTGGCTGATACAGACTCCAATCGCGCCTTGCTGGAGAGGCTGGCGCCGGGTGACACGATGCTTGTCTCCACGAGGCAAGGGGTAACCCATACCTTCACCTTCGACAGCCGTAGCCAGGTGTCCAGCAGCGATCGCAGCGTCTATAACCAGCAATCCCCTGGAATCACTCTCATTTTGTTCGGCGGCGACACGGCCGAACGGCTGGTGGTACGCGGCCGGTATGAGGTGGCGGCGTCCAGCCCGTCCTCGACCGGCAACGTTATCCAGCTTGGCGAATCGGCCCAACTGGGCGATGTTCAGATCAATCCTCAATCGAATTCGTTTCTGACCAACCGACCGGAAGCGCCCGCCGGATTCGGCTTCTTCCTGATCGACTTCATCATGCATAACGTCGGCGTGTCGGCGGTTGATAGCGCCGCCTATCGCTTCACCTTGTCGGATGAAATCGGGAACCAGTACGCCCTCAACCCCATCGCCAGCCGGTTGGGCAACTACCCGCCATTGGGTGGCTTTATCAATGCCGGACAGTCAGTCTCAGCGACGGCCGGCTACCAGATTCCCGCCGGGCTGGTCAGCGCCAACCTCACCTGGACGGTGACCGCGCCTGACGGCTCGCAGGTGCAGGTTGTTTTGCCCTTCACCGCCGGTGGCGCGGCGGGCCAAAATGCGGTTGTCTCCCTGCAGCAGGCGACTATCACCGCCGATCTGAATAACCTCATCATTGTGGGACAGATCACCAACGTGGGCGCGCAGCCGATTATCATTGCGCCGGAGGATATCTCTTTGCGCACGGCGACCGGTTCCGATTACTTGCTCCTGGCAACTAACCCGCCGTTCCCGTGGACAGTGCCGCCCAACCAGACGCTCCAGTTTGCCGTCACCTACCAACGCCCCATCGGCTCCCCATCGGCGGTGTTTACTTTGCTGGGCCAGCCGTTTGAATTAAGCGGGTTGCAATAGCACGGCCGTTTCCGACCGTCACCCTATTTCTTTTTGCCGGTTAGAATAAATTCCAGTGAGGATGCCGGACGCTGCCTCCGGCTGGTGTAGTAGAGGAGGATTCCGGCCACCAGCACGATCAGCCCCAATATCAGGCCGGCCGATTGAAGCGGTCCCATAAACGGGCGTTCGAATTCAGGCTGAATGTGTGTTCCAATGTGGATCAGGTCGGCGAAGCCGCTCACGTAACACAGCACCAGGCCCGTCAGAGACAGGCGGATGCCGATATCGGCTTGTAAAGAGGGGGGAGAGCCGGACGATCGTGGCTCCATCAGGTAGAGGTAGACGGCGATAGTCAGCAAGGTGACGCCGATTAGGAAGGCCAGCGTTTGCAATACACCGAATCCGGGAGTCAGATCAAGGCCGATGGGATCGGCCACGACTGCGCCAACGACGAGCAAGGCGCCCAGCACAACCAATACCCACATTACCGCGCGACGGACGCGGCGCACACGATTTCCCATATATTAACTTGATGCTACCTTGCGCCAGAAAAACAAAAGACGCCGCGCCGGTTGTGCGCAGCGTCTTCGAGTGTCGGGGCAGCGGGACTCGAACCCACGACCTCTTCAACCCCATTGAAGCGCGCTACCAAGCTGCGCCATGCCCCGACTGCATGGCGGATTATAGCAGTCAACGGGCGGATGGGCAAACAGCGCGGAGGGATCTTTTCGCCTGATTATCATCGTATGTAAATCAATTTCGTTCGATTTGCGGTATATTAGGGATGTCACAAATCAACAAGGAGCCGTTATGTCATACCTTCACCCTGACCTGGAGCAGATACTTGTCTCGGAAGACATGATTCGTGGACGTGTGGACGAGATCGCGCGGCAAATCGCTCGCGAATATGCCGGAGCGAATCAAATCATCCTCGCCGGCGTTCTGAAGGGGGCGTTCATCTTTTTGGCTGACCTATCACGGGCTTTGACTCAGATCGAGGGCGCGCCTCCACATATCGTCGATTTTATCGCCGTTTCAAGCTATGGCCGCTCCTCGGTATCCGGTGAAGTGCGGTTGGTGATGGACTTGCGCGAACCGATCACCGGCAGTCATGTCATCCTCGTTGAGGACATCGTCGATTCAGGCCAGACGATTCACTACCTGATGCATTCCCTGGGCGGGCGCGAGCCGGCGTCGCTGCGGAGCTGCGCCCTGGTTCGCAAGGATCGCCCCGGCCCGATCTTCGAGGTCGACTATCTGGGTTTCACGATTCCCGACGTCTGGGTGGTCGGCTATGGGCTGGATTTTGCGGAGCGATTCCGCACGCTGCCGTTCATCGCCGAGCTAAAACCGGAGGCTTATCAATAACGAAACGACCGTTTCCTCGATGAACGGTTGCAGGTAGACGGCGAGCAGGCTCAACAGGCCGAGTGTGAAGTTGTAGCCGGCGTGGACGATGATGGCCACGGTGGTGTTGTGACGCTTGCGGATGATGCCCAGAACGATGCTGAGCAAGAAGATGGCCAGCGTCGCCGGAGTCAGCCCATACTGGACGTGAGAGACAGCGAAGATGATCGAGGTGGGGATGATGCCGAAGATGGGTTGCAGCGCGCCGCGAAAAAGCAGCTCCTCGCCCAGTCCGGCGGCGGCGGCCAACAGAAACCACTCCCAAATCGTGTCGAAGCTTCCCAGCATGGTTTTATTGATGCCGCTTAATTGTTCCACCTGGGCTGAGTCGAATAACGTCCACGTAAAGCTGATGCAGCCTTGCAGGAAGACGAAGAAGACCATCCATCCCATGCCGCCCAGGAGTTGACGCGCCGTCGGACGGGCCAGCCCCAGACGTTGCCGGAGAGCCAGGCCACCCCGCCGCGACAGAAACCCCACACCCAGAAAAGCAGCGGCGACGAACAGGAACTGCTGGGACAGCACGTCAAGCAACGTGACTTCCAGTCCGGCTTCGGCCAAGGCGTCCAGCGCGCCGGGAGCCAGCGAAAAGGCTGCGTTGCCCATGAGATAGCCGATAGCTACAAACGCCAGAGTGTGGACAGGGGATTCGGGGTCAAACGCAGGCACCGCGCGCGCTAATCCTCGCCGGATCGGCTTCAGACAAGCCAGCATGCCCCACAAGCCCATCATGACTAGCGAAGCAGGCGCAGACGCGCTCTCCGGTATTAACCCGGCTAGTACCGACGTTTCCAACGATTCGACAGGCAGGAATCTCAAGGCAAGCCCGGCGATGATGAGCGGGCCGTTGATCAGAAATAACAGCAGATTGAACGTCAGTCGCGCGCTATGGCCGCCGCGTTCGGCGACCACGTTGGCGATGTAAATGACGGCCAGCACCGGCAGGCCAACGAGGAAAATCGGCATTGGGGTAGCGCCGGACCGCCTGACAGGAGAGGCGGTCCGGCGAGTTCAGCCTAAGGTTCTACCAGGACGGTGTCATAGAAAATACCCACATTGGGCAAATTCATGAAACCCTCGCCCCGGTACGGAAAGTAGTGTTCGGCCAGGTCGTTGAGGCTCTGTCCGCTTGGGACTTCGCCAATGCCGATACCGATGCGATTGCCCGCCACCAACCCGGAGACGGGAATGGAGAAACGACCGCTACTGTCGCTGCGTCCGGCCCCCAACAGGCCGCCATTATAGGTGACGTCCATGATGGCCAGGGAGGTATCGGGTGGAGCCTGGCCGGTGATGATCGCCGTCGCCGCCGTTATAGGCGTGTCAAAGCGGAAGCGCGGCTCCTGAAAGGTCTCCGCGGCGGGAGGATAGCCCCCCGGCGGGTTGGCAGGAGGCAGGGCGGCCTCGCCCGCGCCCGGATATGGTTCTACCCCTTCGGTGACAGCCGCCGGCGGAGGATAGGCCTCGCCGGCAGAGGCGGGTGGCGCGGTTGGGACGGTCGCGGTGTCGGTCGTAGCCACGACCGCCGGAGCGCTCTCCAGGGTGGGAGTGGTCCCGGTTGCAGACGGCCCACAGGCGGACGGCAACAGGAGCGCTGAAACGGTGAACAGGAACAGGATGGATTTTTGAAGGGTTCTCGATCGCATAGGACACATTCTACACGGAACGTCAAAAAAATAGAAGCCACCCTAAGGTGGCTTCTATTTTTGTTACTCGTAGTGAACTATGGGCTTACTGGTTGAAACCCTCGTAGTTCTTGGTGTCCTGACCGCTCGCGCCCGCGCCGAAGCTGGACTCGTTAGCGATTGCTACGATAGGCTGGCCGGCCGAAAGGGATACACCACCGAAGGTGTTGCCCAGTGAGGCGATACCGAAGAAGGTATAGCTGGCGCCGGGCTGGATGGTCGCGGAGTTAACAGTCACCGGGGCGCCACCAGTCGGGGAGTAGGTAGCCTGGACAGTCGTCGCGGAGTTGCCGACGTTCTGAACCTGGATACCGGTCGTGTTGCCACCGAAGAGCTCCTTGTAGAGCGGCAGAACTACGTTTGTGGTAGCGCCACTGGCAGCGAAGCAGGAGTAGGTGGTAACGCGGGTCGGGTTCACGGCCGGGTTGAATGCGCGGTCGTTGACGACAACAGCGATGTTGCCACCGCCGTCACCCGTCACAGTGGCCGAACCCAGGGCGCCGGCCGGCAGACCATAGGTCCCATCGGCGCTGAAGAAGGTGAAGGACTCGCCAACGGCCAGGGTCGGGCTGGTCGCGCTGTCAGTCTGCAGCGCGCCGCCACCGACGGAGTAGGAGTACTCAACGGTGACAGTTTGCGGAGCAGCGCCGACGTTCTGAGCCTGGATACCGGTAGTCTGCTGATTGGCCGTGTGGGCATTGCGGACCAGCGGGCAGTAAGCCTCTGTGTCATAGTCGCTGGGCGTGAAAGCCTTGGAGGCTTGCAGGTTCTGGGCGACGGCCGCGGAAGCTTCGTGCTCCAGCGAGGTGCCGGCCAGCGGCTGCGTGCCGGTGACGGTCAAGCTGCCGACGGAGTTGGCGGCGATGGCCGGGCTGGCGTCGGCCGGGCTAATCACGACCATGGCGTTGCCGGGCACGGCATTGAAGACCTTGGTGTGGGTGGCCGAGCCGATACGGAAGGTGGCGGTGATGTTGTTGGGGTTGCCGCTGGCGTTCTGCACATAGAAGGTGGTCGTACGACCGCCGAAGGCGTTCTTGACCAGCGGGAAGGCGATCGTCGTCGCCACATCGGCGCCGTCGGTGCCGCGATACTGGCCGGCGGCCGCGCCGACGCCACGGTTGTTGACGTTGACGATGGCCGCGATGGGCTGATCGGCGCTAACGACGGCCGAGCCGACGAAACCGGCCGGAACGGTGGTGCAGTGAACATCGGTCAGGAAATTGACCGAAGCGCCGGGGGCGGCGGATTGGTTACCGCAGGCATAAGCCGTGCCGCTGCCGTCATACGCCTGGAAGACGATCGAGGCGTTGGCCGTGCCGACGTTCTGAATCTGCTGGCCGGACTTCCAGCCCGAACCGGGCAATTGCTGCGCCGCCACCAGGCTGGCGCTAACCAGAACAATGATCAAAACAGCAAATACTGACAGGGTTTTCTTGGTCATGTGTATCTCCTCAATATAGATCGACTACGAGTTATACTACGATTGGTAGTATAGGCTCCCTCTGGAGGCATTTCAATCACCCTTTTGGAGTATTTAGAGGGTATAGACGGGTGATTTTAGGCCGATCGCGCGAAATATCCCCCGTTTAGTCCGGCCGCTTGCGGAAAAGGGCTTCGATGTTGGAGATGATCAGATCGTCAAAGTTCCGCGTCTTGCTCCTGAAGCATGTGGGGTAGCGGGCAATCAAATCAACATGGTCGGCGTTGTAGATCTCGTGGTAGACAACACGCTCCATGCGATTTTCATAACGTTGCCACAGATCGCGGTAGCGAGACAGGGGCCATTCATTCATCCAGAAGTAGCCCATCAGCTTGATGTCGTGGGTGGCGGCGTACTCCGTGAGGGTCTCCTTGGTGAACAGGCATTCGACGTAAGGCACGGAGATCGTCTGGAACTGGTGGGCTCCCTTGGGTGACAGCCATACCGGTCCGAAATCGAGATAGAGGTATCCCCCCGGCCGCAACACGCGCAAAGCCTCGCGCAGCACCTGCTCGGGATCGGGAAAGTGTTCAAAGGAGTTGAAAGAGAATACGAAATCGAAAGATTCGTCGACAAAGCCTAGCGACCCTGCGTCCATGGATGCGAAACCGGCTCCGCTGTCGATTGCCCGGCGATCAAGGCCCTCAACGCGGATATCGATGCCCGTGGCCGATCTGTCCAGCTCCTGCAGCACGCAACAAGTCATCCCGTCCCACATGCCCAGGTCGAGGAAACGATAGGGTTGATTGGGTAGATGGCGAATGAGGTCGAGCATGGTTCGCGCTCGCTCGCGGCCGCGCGCCTCCAGGCTATCCAAATCATATTTATAGACCGGCGGCTCGACCGGATAGGCGTGTTGCAGCGCATCAAGCTCGGCCATTCCCAACCAGGCGGGTGAGTCCCCGGCCTCCTCAAAGATGCGCCGCGCCGAACCGGCTTTCATGCGGCACCAGGCGGCCCAGGAATTAACCAGGGGGCCTTTGGGGATGATTCGTTTGGCCCATTGGCGTAGTTGTCGTTGCTTTGTCATGAGAAGATTTGATTACGATATATGATCCCGCTTCGATCCGTGCCGTTCACCTGCGTCAGGATGTTCGTCGCCACGCTTGCCGCCAATATACCAGGTCCTCCGCGGGTACGATCCGAAGCAGGAGGGCCGCCGTCATATAGCTCGCGGCGCCGGCGATAAGCGGCACAAACATCGGAAAGTCGCGTAACGCCCATATCACCAAAGCCATCAACCCCGTGGCCAGTATCGGCCGCGGCAGCAAGGGCAGGAAACTGCCGCGCAGGATGTTGGCCCGCACATAGAGATGGATGCTGAGGAAGAAGACGGCCGAGGCCAGAACCCGCGCCATCGCCGATCCGATAATGCCCAACAGCGGGATGAGGACAAGATTGGCGACGATGTTGACCGTCATACTGATGCCGGTCAGCCAGGCCGCGGCTCCCTGCCGATTGTCGACCAGCAGCAGTCGGGCGTTGGGGACGTTGATCAACAAAAAGACGGCCGCCCAGACCGAGATCTGCAAGACCGGGACGGCCGGGCCGAATTCCTCGCCAAAGATGAGCCGGATGATGGGTTGAGCCAACAGGCAGACGGCCGCGGCGATGGGCAGCGCCAAAGCCAGGAGGTATTGGTTGGCCTTGGTATAGAGTAACGCCAGTTTGTCGGGCGCCTCATGGACATAGCGGGACATGACGGGATAGATGGCGGCCCGGACGGCGAATGACATCAGGGAGATGGCCAGGGTGATGGTTAATGCCGCGCTGTAGTAGCCCAGGTCCGTCTCCGTCAGCATCAGCGAGATCAGAAAGGCATCGGTCTGATAGTCGAGGACGGAGAAGAGGTGGATGGTGAAGAAGCCGGGCGTCTGGCGCAGTTGGGACAGGCTGAATCCCAGCTCGGGGCGGGCACGGCCGTGTTGTGGCGACCGGCGAAGGAGCCTGATCAATGCTGGAGGATAGATGAGAATGCCGGCCACACCGGCAATGACCATCAGCCAGGCGATTGCCGCTACCGGATCGACGTTGGTTATGTTCGCGCCGCCCCGCAACAGCCAGAAGCCGCCGGAGAGTTTGATGGCGGCGTTGACGATGGCCACCATCGCCGGCACCGCCAGCTGCTCATGGGCCTCGAACAACGCGCCGCAAATGGTGGAAACCGCCTCCGGCAGCGCCGCCAGAGCCAGGATGAGCACAACCTGTGTCGTTTGCGGGCTATAAGGCTGGAAGAACCACAGACCGAGCACCAGCAGAAAATAGCTCACCAGCGCGAAAACGAGGCGCAGCGCCATATAGTTGATGAGATAGCGAGCGCTCTCGCCGCGCCGAGGGGCCACTTCGCGCACGAGCAATTCGTGCAACCCCAGCGCCGACAGTCCGAAGATGATGGTGAAGTAGGTCGTGCCCAGGCTGAAGACACCGGAATCGGTCGGGCCCAAGGCGCGGCCGATCAGGATGAACAATAGCGTGGTTCCGGCCCGGGTGACGACGTTGGCGACGAAGGCCAGCGCCGTGTTACTGAGCAGCCGTTGGATGGTATTCATCAGGCGGCATTTTCTCGGCGACCACCGACCAGCCCAGCGTGTGATCCTTCACCGGATCGAGCCGATCCAGATAGTAGAACAGGATCGGCAGGAGAAGGAAGAAGACGAACTGCACCGGCAGCACGAACGGCAGCATCAGCAGATAGCGCAGGTCGCTCTCCGGTCGGGGAAAGAGCCGGTCGTGCATCAGTTGCAGATTGAAGGAAAGAAACCAGAAATAGCCGCCCCAGGGTTGCATGTCGACGACGCGCATGCCGTTTTGTTCCAGCAGATAGCGGAAGCCAAATGAGGTGTAGCGGAAGAAGTCATGGGGCTTCTGATGCTGGTGCCACATCATCGGCGCGGAGAGGTAGAGACGGCCGCCTTCGCGCAAGACACGAGCGATCTCGCCGATGACTTGCTTGGGTTCGTTGACATGCTCCAGAGTCTGGATGCACACGGCCGCATCGAAGCTGCCGTCGGGGAATGGCAATTGCTTCAGGTCGGCCTGGGCGTCGATGCCGGTGTAATCCCATTGGGCGTCGCCGACAGCCAGATCGACGCCGACATAGCGGGTGTGGTCAAAATGATGGCGAAACTGGCCCTCGCCGCTGCCGGCATCGAGCAGGCGGGCGCCGGCCGGAGTCTCGTGTTCGGCCCGCTCCAGCAGACGATATGTCCAGTAGCGATTGATCTCGATCTTGTCGCTGATCCATTTGGGCAGCAGTTCAAGCTGCCTTGCGCGTCCGAGTCGTAACATAGTTCGGTGATCCTATCGGTTCATCGCTTCTTTGCCAACCGTAGCGCGGCCGTTCCTAACCGTGGGCGAGAATCTCGGAATGGAATGACAATACTTTGTTTCGTTATGGCGGGGTTGTGGCTCGGCCGGTGCGCCAGCCAATGAGCAGGCCGCGCCAATAGGCGTGCAGGGCGTCGCGCTTGCCCGCTGCCAGAAGCCGCGCGGTCATCTTGATCGCGCTCGCCAGCCGGAAGGGGATGATGAGCAGCATCCGTGGGCCGCGGCCGTGCTTGCGAAAGTAGCGGCCGCTGCTTTGGGCCATCCAGTAGCGCTCCATCGGGCTGTCGCGGCCGCCGCTGCTGGCGCTGACGTCGTGGAGGACGCGGGCGGAGGGGCAAAGCCGAATACGCCAACCGGCTGCCTTAGCCCGGCGGCAATAATCCATATCTTCATAATAAAGGAAGAACTCCTCGTCCAGCAGTCCTGCCTGTTCGATCACTTCCCGCCGGATGAGCATGGCGCAAAAGGGAGCGAAGTCGATATCGCGCGGGCTGTCCCACTGCCCCGCGTCTATCTGTCCCGCGCCGCCATCCTTCAGATCGAGAAAGACATTGAAGTTTGCGCCAACCGTCCAGATGCGTTGCGGGTCGGCGGCGTAATATATTTTGGCCGTCACCAGCCCCACATCGATCGATCGCTCGATCTCCGTCACCAGTTGTGTCAACACATCCGGCTCCAGCAGCGTGTCGTTATTCAGCAACAAATAATGCCGGCTGTCGCTTTCCATGCCATGTCGCAATCCGGCATTGTAGCCGCCGGCGAATCCCAAATTGGCGGGCAGTCGCAGCGTGGCGACGTCGGGGAAGCGAGCGGTGATCGCCTCCGCCAACGGCGGCTCGCTGCCGTTATCGACCAGCAGGACGCGGAAATCGGGGTAATCGAGGGCGGTGACCGTCTCCAGACAATCCAGCGTCTTTTCCAGCTGATTCCAGGCGACGATGATGATGGTGACGGGAGGCATGTCAGGGTTGTGTGGCGAAGCCGCTGTCGATGGCTTTCGCCGCGCCGAGGCAGTAGATGATTTTGGTCACATAGACGACCGGCAGGCTGGCCCAATAGCGCCAAAGGGGCCGCTTGGCATAGATACCGGCCGTCACACCTGCGGCGATGATCGGCGAAAACAGTCGCCACCACCAGGCGTGTCGCGCCCCGTTTGGCGTGTTGAATTCACCGGCATAACGCAGCCGCACGCGAATGGCATTGTGACCCAGGTTGCGCCAATGGCGGGCCACGTCGCGCGGCATGGTCCGGGCCGGGCTATGGGCAACGACGGCCGACGGATCGAACCACAGGCGATGACCCGCCTGGCGGATTCGCACCGTCCAGTCGGCATCCTCGGCCGCCGCGCCGGGAAATGATTCATCCATCCCGCCCACCGTCTCGTAGACCTCGCGCCTCAGGCTCAGATTGAGCGTCGGCAACAGAAATCGCGGTCCGGCCGGAAGTTGGGCAACGAAATCATGAAACATGGACACGTTATCGCTTTGCGCCCAGTAGTTGCTGCCTTGCAAGGCCACCGCCCCGCCTGTGACGGTTTCCCCGGCGTCGTGGCTTGCCCGATGGCGGGACAGCCAGTCCGACGATGGGATGCAGTCGGAATCGAGCAACAGAAACAGTTCGCCTGTGGCGGCAGCCATGCCCAAATTACGCGCTCGGGCGGCGCAAACCGGCACACCGGTATCGATGAAGCGGACGGAGGGATGGCCTTGGAGCGTGCCCACCTCGTCGCGGCCGACGACGATGACCTCGTGCGGCGGCTCTGATTGAGCGGCGACGGCCGCCAATGTACGGGCCAGCGTCGGCGCGTTCAGACTGGGGATGATGACCGATACGCGCATTAAATGACCCGGCAGAGCAAGCCCTTCAGGTAGGCCGATTCGGGGAAGGAGAGCAGCACGGGATGGTCGGCCGACTGACCCAGATGCCGCAGGATCTGCACGTCACGTCCGGCATCGACGGCGGCGCCAAAGACGACCTTTTGGAACAGGTCGGCGCTGACGAGGCCGGAGCAGGAAAACGTGGCCAGCACGCCGTTCGGCCGCAGCAGTCGCAACGCCAGCCAGTTGAGGTCCTTGTAGCCTCGCGTTGCTCGCTCGAGTTGCCCCTGGCTGTGGGCGAACTTGGGCGGGTCGAGGATGATGGCATCGAATTGGCGACCCTCCTCGCGAAAATAGCGCAGAACCTCAAAGGCATCCCCGGCGATGTACTCGTCCGACTCTTTGTTCAACCCGTTGAGTTGCATGTTCCGCTCGGCCGTTTCCAACGCGGGAGTCGAGCTGTCGATTTGGGTGATCTGTCGCGCGCCGACGGCCGCGGCGTAGACACCGAATGCGCCGGTGTAGGCGAAGACATTCAATACATCGCGCCCGGTCATGAGAGCCGGGCGGCCGACGGCGGCGCGGTTGTCGCGCTGGTCGAGATAGAAGCCGGTCTTGTGTCCGTGGTGGAGGTCAACCAGAAACTCGTAGCCGTTTTCGCGGATGGTCAGTTCGGCCGGCGAGGCCTCGCCAAACAGAGTCTGGACCACCGGCTTCAGCCCCTCCTTGCCGCGCACGTCCACGTCCGACCGCTCCAGGATGCCCGCCGGATGTAGCAGTTCCGCCAGCAATGACGCCAGCATCTCCTTGCGCCGATCGATACCCAGCGTCAGACATTGCATGACCAGGTATTCGCCATAGCGATCGACGACCAGCCCCGGCAGCCCGTCGGCTTCGGCGTTGACCAGGCGACAGGCGGTGGTTGCCGGAGGCATGGGAGCAGAGGAGCCGGGGAGCGGAGGAGTCCCCTCTTCATTCGTCATTCGTAATTCGTCATTCGTAATTAAGTCCCGTCCGGCAATCGCTTGCGTCAATCGCGCCCGCCAAAACGCTTCGTCGATCGCCTCGGTCGGGTTCCAGGAGAGGATGCGGGCCTGAATCTGCGATTTGGCGTTGTAGTAGGCTGTCGCCAGCGGGGTGCCCTTTGGGTCGACGATGGTAACGAGGTCGCCCGGAGCAGGTTGCCCCTTCACGCGTTCGATGGCCCCGGAGAAGACCCACGGGTGGCGATTATGGACGGGTTTGGAGCGTCCTTGCTTTAAGGTTATGGTGGCGGTTGGTTGATCCATGATGAGTAATCAGTATCCGGCATTCAGTGACCGGCGGCAACCTGTCGTCTCTTAATGGACTATCTCCGCCGCCGCATCCTCCGATCGTCCGCCAAGTTGCGAGATGAGGATGCCGGTCAGCATGAGTCCGCAACCGAGGAGCGCACGCATTGACAATTGTTCACCCAGTAATAGCCAACCGCCGATAACGGCAAAGACGGCTTCCAGACTGAGGATGATGGCCGTGTCAGCCGGGCGGGCGTGAGCCTGGGCCATGGTTTGCAGGGTGTAGCCTACGCCGACGGACATGATCCCGGTATACAGGATGGGTATCAACGCCGCTCGCAGGGCGACGGCCGTTGTCGTTTCCGTCGACAGGGCGACCATCCCGCTGAGAGCGGCGCAGACGGCGAACTGCAGAAAGGCCAGTTTAACCGTATCGGTTGCCGGTGACAGGCGGCCGAGCAGCAGCACGTGGCAGGCCCATAACACCGCCCCCATCAGCACCAACAGATCGCCCCAGGCCATGCGAAAGCCGCCCTGGATCGACAGAAAATAGAGGCCGACGGCCGCCAGCGCGGCTCCGATCCACATCGCCCCTGAGGTTCGATGGCCCAACGCCAGCCCCAGCAATGGCACGAGCACCACATAGAGGCTGGTGATGAACCCCGCCTTACCGGCTGTGGTGAAGACGATACCCATTTGTTGCAGGCTGGCCGCGGCAAAGAGCACGACTCCGGTCAGCGTCCCTCCGACTAGCAATGTCCGGTTGCTCCAGCGCACAACCGGCGTGCCGGCGCCGGCGCGTTGTCGGTCGAGGAAGATCATGAGAGGTATGAGCGCCAGACCGCCGATGGTGAACCGTATCGCGTTGAAGGTGAACGGCCCGACATGCTCCATGCCCGACCGCTGGGCGACGAAGGCGAACCCCCAGATGGCGGCCGTTATCAGTAAAGTCAGGTTGGCCCGCAGGCGTGGGGAGTTGGCCATAGCTTGTGCCGGACATCATTGGAGCAGGTACCTAGCCCGCCCCTATAAGGATCGGTGTGACTGCCCGCTTTCGGGGCGTTCTGTCAGCAGGTCGAGGGCATGGGGCAGCACGGGCATCAGCACCTCAAGCCCCTCACGGACGGCTTTGGGATTACCGGGCAGGTTGATGATCAGCGTGCGGCCGCGCATACCCGCGACGGCACGCGAGAGCATGGCGTGGCGGGTGACCTTCAGGCTTTCGGCCCGCAATGTTTCGGCCAGCCCCGGCGCTTCCCGGTCGATGACGGCCCGCGTGGCCTCGGGGGTGATGTCGCGCGGTGCGAATCCCGTGCCGCCACTGGTCAGGATGAGATCAAGCCCATCCTCGCACCAGGCGATTAGCGCGCGGGTGATGGTCTCGAACTCATCGGGAACGATGGCCTGCTGTTCAACCAGCCAGCCGGTGGTTTCGCCGACCAATGTCGCCGCCAGGGGGCCGCTCCGATCGTCAATTTCGCCTCGCGCCCCGCGGTCGCTGATGGTCAGGACGCCGACCCGCCTCATTCCCGCGCCTGTTCGCCGATCAGGGCCAGCATGGCATCGCTGAGGCCGCCTTCGGTGACGCCGTAATAAATATGGGTGCGGTCGCCCTCGCGCACGGCCAGGTCGTAGAGGGTCATATTGCTCTTGTGGCGGCGGTTTAGAACGGCCACGTTGTCACGCCACTGAGCGGCCGACAGATCCGGCGGCGATGTCTCCACCTGTGTGATGGCATAATGCCACAGGCGACGAGCCGATGAGCGGGTGACGTTGTTGATCAGATTGCCGTTGCGCAGGTCGCGCAGGGTGTGATAGATCACCCCGTCGCGCTCCTGGCTGTCTACGTGCTCTACGCCCGTTCGCGGGTGCTGGAATCCGCCGCGGCCGTTGCCTGACGACGAAGAGCGCGATGGCTCCTGCTTGCTGGGCGCGGGTCGCGACGGTTCGGCGGTCGGTTCCGGCGACGGGGACTGGGTAGCGGATATTTGTGACTGCCCGCCCGTGCCCGTGCCTCGTTCGACCAGCCGGACGATCTCATCACGCACGGCCAGCGTGGTTTCCGACTCGTCGCGCACATAGAAGAGATTCTGGTCGATGGCGTAGGGGATGTTGGGGCCGGCCTGAACAGTGATGCGTACCACCGTTGTGCCCTGGGTGGTCAGACTGTCGATGGCTACCTGTGGTTCGGGACTGAATCGCTTGGTGATCATCCCTTGCAACGTCTCGATCGCACGGTGCGGCTCGCGCACGCCTTCAGGCTTGGCCTTGGCATCGGCCGAAAGCCCGACATAGATCGTGCCGCCGTTGGTGTTGGCCATGGCGCAGATGTCGTGCAAGATGTTGTCCAGATGACCACCGCGCTGGTTCAGCGACAAATGGAACGACTGCACCAGCGATTCGCCCTCTTCGCGCGCCAGTTGCACGAAATCGATCGCCTTGGCCGTGCCGCGATATGGGCGAGTCAACGAGTGGTCGTTGCCGCGAATCACTTTGGCCAATGCCTCGAACGACACTTCTTCCAGCAGGATCTCCGTCACCCGGTCTCCCACGCCCAGATAGGGGGAGCTGCTCGATTCACGGATGAGGCGATGGGCATCGGAACCCTGGATGCAGCGCATCGGTCGCGGGTATTCGGGTTTTGAGCCGTCGAAAAAGCGGCGCGTGGTCTGGTTGCCGCGCTTCTCCAGGTCGGTCACTTCCAGCGCGTGAAGGTTGGCGTCCTGGGTATAGGCGATACGCGTCTGCCCGCCAAAATCGAGGCCGCGCAGCATGACACCGTTGCCGGAATTGGCATGGGCGGCGATGACCATGCCGCCGGCTTCGTTGATCACCTCATAGGCGGTCAATACGTCCGATGTCGCCCCGACAGTCTGGCTGCCCACGCGCAGCGATGCCGGCGGGACGCGCAGAGTGAGCAACAAATGTTCCAGATAGCTTACCGGCGTCTCCGGCGGGAAGATTCCCAAAATATGAAAGCCGAAGGTGGCGGTGAATTCGAAGCCGGGCAGGACGAGCA
>CAYXNH010000037.1:0-19200 GCA_964466135.1 uncultured Ardenticatenaceae bacterium | reverse complement strand
GGATGTTGTTCTCCATGTGGACGTGCTTCTTCGTCGCCGCGTCGAACTCCTTCAGATAGGCATAGAGCGTGCGGTAGGTGGGGCAAGCATCCTCCGGCGGGGCGTAGCCATCGCTGACGCGCTCCATCTCGAGCAGCACGCCGCCGGTGTCGTCATGCTCCGCCTCCATCTTCTCGATGAGGTCCTTGGCCGAGCCGAACGGCGGCTTGGCCGGTGAGGTACCCTCGGCCTCACTGCGCACCAGTCGCTTGACATAAGGAAACAGCAACAACTCCTCCTTCTGCATGTGCATGGCCAGCTCACCCTTCAGCTCCGGCCACAGCGCGGCGATGGTGCGCGTCTCGGGATGGGTGTCGCCGTGGACGTTGGCGACCGTCTCCACATACTCCGTGATGCGCGGCAACATGTCCTTGGTGTAGGCGTGGAACTGGTTCACGATGTAGTCGGACAGGAAATCCAGCGCCCACTGGTCATGTCGTTCGACCAGTCCCGGCGCTTGCTCAACCTGCTCCAGGTCATGCAGCACGGTCTCCAGGGCGACCCCCTTGGCCAGGCACGCCTGATCGATGGACGTCTGTCCCTCGCAACAAAAATCGATGCCGTACTTGTCAAAAACCGCGGCCGCGCGGTAATCGGCGGCGACGAAATCGCCCACCATCTTCCCGGTAATGCCGTTCGGGATCGTATCAATAGTCACAATCGTTATCCTCTCCAGAATTTTTGCCCGGTCGATCGGGCCTAGTGAGAGCGTAGCACAGGGGATTCCGCGTGGCCTTGATCTCGATCAAGTTATGGGGGTGGCAAGGGGTAGCAAAGCCCGAATTCGTGGTATGCTACGGGCACGCCATGAAAAAACGACACTGGTCCCGTTTTCTGCGTCATCTGATCATCGCCGCGGCCGTCGCCTTCTTCATCGCCGTGCTGCCGCTGCCCGCCTGGACGCCCGGCTGGTTCCTCTACTGGCAGGTGCCGGCGACGATCTTCGTCTTCATCGTCTACATGGGCAAGGTGCTCATCGACACAATCCTGTTCCCAAAGCGATAGCCTGCGCCTCACTCATACTTCAGCGCCGCCATCGGCGCCAACGTCGCCGCGTTGAGCGCCGGATAGAGGCCCGACACCAGCCCCATAAGCGTGGCGAAGAGCAGCGCCGAGAGAGGCAGCCACAGGGGCGTCACCACGGCCGCCGTCATCGGCATCTGGCCCGTCTGGGCCGCCTGCCCGGCCATGTAGGCGATGACCAGCACGTTGAGTACCTGCCCCAGCGCCCAGCTGAACAGCACGCCGCCCAGCCCGCCGATAAAGCCGATCCCCGCCGCCTCGCCCAAAAAGATGGCCAGCACATGCCGATTGTTGGCTCCCACGGCCTTCATCAGACCGATCTCCCGCGTCCGCTCCAGGATGGCCATGGTCATGGTGTTGGCGATGCCGATGGCGGCCACCAGCAGGGCGATGGCCCCCATGCTGCCGAACGCCATCTGCAGAACCAGATAGAAGCTGCTGATGCCCTCCACAAACGACTGCGGCGACCAGGCCTGGAATCCCATCGCGGTGATCTGCTCGGCGATATCGACCACCCGATCGACGTCGTCCACCTTGACCGTGAACGTGTTATAGCCTTGCTTGTCGCGGTTGACGCGCTGCCCCGTGATCCAGGCGTTATAGGCGTCCAGATCGCTCATGGGCATGAAGATCGACCAATCCGGCTCGCCCTGGGTCTCCTCCAACACGCCGACGACGTGGGCGCGGGTCTTCTTGCGAATCTCCTGGCCGTTCTCGTCCCACTTCACCAGTTCCATGTTCAGCGTCTGGCCATAGAGGTCGGGCGGCTCCGGCGGTCCCTGATTGGGGCGCGGCCGCGGGTCGTAGAAATTGCTGGCGATTTGCGAGCCGATGATGATCGAGCCGCGCGCCAGCGACAACTCCCCTTGCGTGGCCACGATCCCCAGCTTGCTCAGGTCATCCCCCCCGATGCCGATCATGTTGCCGCTGCCCTCCAGCTTCCCGGCCCGCAACACGGCCCAGCCCTGCAGGTAGTCCTGGGGGATCACGGCGGTGACGCCGGGGATGGCGGCGATGCTGTCCATGGCCGCCTGGTTTAACGGCACAGTTTGGTCCATCGCGCCGCCCGGCCCAACGACCATGCCACCCCCCTCGAAGCCGGGATAGACCGTGATGCGCGTCAGGTCGCCGATGCCGCCCAGCTGCGCCTCGGCGTTCTGCTGCAAGCCTACGCCCAGCGACACCAGCAGCACGACGGCCGCCGTGCCGATGATCACCCCGATGGCCGTCAGCGCGACCCGACCCTTGCGTCGCGCCAGGTTGGACCAGATGAGCGCCAGCAGATCGATGAATCTCATGACCTACGGCTCCATGGGCGCGAACTCCGAATCGACGGGGACCATCTCCTCTTGCGGTTGCCCGCCACCCGGCTCGCTGCCCAGCCCGAACAGACCCAGCAGGAAGCGCCACAGCCGTTGCCAGATCGTCTCCGTGCCGCCATCGCCGCCATCGGCCGGAAATTCGCCGCCGCCCTCGCCGCCGTCGCCCGGCACCATACCCGGATCGACCGGCTCCATGGGCGGCGATTCCAGCACCTCGATCTCCAGCGTGTCGGTGATGACCGCCGGCTGCCGGAAATCGTCGGTATAATTGACGCTCAGGATCAGCTCCAGCATGCCCGGCTCGGAGGGCACGATCATGGCGTCCAGCGGGAAAAAGCCGCCCGACTCCAGCGCCCCGACGAAGATGGCATTGTTCATCAGTTCCGCCCCCTCGGCGGCGACGCTGAAGTTGCCGAAGACGACCGTGTCCCGGCCGGTGTTCATCAGTTGCAGCGGCAGTCCGACCGGCTGCCCGGCAAACAGCATCGGCGGTTGGGTATAGAACCCCATCTCGACCTGCGGCCGCTGGTAGACCAGCAGGGTGATCACCTGATCATCGACAAAGTTGGCCCCGGTGGCGTCGGTATAGACGAACGACACCTTCACCGGATAGGCGCCCGGCTTGGTGGTCGTGTTGACGATGAGCCGCTGCTCGATCTGCCGCGTCTCGCCGACCGCCAGATCGCCGATGGTGCTGACGTTCGACGAGCCGATGGGCGCGAAGTCGGCGAAGGAGCCGCCCGCCCCCGACGTCCCGCCGCCCGGATCGGGCGTGCCGTTGATCGACGAACCGCCGCCGCTGCCGCCGCCCAGAATGACGGTGATATTGCGCGCGCCCGTTTCGCCCAGGTTTTGCGCCGTCAGTGACAGCGTGAACTGGTTGCCCGGCTGCAATTGGGGGGGATCGGTTTCGTAGCTGGTGATGAGCAGTTGCGGCCGCTGCCGTGGGCCGGGCGTGGGTGTGGTGGTCGGGGTTGGGGTGGCCGTGGCCGCCACGCCGCCCCCGCCGCCGGATGGCACCACCGGGAAGGTCAGTTCGAAGGCCGATTCATAGCTCTGCCCGTTGACGTCGGTATAGGTGGCTTTCACCTGCAGGACGGCCGTCGTCTTGCCGCGCAGATCGGCCGTGGCGAATAGCGGCTGCCAGAAGCGAACCTCCTGCCCCGGCCCCATCGCCCCCAGAGCGCGCACGCCGCCGGTGTCGCGGGGGACAAAGTCGCCGCTGACGAACGTCGCCACCACGTTGGTGGCCGTCGCCTGGCCCGCGTTGGCGATGGTCATCTCGAAGTCGAGATTCTGGCCGGGTACGATCTGGGCCGAACTGGCCCCATAGGAGCTGACGACCAGCAGCGGCCGAATGAAGGCCGTCGGCGCGGGCGTCAGGCTGGGCGCGGGCGTGGCCGTCGGCCCGGCCGGCGGCACGATGTTGAGGGCATTGGGCATGTCGGCCGTTGCCCCGTTGGGGTTGACGACGCGCACGCCGTAAAAGCCCGGCGGCAAACCCGCCGGCACGATGGCTCGCAGGACGTTGGCGCTGACGAATCTCGTCTCCAGCCCGCCGAAATTGTTGACCAGCACGACCGTGCCGTCCACAAAGCCGCTGCCGGTGATGATGATCTCCACCGGCACGTCATTGACCAGCGTGCCCGGCTGCACGGCGTTGATCACCGGCGACTGGCCGGGGGTTATGTCGGTGGGCGGGAGCGTCGCCGTTTCCGCCGCCTGCCGCGCCAATGCCGGGCGCGTCGGCCCGGCCGGCGGCAGTCCGGCCATCAGGGCGACGAGCGCAACCAGCCAGACCAGCGCCATCACGATTCCTTTCCTGTGGGCAGAAAGTTTGTCCATATGTTCTCTCTAAATAACCGGCGGCGAGGCGGCCGAAGCCTTAAACCCCCACCACCGTGTGATATTCTTCCGCGCTGACGATGCGGCCGTCGAGCAAAAAGACCTGATGCGTGGCATAGGGAGCCATGCGCGGGTCATGGGTGACGACGAGCACGGTGATGCCGTCGCGATGCAATTCGGCCAGCAAGTCCATGATACTCTGCCCGCTGGCCGTGTCCAGATTACCCGTCGGCTCATCGGCCAGCACCAGGCGCGGTTCGTTGACCAGCGCGCGAGCGATGGCCACGCGCTGCTGTTGGCCTCCGGACAGCTCCGTCGGCCGGTGTTGCCGCCGGTCGGCCAGCCCCACCCGCTCCAGCAGGTCGAAGGCCCGTTGCTGCCGCTCCCGTCGGGCCACGCCCGCGAAACGCATCGGAAAGGCGACGTTCTCCCAGGCGCTCAGGCTGGGTATGAGATTGAACGACTGAAAGATGAAGCCCACCACCTCGCGACGATAGGCGGCCAGCGCGTTCTCGTCCAGCTGCTCGATGCCCCGCCCGGCGACCTCGATATGCCCCGCCGTCGGCCGATCCAGACCGCCGATCAGGTAGAGGAGGGTGCTCTTGCCGGAGCCGGACGGCCCCATGATCGTGTAAAACGTGCCGCCGTCCACGCGAATATCGACCCCGTCCAGCGCGTGGACGACCGTCCCGCCCATGTCGAACGACTTGCGCAGCCCCTTGACCTCGATGAACGCCTGCGGCTGGTGGTTCGTCTCTTGTTCCGCCGGGGTGACGGGGTGTTCCGCCGGGGCGGATGTGAGGGGAACGGCTGCGCTCATACAGATCGTCTAAAAGAAGGGCTGGATAACATTCAGGCCCTCGAATTGGGACATGAGCGCCGCCGGCAAGCCCCACAACAAAAGCACGATCAGCATCGTGACCAACACGGCGATGATGCTTTTGCCCCTCGTCAGTTGGCTACTCAGCCGCGCCCCGATGACCAGCAGGACGATCTGCCAGATGAGATAGATGTCCACCGCGGCCAGCAGCCCCGCAAGCAGGGCGAAGCCGACCCCCTCCCCGGCGGGCGCGAACCCGGACAGGCCGGGCGAGGCGATGAGCCGGTCGGTGGCCAGCATGGCGACGATCTGCACCGCCGAGCGCAGCAGCGCGGGCACGGTCGACCACGCGGCGATGTTGAGCGCGTCCTGATTGGTTCCCCGACCGCCCAGCATCGTCAGCAGCAGGTGCAGCGCCCAACCGATGAGAAACCATTGGACGAGCACGCCCAGCGCCGCGCCCAGAGCCGGCAATATATAGTTGAACGTCGGGGTGTTGGTGGCCGTGGCGGCCTGCATGAATTGGGCCTGCATTTCCGGCGTGTAGAATTCGAAGTCGGGCGGCAGACTCATCTCGCCCGACGCCGCCGCCGCGGCCTTGATCGACCCCGCCACGACTGCGGCGATGACCGCGGCCACAACCAGCAGTAGCAACGGCGTCCGCCAGTTGGGGCGTTTCAGTTCGATGATGTGAGCCAGGGTCTTGCGCGGCCGCAAGAGGACGGGCAAGACCAGGTCAAATCGCCAGCCTTTGTCCCGTTCTCGCCGGACGCCGTTTGTCTCTCCCTCTGCGGCCATGAATCACCTGTATCGTATGTCGATAAAGCCGGAGCGCTCCACCGTCCTTTTCAGGCGATCCCAATTCTAACCTTCTGTCACAAAATCTGAAAACTTGCTAATGATTGGGCCTTGGGTTTCATCCCGCCACTGGAGGCGCAGCCATACCTCTTGCCCGTCCTTTTCGACGATCAGTGTCAGGCCGTCTTCATAAGGCAGAAAGCTTTTGCTGATGTAACGCCATGATTCATCGACTGGATGGACGTCCCCATCGTAGTCCCTAAAAGGCCGGGTGACGCGATAGATCGTCCCCGGCACAAGTTCGGCCGCCGTGAATTCCCGTTTAGGTAGCGACATTCCCACCTCCTGCACGCGCGGCGAACCGAGCCGCGCGGCCATGCGTTCGCCGAGTTCCACGTAGATGTCCGAGATCGGTGGCGTCATGTTGCGGTTACGTTCGCCGCGCGGCAAGGGACAAACCGGAGCGGTGTGTTATTTCGCGTACGGGCTGACGTAATCGCCCACCGACGTGCGGAAGGCAACATTCAGCCGGTTCCAGCTGTTGATGGCGATAACCGCCATGGTCAGGTCAACCAGGGATTTCTCGTCAAAATACCGGCGCGCCTCCTCGTAGACGTCGTCGGGCACGTCCTGCGTCGAGGAAAGCGAGGTGAGTACCTCGGTCCAGGCCAGCGCGGCCCGCTCGCGCTCGCTGTAGCAGGGGGCCTCGCGCCAAACCGGCAGCAGGTACAGTCGTTGCTCGGTCTCGCCCTGGGCGCGGGCGTCCTTGGTGTGCATGTCCAGACACCAGGCGCAGCCGTTGAGTTGCGAGGCGCGGGACTTGACCAGTTCCAGCAGCGACTCTTCCAGGTCACTGCTGTGAATCTGGTGTCCAAAATGGATCATGGCCTTGTAGGCCGCGGGCGATGCTTCTTTGTAGTCCAATCGTTGACTCATGGGATACCTCCGAATAGTTATGTAAACAGGCGATTGATGTCGCCGTAGTTCAGGGAAGAATCGAGGCCGTCGAAACGGCCGCTGTCTTGCAGCCTTTTCGCGGCATCGCGGGCGGCCGCGAACGCCACGGTGGCCAACCGGGTGGCCGCGCTGACCCGCGCCACGCCCAGACGGCCGAGTTCGGCCAAAGGCGGCAAGCCGGGACGAACGCCGATGTTGACCGGCGCGTCGATCGCCGCGCACAGCCGGGCGATGACGTCGGGCTTGCTCAGGCCGATGGGGTAGATGCAATCCGCCCCGGCTTCGAGGTAGGCCCGCGCCCGGCGCAACGCCTCCTCAATGAGCGCGTCCTCGCCGGCGTCGCTGCCGACCATCCAGGTGTCGACCCGGGCGTTGATCACGATCGGCACACCCGCCTCGACCGCGGCCTGTCGCGCCGCGGCCACCCGCCGCGCGGCGTCATCGATCGGGCGCAGATGCTCATGGCGGATGCCGTCCTCCAGGTTGAGGCCGGCAGCGCCGGTGTCAATCACCCGCCGGACGTTGGCGGCCACGACCTCGGGCGTATCGCCGTAGCCCGCCTCGAAGTCCACGCTGACCGGCAGCGGAGTGACGCGTACGATGCGCCGGATCACCGCCAGGACCTCGTCCAGCGGCGCGACCTCGCCATCGGGATAGCCCAGCGCCCAGGCCACGCCCGCGCTGGTGGTGGCGACGGCGTCGAAGCCGAGATCGGCAAAAAGGCGCGCGCTGCCCGCGTCCCAGGCATTGGGCAGAAGCAGCACACGACCGCGGTCATGCAGCGCGCGAAAACGCTGCGCTTGTTGGATCTGTGTTTGCATATTCTCTTTTCGCCAAACAGGGGTTCGTTAACTCTGCGGCTATGGGGTTGATTATAGCTCACGAACCGGCCCAGGGGCAGGGCATTTACAGGGGATCAGTCACATTCAACGCAGGCGCGAGGGAGCGCCTTACCCCGGAACCACCAGCCCCATGATGCGCTTCATCTCGTCCACCTTCGGTTGCGAGACGGCGCGCGCCTTGGCCGCGCCGTCGGCCAACAGGCGATCCAGCTCGGCCGTGTCGTCCATCAGCTCCCGATAGCGCGCCTGAATCGGCCGCAGCGTCTCGATGACCACCTCGGCCACGCGCACCTTCAGATCGCCATAGCCGCGCGCGGCGGCGAAGTCGGCCTCCACGGCGGCGTTGTCTTTGCCCGTGATGGCCTGATAGATGCCCAGCAGGTTGTTGACGCCCGCTCGCTCCGGCTCGTTGGAGAAGTATATCTCGCGGCCGCTGTCGGTGACGGCCCGCTTGAAGGCGTACAAAATCTCGTCCGGCTCGTCCAGCAGCCGGATGGCGTGGCCGCGTTTGTCGCTCAGGCTCTTGGACATCTTGGCCAGCGGATCGTCCAGCCCCATGACGCGCGCCCCGACCTTGGGGATGACCGGCTGCGGCACGACGAAGAAATCGACCCCGTAGAGCGCGTTGAAACGCTGGGCGATGTCTCGGGCCAGCTCCACGTGCTGCTTCTGATCCTCGCCCACCGGCACCTCGTCGGCGTCATAGAAGATGATATCCCCGGCCATGAGCACCGGATAGTCGAGCAGACCGGTCAGCACGCTTTCCTGCCGGGCCGACTTGTCCTTGTATTGCGTCATGCGCTGCAGCCAGCCCAGTGGCGTGACGCAGTTCAGCAGCCAGCAGCCCTCGGCATGGGCGGTGACATGGCTCTGGATGAAGATGGTGCTGACCGTGGGGTCGATGCCGCAGGCCAGATAGAGCGCCGCCAGCGACCGCGTCTGGAAGCGCAGGTTGTCGGGATCCTGCGGAACCGTCAGGCTGTGGAGGTCAACGATGCAGAAGTAGTTAACCTTCTCGGCCTGTTCCCGCACCCAGTTGCGCACCGCGCCCAGGTAGTTGCCCAGATGGATGTTGCCCGTCGGCTGGACGCCGCTGAAAACGATCTTCTTCTTGTCCATATGATTCGTGAAGGACATGAGATACGAGGTTCACGGCCTCGTATCTCATATCCCGTTTCTCCTTCAGGCCACGGCCGGCAGGTGGTGCAGCGCCTCCGCCACCGCCTCGGCCGGGTAGTCATAGTTTTCCAGCGCGCCGTGGAGGTAGGCCTCGTAGGCGCTCATGTCAAAGTGGCCATGGCCCGACAGGTTGAAGGCGATAACCTGCTTCCGGCCGTTTTCCCTGGCCCGCAGCGCCTCGTCGATGGCCACTTTAATGGCATGGGTCGATTCCGGCGCGGGAATGATGCCCTCGGCCCGCAGGAAAGTCAGCGCGGCCTTGAACGTGTCCAATTGTTGCACCGCCCGCGCCTCGACGCAACCCGCGTCAACCAGCGCGCTGACTTGCGGCGACATGCCGTGATAGCGCAGGCCACCGGCGTGGATGCCCGGCGGGATAAACGTGTGGCCCAGGGTGTGCATCTTGACGATGGGGGCCATCTGGGCCGCGTCGCCGTAATCATAGGCATAGACGCCCTTGGTCAGGGTGGGCGAGGCCGCCGGCTCCACAGCGATGATCCGGGTGCCCTTGCCCTCGGTGATGTTCTTGTGGAAGAAGGGGAAGGCGAACCCGGCGAAGTTCGAGCCGCCACCCGCGCAGCCGATGATGGTGTCGGGGTATTCGTCGGCCATCTCGAACTGCTCCAGCGTCTCCTGCCCGATGACCGTCTGGTGCAGGAGGACATGGTTGAGCACCGAGCCGAGGCTGTATTTCTTCGCGCCGCCCGACGTGGCCGCCGCCTCCACCGCCTCGGAGATGGCGATGCCCAGCGAGCCGGGCGCGTCGGGATCGTTGGCCAGCAAGGCGCGGCCGTATTGCGTGCGGTTGCTGGGGCTGGCGAAGACCTGCGCCCCGTAGCTCTCGATCATGATGCGCCGATAGGGCTTCTGATGATACGACTCCTTGACCATGTACACTTCCAGGTCGATATCGAACAGATTGCAGGCCATCGACAGGGCGGAACCCCATTGGCCCGCGCCGGTCTCGGTGGTCAGCGCCTTCGTGCCTTCCTGCTTGTTATAGAACGCCTGGGGCACGGCCGTGTTGGGCTTGTGGCTGCCGACCGGGCTGGCCCCCTCGTACTTGAAGTAGATGTGGGCCGGGGTATCGAGGGCCAGTTCCAGCCGGCGGGCGCGGATGAAGGGGGTCGGCCGCCACAGCTTGTACACCTCGCGCACCGGCTCCGGGATCTCGATGTAGCGCTCCGTGCTGACCTCCTGCATGATGAGGCCCATGGGGAACAGCACCGACAGAAAGTCGGGCGTCACCGGCTCCAGCGTGCCCGGATGGAGCACGGGGGCCGGAGGCACAGGCAAATCGGCGTTGATGTTGTACCACGCCTTGGGAATCCGGCTCTCATCCAAAAGGTATTTCGTTTGCTCGGTCATTTTCATTCTCCTTGTCCTGAATGTTTCCGCCAAAATAAAAACGCTCCCGTCCCCACTAGGGACGAGAGCGTGAAAATCTCCCGTGGTGCCACCCTGCTTAAGCCGCTTCGGAAACAAAAATCGCGCCGGTGATAGCGCGATGGAGAAGCCAGCTTCACTCTTGTCGGTCCGCTTTCGATCCGAAGATCGAGCCACAGACCTGTGCCCTGTAACGGAGGCCATTCCGGCCGGGGCTACTCTGTCGTCACCGGTATCGGGTACCGGCGCCTTGATTTCGCCCTGGCGACTCCTCGGTCCATTCCCCCACCGCCTGGACGCCGGTCTTTCAGCTGATGACTGGCTCTCTGCGACCCGCTCTGCGGGGTACTCGTCCGATTCGACGTCGTTTGCTATTCGATTGACGACAGTCTAGCATGAGGCCGGCCGGGTGTCAAGGAAATCAAATTCATTATAATAAAAATTCCCGTAGACCGGCGTGCCTCGCCGCCCCGGCCGCGCTACAATTCGCCCCATATGGCCGCACAAAGCGGGGTATCTGCCGGGCGACGGCGGCTCGCCCCTCTCCTCTTCCTGTTGCTCCTCATCCTGCTGGGCTATTGGCTGCGCGTCCATTATCTCGATGCATTCAGCTTTTGGACCGACGAGGGGTTGACGCCGGAGCGTTCGGGCTACCCCGTCGCCCAAATCCTGCGCAACGAAATCCTCATCCAGGGCTTCGTCACAAGGGACACCCACCCGCCGCTCTACTACCTGATCCTCCACCTCACCCGGTCGCTCTTCGGCCTGTCGGATTTCGCCTTCCGCTATCCGTCGGTGCTGTTCGGCGTGTTGCTCATCCCGCTCATCTATCAGCTCGGCCGTCGCATGGGCGGCCGCAGTCTGGGCCTTCTCGTCGCTTTGCTGGCGGCCGTCAACCCCCTCCAGGTTTACTACAGCCAGGAAGCCCGCATGTACACGCTGCTGGTGCTGCTGGTCACCGGGATGAGCACTGTGCTGTGGATGGAATTACGAATTACGAATTACGAATTACGAATTGGGAATGGAGAGCGCGGTATTCACGGCCCGTCGCTCATCACGCGTCGCTTGTTACTGTACTGTCTTCTGGCCGCTCTGGCCATCTATACCCACTACACGGCCGTCTTTGTGGTGGCCGCCCAGACGCTCTTCTGGGGCTGGATATTGTGGCGCAACGGGCTGAAGCGGGTCATCCTCGCCGCGGCCGCGCTGCTGGTTCTGGTCGCCATCCCGCTCATCCCCTTCACCGTGCCGCGCCTGCTGGCCGGGGCCGAAGCCAACTATTACGTCGTCTCGCCGCTGACCATGCTGCTCGACGTCGTCCGCTTCTTCAACCTCGGCCTGACCGTCGATTTCAGCCGCCCGCTCATCATCGCCCTGAACCTGCTGGCTTTCGCTCTGCTGCTGCTGGGCCTGTGGGCTTCGGCCGCGTACAGGCCGCGCCTCATCCGCCCCGCCTTTCTGCTGGCCTGGCTGCTGGCGGCCGTGTTGGGCCTCATGCTGGGTTCGTTGCTCTTCAAGCCCATGTACCAGGGCGTGCGCCATATCATGGCCGGCAGTCCGGCATTTCTGCTGCTGATGGCGTTCGGCCTCATGAAGCTACGGGGGGCAAATGACGAATTACGAATGACGAATGACGAATCAGGGAGCGGCGTGCGCCCTGCACTCGTGTCCGGCAGACCTTCATCGGTGAAGGCGTCGTCTTTCGTATTTCCCGCCCTGTTGCTCCTCGTCATGACCGGCTCGGCCATCGCCCTGGTCAACCTCTATACCAACCCGGCCTACGTCAAGGACGACTTCCGGGCCATCGTGCGCTTCATCGAGACGCGGGCAGGCGCGCGTGACGTCATCGTATACAACAACGCCGTCCTGCTGCCCCTGCACGAGCATTACCGGCTGCGACCCGATCTGTCCGCCACCGCCCTGCCTGTCTACCCGCAAGTCGCCACGGGGCAGGAGCCGGAACTGGCCACGCTGGCCCGCGACTACGACCGCATCTGGTTCATCACCGACCCCCCGGCCGACGGCCGCGACGACGACGGCCTCATCCGCGGTTGGCTGGACGACAATCAGACCGAAGTCATCAACCGGCTCTTCCCGGCACGAACGACGGAGGCCCGGGTCATCGCCTATTCGACCGTCGACGGCGCGGCTCCGCTGGAATCGTCGGGGGACGCGATCGCCGGCGCGGCCTTCGATTCGCCTCTGGCGCTGCCCACGTTGTGGGTCGATCTGCTCTGGCAGGGCGACCGCCCGACGGCCAACAACGCGCTGCTCTTCACCCTGATCGGGCCGGACGGGCGGGAATACCATCGCGAAGCCCGTTCGATGCTGCCCGACCACGATACCCGTTGGGACGACGCGGCCGCCAACCGCCTCAGCTACGATATACCGCTGCCGCCCGGCCTGCCGCCGGGGCCGTATGCCCTGTTCGTCACCCCGGAGGGTGGCCAACGCGTGGCCCTCGGCGAGGTCGAGATCGCCCCCACCAGCGACTGGCCGGTCCCGCCGGAGGCCCTGTTCGATGACCTGCCCGGCATCCGGTCATCATCGGTCGCTTTCCCCAATGGCCTGACCCTGGCCGCCGCCGTCCCCTGGGACGACGCTGTTTTGCCCGGCAACAACCTGCCGGTGACCCTCTATTGGCGCGTTGGGCCGGGCGGCATCGACCTGACCGACCTGCACTACCGGCTGGAACTCATTGACGGCCGCGGCCGCGTGTTGCGCGACCAGGAGGCCCGTCCCGGCGCGCCCTGGCTCACTCAGGTGGACGGCGGCGCGCTGCTGCGCGAGGACACCGGCCTCTACATCCGGCCGGACACGGAGCCGGGCGACTATCGCCTGCGCTGGACGCTGCTCGACGGGGACGTGCCTGTCGGCGAGCCGCAAACACACGGCCGCATCGCCGTCAATCCCTGGCCGCTGGAGACGGCTGTCCCGCCCGCCCCCTACACCAGCGGGGCCGAGTTCGGCGACGCCATCCGCCTCCACAGCTACTATATGGGCGTCCCCACCGACGGTCTGTTGTCGCTGACCTTCTACTGGCAGACGATGGCCCCGCCGGCCGCCAACTACACCGTGTTCATTCACCTCGTCGACGAGGCGGGAGCTATCGTCAGTCAGATCGACTCGGTCCCTATGGGCGGGGCGCGGCCGACCTCCGGCTGGCGCACGCGCGAAGTCATCACCGATACATACAACCTGCCCATTCCCGACGACCTGCCGCCCGGCCGTTATTATGTCAATGTAGGCCTCTATAACGCCGACGACGGCACGCGGCCGATCGTCACGCTAGACGGCTCACCCCAGCCCGACAACCAGTTGCGGCTGACGACACTGGAGCTGCCCGGGAGGACGCCATGAACCGGCAACGCCTCCTTCTGGGAGCGATCCTGCTGGGCTATCTGCTCGTCACCCTGGCCTACGGCGCCGCCAACCCGCTCTTCGAGGCGCCCGACGAGCATTGGCACTTCTTCACCGCCGTCGAGATCGCCGAAACCGGCCGCCTCCCGGTCGTCACCGACCCGCCCGACGAGTGGCTGGGGCAGGAAGCCGCCCAACCGCCGCTCTACTACCTGCTTGGCGCGGCGCTCATCGCGCCCCTCGAGATCGATGGCGCGCGCGAGGCGATCTGGCTCAACCCCTACGCCTGGATCGGCGACGCCTCGGCCCTGGCCAACATCAACCGCATGGTCCACACCCCGGCCGAAGCCTGGCCGTGGGGTGGCTGGGCGCTGGCCGCCCACGTCCTGCGCGTCCTCTCCACGCTGCTGGGCCTGGGCACGTTGTTGTGCATCTACAAGAGCGGCCGCCTGCTCTGGCCGGAAGCCAACACCCGGCCGCTGATGGCCACGGCGCTGGTGGCCTTCCTGCCGCAATTCAACTTCATCCACGCCTCCATCACCAACGACGCCCTCATCACCTTCCTGTGCAGTCTGGGCATCTTCCAGCTCATCAGGCTGTGGCGCGACCCGCCGGAGCGCGAGCGCCTGGGCCGCCGCGACGCCCTGCGCCTCCTCGCCCTGGGGCTGACGGCCGGGCTGGCGGCGCTGAGCAAGAACGCCGGCGTGCTGCTGCTGGTCTACAGCCTCGGCTTCCTGGCCGTCCTGGCCGTTCGCCGGCGGCACTACCGGCTGATCGGCCATGCCCTGCTGCTCGTCGGGCTGCCGGCCGTCCTCGTGGCCGGGTGGCTCTGGGCGCGCAATCAGGCCCTCTACGGCGACTGGACGGCCACCGCCCCGTTCATCGCCATCGCCGGGGGCGACCGCGGCTACAGCCTGGGGCAGGTGCTGGGCGAATCGTGGGGTCTGGCGACCTCGTTCGTGGGCGTCTTCGGCTGGTTCAACCTGCGGCCGCCGGGCTGGGTCTACTGGGTCTGGATCGCCATCGCGGCGCTGGCCGTCACCGGCGCCCTCGTCTGCGCCATCCGGACGCTCCGCAACCGGACGACAAGCCAACCCGCAGCGCCCGCTGACTCTTCATCCGCCATTCGTCATTCGTCATCCGTCATTCGTCATTCGTCATCCGTCATTCGTCATTCGTCACCCGTCATTCGTCATTCGTCATCCGTCATTTCCGATAACCGGCTCCTGGCTCTCCTCCTCGCCGCCTGGCCATTGGCCGTCTATGCCGGGCTGGTTCTGTTCATGCTGAAAACCGAGGCGGCCCAGGGGCGCCTGCTCTTCCCAGCCATCGCCCCCATCGCCCTCGGCGCGGCCTGGGGGCTGTCCGGTTGGGGGCGCTGCGCCCCGCGCCTCCTGGGGGCCGTCAATCGTCGTCTGGCTCCGCTGGTGGTTCTGCTAGCCATCAGCACCACGATCACCAGCATCCAATTCATCATCCGGCCCGCCTACGAGCCGCCGCCGACCGTGGCCATCTTGCCCCCGAACGCCCGCCCCGTCCTGCCCGAACTCGTCGACCGCGGCCTGGGCATCTCGCTGCTGGCGGCCGAGGTGGACACCGATACCGCCCGCCCCGGCGACGTCGTCCGGCTGACCCTCTACTGGCGCGCCGATGACCCCACGGCCGAGGCGCCGGAGTTCGTGCTGGAGTTGCTCGGTCGCGACCTCGACCGCATCGCCAACCTCCACAGCTACCACGGCCGGGGCCTCTATCCCGCCAATCTGTGGCCGCCGGGGGCGATCATCGCCGACCATTTCGCCGTGCGCATCGACCCCGACACCGAAGCGCCGGTGCTCGGCCGCGTGTTCGCCCGCATCGAGGGCGGCGAACCGGGCATCGAGGTCGCCACCGTGCGCATCGTGCCGGCCGAGCCGCCCCCGCCACCCGGAGACCGGCTGGCCGAGATAGGCGACAACATCGCCCTCGTCAGCGCGGCCGTCGAGCCGGAGCAAGCCCTGCCCGGCCAGAGCGTTCGCGTGCTTGTGCGCTGGTATGTGCCCGTGGGGGAGCCGGGTCAGGATTACACCACGCTCCTGCATCTGGGACAGCCCGACGAGCCGCCCCTCAGCACCGGCGACAGCCCGCCCCTCGGCGGCGCCTTCCCCACCGGCGCCTGGCGCAACGGCGAGACCATCGACGACAGCTATATCCTGACCATCCCCGTCGACATCCCGTCCGGCCGCTACCCGGTCTGGATCGGCCTCTATAACCCGACCACCGGCGAGCGCTTGCCGGTCAAGGTGGAGGGGGAGCTGCAACCGAACGGGGTCTATCTGGCGGGTTGGGTGGAGGTGGAGTAGGGACAGGTTGCGTGCTGGCCCAATTGACAGCCAAGGAATTCCTTATTGACATCTGTGGCAATATGGAATTTGTTATTTACATTTTAAGCCAATTATGGAAATATAGGGCCATCCCCATCTAATTGAGACACCAGGGCCTGTCAATATGAATCCGGAAGACTTCAGCACAAGCTCAAGCGGCAGAATACAACGCAACCCTTTAGGGTATTATGCATTTATCCCGAACAATCTGCCGCCGGTCTTGACGTGGTCAACCTCTCTTGTCCAAGCGTTGTCTCTCGCAGATCGCGCATTGGGAGAATTAGCCGGTTTAGGTCGGGCTTTGCCTAATCCATATTTACTTGCCACACCGTTTATACGACGGGAGGCAGTTTTGTCATCACGGATTGAGGGTACGCGGGCCTCGCTCATCGATCTATACGCCTACGAAGCCGTGCAACTGTCATCTTTGGAACAAGAGTCCTCATCGGATGTTCAGGAGGTGCAGAACTATGTACAGGCGCTCGAATTTGGACTTAAGCGTTTGTCTACCTTGCCGGTAAGCTCTCGTCTCATGCGTGAATTGCATGACCATCTTATGAAAGGAGTGAGGGGGCAGGAACGAACGCCTGGTGAATTTCGTCGTAGTCAGAACTGGATAGGCTCGCCAGGCAGCACCCTGACAAACGCAGTATATGTACCGCCGCCCGTGGCCGAAATGCAGGAGGCATTGAGCGAGTTGGAGCGGTTTATCAACGATCGCCCGGAACTACCGCCTCTCATTCGACTGGGCCTGATCCACTACCAGTTTGAAGCGATTCACCCCTTTCTGGACGGGAACGGCCGGGTCGGCCGGCTGCTGATCTCTCTGTTGCTTTGCTCCTGGGAGATGCTGCCTCAACCTCTTCTTTATTTGAGCGCTTATTTTGAGCAAAATCGACAGGCATATTACGATCACTTATTAGCTGTCAGTCGGCACAATCAATGGGAGGAGTGGTTAATCTTCTTCCTAACAGCTATTGATATCCAGGCGAGAGATGCTCTAATGCGCATACGCGCATTAACGGCCTTGCAAGATGAATACCGAGCCTATGTTAGACACCAAACACACGCACCGGCGGGGCTGCTTCAACTTGTAGACATCCTGTTCGGCCAACCCGTAATAACAATTAACCAGGTAGCGAGTCAGCTGAACACTTCCTACCAAACAGCCCGTCGCTATATTACGATTTTGGAAGAGGCCGGATTTATCAGTGAAATGACGGGACAGATGCGAAATCGTATTTTCATTGCAAAGGATATTTTACAGGCGATCGAGAATCCACCAGAGGAGGACAGCCATGCAATCCGGCCTGTTTGAAGAAAGACCTCACTATTACGCCACCCTCAACGACCTGGTGGCGGCGATGATGAAACTGGAGGACGATCCGCTCTTCCCGGCCGGGACCACCATGGTCATCTATCGCGGCAACCCCAAGGCGAAGCTGATGATCGTCGGCGAGGCCCCCGGCACCGAGGAAGACCGCCAAGGCAAACCGTTCGTCGGCCGCTCCGGCCAATTGCTCGACCAAATCCTCACCGCGGCCGGCTTCGACCCCGAAAAGGACGTCTTCATCACCAACGCCGTCTTCCGCCTGCCGCCGGGCGACGACGGCAAGCCGCTGCGCAAGCCCACGTCCGACGAGATCGCCTACTACAAGCCCTGGCTGCTGGAAATCATCCGCCTGGTCAATCCGGCGATCATGCTGCTGACCGGCAACGTGGCCACCGAATCGCTGCTGGGCCAGACGGGCATCACCCGGCTGCGCGGCCAATGGTTCCAGACAGACGGCCGCTGGGCCATGCCCATCTTCCACCCCGCCTATCTGCTGCGCAACCCCACGAGAGAGCCGAACGGCCCCAAGGCGCTCACCTGGCGGGATATTCAGGAAGCGCGTCGCAAGTACGATGAGTTCGTGGGCAATTCGGGCGGCTGACAAATCGGCCGTTAGATGCTATAATAACTGTACGGGACTGACATATCGTACAGTCTGGTTTTGAAATGAGGCAACCCATGACCCAGCACATATCCAGCGAGAAAGCCCGCGCGCGATGGCGCGAAATACTGGACAGCGTCGCTGCCGGCGAAGAGATCGTCATCGAGCGCTACGGCCGCCCGGTGGCAGTGATTGCCCCCTACCGCGAGGAAACACCGGCCGGGCAAGTCCGCGAACCCGCCCCGGTCTATGATACGGCCGCGCTGGCCCAATTAAAGGCGGAGATCATCGCCGAGGTGCTGGCCGAACTCAAAGCCCGCCCGCCGGAGCCGATCTCCTGGCGCGAGGGACTGGCGGAGCTGCAACGAAGCATGGCCAACAGTCGCTTCACCCACATGACTACGGATGAGATCGTCGAAGTGACCCGTCAAACCCGACGCGAAATATTTGAAGCCGAATATGCTCATCTGTATCGATAGTTGTGTTTTCATCCGCGGCTTTAGCCATAAACAGTCCGACGCTCAACAGTTATTGGAGCTGATCGGGCCAAAAACGCATCTGGTGATCCACCGCCTGATCGCCCTGGAGGTCATGCGGAACCTTCCTCAGGAAGACCTGAAGTTTTTCTTCAGCCTGTTTCACCAGAACCCGTTCGCTCGTATCGTGGACAGGCCTATACCCCAGGGCATTGTGGATCAATATATCGCGCTGGGCCTGGCCGAGAAAGGCGACGCCTATATCGGCGCGTTCGCCGAATGGATGCGCGTCGATTACCTCATCTCCGACAACCGCCACTTCCTGCGCGAGCTTCATACCGACGCCTACCGGTTTCTCGCGCCGGTGGACCTCCTGGCACTGCTGCGGGCGGAGGGCAAGCCATGACCCACTCCGACAAGGCGGCCGAACGGGGCGAACCCGGCTATGTCTGGCGCTCGGGCCAGGACCGGAGGCTGGCGATGATCCGTCAATGGTCGGACCTAGGCGGCCGCATCCTCGACAACGGCGTGGGGCTGGGCACCTATCTGGAAGCGTTCGGCCGTGTCAATCCCGCCGGCCTGCGCATCGGTCTGGAGGTGGAGTTCGAGCGGGCCGTCGAAGCGCTGCCGCGCGCCGACGGGATCCTTCTGGGCGCCGGTGAAGAACTGCCCTTCGCCGACGACAGCTTCGACCTCATCCTGAGCAACGAAGTGCTGGAGCACGTGGCCGACGACCGGGCTTGCGCGGCCGAGATGGCCCGCGTGACCCGCCCGGGCGGCCGCATCGTCGTCTTCGCCCCCAATCGCTGGTATCCGGTGGAGCAGCACGGCATCTACTGGCGCGGTGAATACAAGTTCG
>CAYXNH010000036.1:0-19710 GCA_964466135.1 uncultured Ardenticatenaceae bacterium | reverse complement strand
CCTGACCCACCGGCAAATCGGCGAGCTGTCGGGCGGCCAGCAGCAGCGCGTCTTTTTGGCTCGCGCCCTGGCCCAGGAGGCGGAGCTGGTGCTGATGGATGAGCCGCTCAACGGGCTGGATATCCCCACTCAGGAGGCGATCATCGGCATCCTCGATGACCTGCGGCGCGACGGCGTCACTGTCTTGCTGGCCACCCACGATCTCGATCTGGCTGCCGAGCGCTTCGACCGCATCATGCTGCTCAACCGGCGCGTCGTGGCCTTCGACAAACCGGGGGCGGCTCTGCAATCCGGCAATCTGCTGCATGCCTATGGCGGCCATCTTCACCGCGTCGAAGACGGCGACGGGCTGCTGATCACCGACACCTGCTGCGACGGAGAATAAAACCCCCGTCATTCGTCATATCTATGAACTGGCTACTCGAACCCCTGCAATATGATTTTATCGTTCGCGCCCTGCTGGCGGCCGTCGTCGTCGGCCTCGTCTGCTCCATCCTTGGCGTCTACATCGTGCTGCGCGGCATGGCCTTTCTGGGCGACGCCATGGCCCACACCATCCTGCCGGGGGTGGTGATCGCCTTTCTGCTGGGCTGGCCGTTGGCTGTCGGCGCGCTCATCATGGGCGTCCTGACGGCATTGGGCATCGGCGCGCTGACCGAGCGCACGTCGCTGAAGGAGGACACGGCCATCGGCGTCATCTTTGCCGGGTTGTTCGCGCTGGGCGTGGCCATGCTCTCGGCCCGCGGCAGCTACAGCATCGATCTGGCCCACTTCCTGTTCGGCAACATGCTGGGCGTCTCGACGGGCGACCTCATCCTGACATCCGCACTGGGCTTCATTGTCCTCGCGCTCATCTACCTGTTCTACAAGGAGTTTCTCGTCCTGTCCTTCGACCCGCTGCTGGCCGAGACGCTCCGCCTGCCGACGAGGTTTCTCAACTACCTGCTCCTGATGCTCATCGCCGTGACCATTGTCGTCGCCCTGCAGGTGGTCGGCGTGGCCCTCATGTTGGCTATCCTGGTGACCCCGGCCGCCTCCGCCTCCTTTCTGACGCGCCGGCTGCCGTCGATGATGGTTGTCTCGGCGGCTATCGGCGTGTTCTCCGGCGTGGCCGGGATTTACGCCTCGTATTACCTCAATATCGCCTCCGGCCCGGCGGTCGTGCTGGTGGCCACGCTGGTATTTCTGGCCGTGCTGGGGCTGGCGGCCCTGCGCGGCCGCCGCTCCCTCCCGGCGACAGGTCTGGAAGCAGGCCCGGAGGCTCCATGACCGGGACATCTTCAGGCAACGATCCGGCCGCTGTTCTGGCGGCTCGCGGCTACCGGCTGACGGCCGCGCGGCGGGTCATTCTGGACGTGCTGCTCGAAAGCGGCGGGCATCTGACGGCCGACGAGCTAACGGGACTGGTGCGGCAACGCTCGGCGGCCGTCGGCCGCATGACCGTCTATCGCACCCTCGACCTGCTCTGTGACCTGGGCTTGCTGCGGCCGGTCTATCAGGGCACCGGCGCGGCGCATTACATCCTGATGCACGGCGGCCGGCACCATCACCTCATTTGCACCGGCTGCGGCCGGATCGTCGAATTCGACGGGTGCGATCTCGATGAAGCGCCCGACCGGATCGCCCGGCAGTTCGACTTCGAGGTGCGCGGGCATCTGTTGGAGCTGTACGGGACGTGCGCGGATTGCGGGCCAAAAGGATGAAACGGCCGGGTTTCGCAATCCCCGCAATCGGTTAATCAGGCCGCGCCCTATCTGACCAAACTCACCAACCGATCGATCTGCTTTATTTTCCCTTTCGGCGTGGCTGTTTGCTTACCTGCGGTTGACTCGTACCAGCTTTTGGCGCATGTCTGATTCCTGGGTGAGCGCCGTATGGACGCGCCTCGCCAGCGCCACAAAGTCGGGGTCGAAGGTGCAGGCGAGGATGCCGGCGTGCGGTCTGCCCGCGTTGTGGAGCAAGATGAAGTGACGTCGGTTGAGTGTTATCAGAACCCGTTGCTGTTCGGCTGCGAATGCTGGCACGGATTCATCCGGCAAGGCCTGGTCTGCACGGCCCGTTTCCTGGATAGTTAGTACATCATGTCCCAGACGCCGAAGTTCAAGGACCGCCGGTAGCGGGAAGTTCTCGTTGCTATAGAGTGACGCCACGTCTACGCCGTTTCGTTGTCGATGATTTGTTCGTCAATCTCGTCCCGAAATGCCCGATAGTAGGCCCAGGCATTCGTCAAGTCCTCAGCCCTTAATGCGGGGTAGGCGCGCAATATGTCGGCTTCCGGTGTCCCCAGTTGCCGGGCGCGGACGAGGAGCCATACCGGAATTCGTGTGCGCACCAGCCGTGGCTCGCCGCCGCTGACATCCGGGTGGCCCTCGATACCCGGAAAGGCCCCGCCCAAATCACGGGCAACCCATTGCAGCACTTGGGCCTTCTCGGCCGGGGTGAGTTGAGCCAGCAGTTTTTCTGTTTCGTGTAAGGCATCCATGTCGCCCATATCTTATCATAAATTGACGCGAGTGATTGCGCTCAGAACAGCGACGCTGAAATCAGCACATCGTATTCAGCGGGCTGGAGACAAGTTCCTGTTTCCACCATTTTTACAGAGGATCACACCAGCTCTAGCGTTACCTGACGGCCGGCCCGCGCTTCAAGCGTGATCAGCATCTCCAGGCTGAATCTTTCCCATTTGCCCCGAACCAGATCCGACACCCGTGATTGGGCAATACCGAGTTGTTCCGCTGCCTGCATTTGCGTCATGCCGCTGGTCTCGATGTACTCACGCAGATCATTCATGAGCTTGGCCCGCATTTCCAGGATAGCGGCCTCGCCGGAGTCAAATCCGAGGTCCATGAAGATATTGCCGGTTGATTCCTGAATGGTTTCAGTCATGTCATCACTCCTCAATCCGGCGGTAACGCTGCCGGGCTAATTCGACATCCTCTCGGCGTGTCTTTTGCGACTTCTTGCGAAAGGCGTGCAACACATATATCGTGTCGGCGTACTTGGCCACATAGATTACCCGCCATTCTCCCAACACGTGGATGCGAATCTCGCGCACTCCTGGACCTATCGCCGTCATCGGTTTCCAGTCTGACGGATCGAGACCACGTTGGACAGCATATAGCTCAAAGCCAACCTGCTGGCGAGCCTCAGCGGGAAAGTTGCGCAAGTCGTCCAAACTTGAGCCGACGAATTTCAAAGACTTCATCGCTTTAGATTATATAAGTATTATGATAACCCGTCGAACGATAGTTGCTTTTCAAAACGAAAGTGCGTTGAAGCTGTTATACCGACTACCCCATACACAAGCCATGGCTACCGGGTCCAGCGGGGTGGGCTGGATTGCGACGCTATAGCGACGGTTCCCGTGCTTGCCCAGGTCGACGCGGGTGAGCATGGCGTTCATAGCCAAATCGTAACCTGAATGGCCAAATCGGCCGAGGCGCATCTTTATTGGCCCACTCACCGGAGACGCGATAATCTTGGCTCTGTCTGAACTTCAAGTACACACAGGATCACGGATCAATCCAATCGGCATGAACGAGCAGGAACGTCACAACCGAACAGTCATGTTGCGCCGGGTGCGCGATGTCTGGCTGGAAGGAGTCCTCGAAGAGTCGCTCCACGGCGGGGAGATCATCGACCTCGGTTTCGCCTATCGCCCGGCCGCGCTGGGCAACAGCGGCGTACCGAGCTGGCAACAGGCCCCTGAATACGACTATCTCCTACCGGTTGGAACCAAAATCGAGGATGTCTTCGCTGCGGCCGGGCGCGTGCTGCTGGTGCTGGGCGAGCCGGGCGCAGGCAAGACGACCATGCTGCTGCAGCTGGTCAGCCATCTGATGGCCGAGGCCGAAGCCGACGAATCCCGTCCCATGCCGGCCGTCTTCAGCCTGGCCGCCTATAGCGACGGCCGCACACTGGCCCAATGGCTGGTGGAACAACTGGCCAACAACTACCAGGTCCCGCGCAAGCTCAGCGAAGCCTGGATCGAGAGCGGCCAATTCATCCCCCTGCTGGACGGCCTGGATGAGGTCGAACCCGGCCACCGCCCGGCCTGCGCCGAGGCCATCAACGAATTCCGGGAGCGGCATCCCGGGGTCTCGCTACTGGTGACGGCCCGCAACCGCGACTATCAGGCCCTGGCCATGCGTCTTAATATGGACAAGGCCATCATCCTGCAGGCCCTCACGCCGGAACAGATCGACACCTATCTGGCGCGGCGGGGCGAGCGGCTGGACGGCTTGCGCACCTCGCTGGCCGCCGACCGGGCCCTGCGCGAATTGGCTCAGACGCCGCTGATGCTGTCCATCATGACCCTGGCTGCCAACCGGCCGCCCGAAAGCGGTTCGGCCGCGCTGGGCAGTCACCTCAGCCGCAGCCATCTGTTCGATGTCTATGTGGAGCGCATGGCCCGCTATCGCAGCAAGGACATGAGCTACGCGCCCAGCGATACGATCAACTGGCTGTCGTGGCTGGCCAAGCAGATGGCTCGCGCCGGCAAGCCGACGTTCTTCCTGGAGGACATGCAGCCCGGCTGGCTGCCCGACGCCGACCGGGACCGGTTCAGCCGCTACACCCGCACGCTCGTCTTCGCCCTGCTGGCTCTGGCGGCTCTGCCGTCGATCTTGTGGTTGCTCTTTAACGGCCGCTGGGGTGGGGCGGCGGCCATGCTGGCCGGCGGCGTCCTGGCCGCGGCCTTGCCCCCGCTGACCGGCCGGTTTCTGATTCGCCCCCGCCTGCCCGTTCGACGCATCGAGACAGTCGAATCGCTGGGCTGGTCGTGGCCTTGGGCGGCCCTGGGGACCGGCGTCGGGGCGGGAGTCGGGCTGGGGCTGGGCGCGCTGGTGGCCTGGCTCGACCGCTGGACCTCCGTTCCCTGGCCGGCGTTGCTGGCGACAGCCGGCGCGGTGCAGGCGATGGTTGAATACGCCCTCCTGCGCGGCGATCTGCGTCTGCGCACCACGCCGGGTCAGGGCGTCGAGCAGTCGCGCCGCAACGGCTTGATGGTCGCCGGTCTGGTGAGCGTCGCCACAGGACTCATCGGCGCGCTGGCCGTCGCCATCGCCACGCTGGTTGGCGGTCCGCGACCTCTGGTGCCCGTCTTGGCCTGGCTGCTATGGGCCGCGCTCTACCTGGGCATGGGCGGCGGGCTGGCTTTCGGCTTGCTGGCCTGGCTGCAGCATCGCCGGCTGCGCCACGTCCTCGACGACCGGCAACTGTTCCCCGCTGAGCCGGCCAACTTCCTCAACTTTTCGGCCGAGCGAAATCTGCTGCGCAAGGTCGGCGGCGGCTATACCTTCGTTCACGCCCTGCTGCTGGACTATTTCAACGAACGACGACCTTGACCCGCTCATCTCCCTCGTCCTCATTGCATGAGACGATCCCGACAACACGTGCCATTCCCACCGATTTATGGTTAAGTAGGCCCTAACCTATGCCGCTGTTACCCGGTGAACTCCTACACAACCGCTACCGCATCGTCAGCCTCATGGCCCGCGGCGCGTATGGGGCCGTCTATCGCGCCTGGGACGTGACCGATCGGCGCGACGTGGCTCTCAAGGAGTATCTCGATCCGTCGGTCGAGATCCAGAAGCGCTTCAGGGCCGAGGCGCGGCAACTGGCCGCGCTGAGCCATCCCCAAATACCCCAGGTCCTCGACCACTTCGCGTTGGACAACGGCCAATATCTGGTCAGTGACTACATCGACGGCGTCGATCTGCAAAGCCTGCTCGACCAATACGGCCCGCTGCCGTCGGACCTCATCGTCCCCTGGTTGCAGGCGGCAACTGTCCCGCTGACCTATCTCCACGGCCGAAAGCGACTACATCTCAATATCAAGCCGGCCAACATCCGGCTGATGCCGTCGGGCGAGGTCTATCTGGTCGATACCGGGCTGCCGGGGCTGGGTGTGCGGCCGAATGCCACCGGCTACGGCTCGCCGGAGCAGCAAGCCCAGGCCGATGTCGGCCCGACGGCCGATGTCTACAGCCTGGGGGCGACGCTCTACTCGCTGCTGACCGGCATCGTGCCGCCCAATCCGCTGAGCCGCGAGACGGGGCTGAGCGATCTGATCCCGGCGCGCGAGGCCAACCCCGACATCGAGCCTTATCTGTCCATCGTGGCCGGGCGAGCCATGTCCCTGCGGGCCGATACGCGCTATGACACAGCCGAGGAGTTCGGCCGCGCGCTGGCCCGGCCGGCCGGTCGCCCCGCGCCGGTCGTCAGCCCCATGCGTCGCGCCGGGCCTGAACCGGCAGCCACAACGGCGGCCGTTCCGCCCCGCGTGAAACCCAAGGCTCGTCGCCAGGTGCAGAGCCGGATCATCATCGGGCTGGTAGGGCTGCTGGCCTTCGTGCTGGCGTCCATCGGGTTCTTCTATCTGACCAATCTCGAACGGCCGGAGCAGGCCCAAGGTCCGGCAGCCACGGCTACCCTGCAATCGGCCGTCATCGCCGCGCTGACCCAACTGGCCCCCACGCCTAGCCCGACGCCGGAGCCGACCGCGCCGCCCACGCCCACGCCGGTACCCTTCATCACCGAAACCGGCTCGCGCATGATCTACGTCCCCGGCGGGACATTTGACATCGGCGACGACAGCAGCGAGCAAAACGACGAGAAACCGGCCCGGATGATCACCCTCGACTCCTTCTACATCGACGAGACTGAGGTGACCAACGGGGCCTACGCCCAATGCGTGGATGCCGGAGCCTGCCCGCGACCCGATCGCGCGGGGGCGACCTATTACCAGACTTATTTCGGCGACCCCAATTTCGATGACTATCCGGTCATCAACGTGAGCTGGTATGACGCCGACGCCTTTTGCACCTGGCGCGGCGCGAGGCTGCCCAGCGAGGCCGAATGGGAGTACGCGGCCTCGTTCGATCCGCTGGAGCGCGTGAAGTTCAAATACCCGTGGGGCGATACCTTCGATGGCAACCGGCTCAATTTCTGCGATATCAATTGCCAGCGCGACGATCGCGGCTTCGAATGGGACGACGGCTTTCGCGACACCGCGCCGGTGGCCGGCTATCCGGACGGCCGCTCCCCCAAGGGCATCTATGACATGCTCGGCAACGTCATGGAGTGGGTCGGGGACTGGTATGACTTCCGCGCCTATCGGACGATCACCGAGACCAATCCCCGTGGGCCGGTCGACGGCGAATTCAAGGTGATCCGCGGCGGCTCCTGGTACACCCCGCCCGGCCAAATCGGCAACGTGATGCGCGACAACCTCGACCCGACAGTATCGCAATCCACTCTGGGCTTCCGCTGCGCCATGCTGCCGCCCTAATCAACGGACGGGCATCGGCTTCACCTTCCAGATATCGTCGCAATACTGGCGCATCGCCCGGTCGGATGAGAAAAAGCCGCAGCGGGCCGCGTTGAGGATCGACTTGCGCGTCCAGGTGTCCACGTCGTGGTAGGCGAGATCGATCCCGTCCTGGCAATCGACGTAGGCGCGATAATCGGCCAGCACCATGAATTCGTCGCGGTCGAGCAGCGATCGCACGATCGGCTGGAAGAGCGTCGCATCGCCATTGGCAAAGACGCCGGCCCCGATCTGGCTGATCGCCCGTTGCAGTTCGGCGTCGGCGGCGACATAATCGCCGGGCTTGTAGCCTTTTGCCTTCAGGGCGAACACCTCTTCGACCCGCAGGCCGAACAGAAAGAAGTTATCCTCGCCCACCCGCTCGCGAATCTCCACGTTGGCTCCGTCGAGCGTGCCCACGGTCAGCGCGCCGTTGAGGGCGAACTTCATGTTGCCCGTGCCCGAAGCTTCCTTGCCAGCCAGAGAGATCTGCTCGGACAGATCGGCCGCGGGATAGATCGCCTCGCCCAGCGTCACGTTGAAATTGGGCAGGAAAGCGACCCGCAGCAGCTTGCCGGCCTCATCGTCGGCATTCACCACGGTCGCGATCGAGTTGATGAGGTGGATGATGAGCTTGGCCATGTAGTAGCCGGGGGCAGCCTTGGCTCCAAAGACGAACGTGCGCGGCGTCATCTGCAACGTCGGGTCGTCCTTGATGCGGTTATAGAGGGTGATGATGTGCAGCGCCTTGAGCAATTGGCGTTTGTATTCATGCAGTCGCTTGACCATCACGTCGAACATCGAGTCGGGATTGACGCGAATGCCGGTGTGGATGAGGATGACCGTGGCCAGATCGACCTTGTTGGCGGCCTTTATCGCGCGCCATTCGGCCCGAAAGTCGGGGTCGTCGATGAATTTTTCCAGTCCGGCGATCTGATCGAGATCGCGCAGCCAATCCTCGTTGCCCAGCCGGTCGGTGATGAGTTTCGACAGGCGCGGGTTGGCCAACCGTATGAACCGGCGCGGCGTGACGCCGTTGGTCTTGTTGTTGAACCTCTCCGGCCACATGTCGTAGAAGTCATGCAGCACGCGGTCGCGCAGCAGTTGCGAGTGCAGGGCGGCCACGCCGTTGACGGAATAGCTGCCGACCACGGCCAGATGGGCCATGCGCACCTGCCGCTCGCCGCCGTCCTCGATGAGCGACATGCGGGCGATGCGGTCGTAGTCGTTGGGGAAGCGCGCGCTGACCTCGGCCAGGAAACGACGGTTGATCTCGTTGATGATCTCCATGTGGCGCGGCAGCAGACGCTCGAACAAGGCCACCGGCCATTTCTCCAGCGCTTCGGGCATCAGGGTATGGCAAGTATAGGCGAAGGTCTTGCGGGTGATCTCCCACGCCTCATGCCACTCCAGGTTGTAATCGTCGATGAGCACCCGCATCAGCTCGGGGATGGCGATGACCGGGTGGGTGTCGTTGAGCTGGATGGTCGCCTTTTCGGCCAGATCGTCAACTGGATTGCCGCAGCGCTTGATGCGGGCGATGATGTCGTTCAGGGAACAGGCCACGAAGAAGTATTGCTGGCGCAGGCGCAACTCGCGCCCCTGAGGCGTGCTGTCGTTGGGGTAGAGCACCTTGGAGATGGTCTCGCTGTGCACCTGCTGTTCGACGGCGCTGGCATAGTCGCCGATATCGAACAGACGGAAGTCGAAATTCGATGTGGCTCGCGCCCGCCAGAGCCGCAGGAAGTTGACCGTCGTCGTGCCGTAGCCGGGCACGAGGATATGGTGCGGCTCGCCCATGACCTGCTCGGCCGGGTGCCAGCGCCGGCGATGGTTGCCGTCGGTGTCCGCGTAGATCTCGATATGCCCGCCAAAGCCGACGGGAACCATGTCGTCGGGCTGGGCGAACTCCCATGGATAGTCGAGAGCCAGCCAGTCGTCGGGTTGCTCCACCTGGACGCCGTCGCGGAACTCCTGCCGGAAGATACCGTACTCATAGCGGATGCCGTAGCCGATCGCGGGGATATCCATCGTAGCCAGCGAATCGAGGAAACAGGCGGCCAGGCGGCCGAGACCGCCATTGCCCAGGCCCGGCTCCACATCGAAGGCCATCATATTGTCCAGGGGGAATTGCGAGTCCTCCAGCGCGGCGCGAGCGATCTCCTCGGTCCCGGAGTACAGCAGGTTTTGCGGCAATTGCCGGCCGAGCAGGTATTCGGCCGACAGGTAATAAACGAATCGCGGGTTATCGGCGTAGCGCATATCTACCGTGCGGCGATAGCGTTCGATCAGATAGTTGCGCACGGTGCGGGCCACGGTCATGTAGATATCATAGTCCCCGGCCGATTGGGCGTTCGTGCCGCGCGAGTAGTAGAGGGCATCGGCCATGTTCTGGCGAAACGCTTCCGGCGTCCGCTCAAGGCGTTTTTGGGACGGTCCTAATAATTTCATTTCTGTTCTCCATTACGGGGCGGGTCGGCAAGCGCCGGCTGCAGGTCTTCGACCGCCGCGACTGCAAACTCTCGCGGCCGCCCCTCCTCGGCCGGCGCGGCGAAGAAGATCATGACGAGCAAAGTCGGGAAATGAAAATCGGGAACGACAAATCGAGGGTTTCCCTCCATCGTCGTTCCCGATTCACAACAGTCTGTCTGTTAGCCACCGGCAGCGAGAGCCTGAACGCTCTGGATAACGGCCTGCCGAGCCAGATCGAACCAGGCGCCGGGCAACAAGCCCAACAGCAAGGTGGCGAAGGCCGCGATAGCGACGGCCGAGATCATCGCCGGCTTCAGGACCATCTCGTGCTCGCCGTCATACATGAACATGTAGAAGACGACGCGCAGGTAGTAATAGCCGGATATGACGCTGGTGATGACGCCGATGAGGACCAGCCATATCAGCCCCTGGGCCTCTATGGCCGCGCGAAAGACGAAGAACTTGGCCGCGAAGCCGCCGGTCGTCGGGACGCCCGTCAGCGACAGCATGAAGAAGGCCATGCAGACGGCGATCCAGGGATGGCGCTTCACCAGCCCCTTGTAATCTTCCAGCATGACGCCCTCGCCCTCCTTGCGCTCCATGGCCACGACGATGGCGAACGCGCCAAGGTTCGTGAAGACATAGGCGAACATATAGAAGAGGGCCGCGCTGATGCCGTCGGGGTTCCGGGAAGCGGCCGCGACGGCGATGAGGATGTAGCCGGCATGGGCGATGCTGCTATAGCCGAGCATACGCTTGATGTTAGGCTGGGCGATGGCCAGGACGTTGCCGATGATGAGCGTCAGGGCGGCCATGATGGCGATGGCCGTGTCCCAGGTATTGCTCAGCGTCGGCAAAGCCACCATCAGGATGCGCAACAGCGCCGCAAAACCGCCGACCTTGGCCCCCACGGACATGAAAGCCGTGACGACCGTGGGTGCGCCCTCATAGACATCGGGCGTCCACATGTGGAAGGGAGCGGCGGCGACCTTGAAAGCGAAGCCTACCAGGACCATCGCCGCCCCGGCCAGCAGGAGCATCGAGGCGCCGCTCTGGGCCGCGGCCACAATGCCGGGCAGCGACGTCGTTCCCGTCGCGCCATACACCAGGGCCACCCCATAGACGAAGATGGCCGAGGAAAACGCGCCCACGATGAAATACTTCAGGGACGATTCCTCGGATTCGGGTCGCGGCCAGGCCAGCCCGGCCATGATATAGAGCGGGATCGACAGCAATTCGAGGGCCAGGAAGATGAGGATGAGATCGTTAGCCATGCCCATGAGCATCATCCCGCTGAGCGAGAACAGCATGAGCATGTAGAACTCCGACCGGTCATGCCCCGTCCGTCGCAGGTAATCGACCGACAGCAGGATGGTCAGGATGCCGGTGATGGCGAAAATGACGTTGAGGGCGACGGCGAAGTTGTCGGCCACCATCATGGGCGAGCCGCCGGATACGCTGAACGAGGAGCGGCCGTCGTTCCACAAGACGACCGACGCGATCAGCGCCGCCGCCAATCCGACGATCGACAGAATCGGCGCCGACCGCTTCATGCGCTCCGGGCCAATGAGCAGATCGAGAAGCATCAACAAAATGCCTGTCCCGGCCACAAACATAAACGGCCACACGACGGCATAATCGATAGTGGGTGGTATAAACTCCATAATAATCCTCACCGGAAGTAAACCACAGATCGCCCGGATTTAACAGGTTTAATTGACCCGAATCCGACAGGGTGGGCAAACGGTGCGATCGATAATGGATTATCCCGGAGAAAGGGTGACACGTCAATTTAAGCTCGCAGGGCAATCGCCTGGTGGCCAAATGCCGTACGGGTGGGGCAAGGCGGCCGATGATCCTCCTCTTTACAGAATCACGCAGATGCCGCCTTGTCTCACCCAGCGAGGGGCGAGACAACCATCGAACCATGTACTTTGCCCGGCCAAAGGCTCTCGCGCCGATTGTCCCGCCCGTACGACGATTCATCTACCTATGATAGCTCTATCATCATCGTCTTTATATACACAATGCAATAACATTAGGTCGAATATCCTGCAATCATCAAGTAGGCATAAAGAAAAGGTTCGATCGTTACGCCCCCTGCGTTCATCCCTAATGGAGCCGCTTTGTTAAGTCCGAACAAGCTGTTGAGCACCCATCGCCATGCGATCATCCTGGGTCTGATCCTGCTGGTCGCGGCCGTGCTGCGCCTGTCGGCCATCAATTTCGCTCTGCCCTATGTCTACCACCCCGACGAGGACGTGCTGGTTCTGCCGGCCATGAACATCATCAAGACGGGCGACCTCAACCCGTTACGCATGGATTACGGGTCGTTCTTCATCTATCTGATGGCTTTCACCCACGTGCTGGTGTTTCTGCAATCGGCACGAACGGGCTGGATTGGCAGCCTCGACGAACTCATCATCCCCGAACGCGGCTGGTATCCCGGCATTTATCCCCATCCCGAATACGTCCTCGCCGGGCGTTTTCTCTCGGTCGCCTTCGGTTTGCTGCTGGTCGTCCTTGTCTACATGCTGGCGACACGGATGGGTAACGGCAATCGCCGCATGGGACTATTGGCCGCGGCCGTCGCCGCCGTGTTGCCCGATTTCGTCGTCCACTCCCACTACGCCACGACCGACATGGCGCTGACCACCCTGTGCACCCTGGCCCTCTATCTGCTCGTCCGCGCCTATGATAATTGGGACAGTGACACCCCCTGGGCCTATATCGGCGCAGGCTTCGTTTGCGGGTTGGCAGCCTCCACCAAGTATCCGGGGGTGCTGCTTGCCCTGCCGCTGCTTCTGGTGCCTCTCTTGCGCGTTCGTCGCCTGGATGACCTGCTCAGCTTCAGGGTGATCGGCGGGCCGTTGGCGATGGCCGCCGGCTTTCTGGCGACCACGCCCTACGCGTTGCTCGATTTGCCCAAGTTCATCCACTTCACCGCCGCCAATCTGAGGATCTACAATCAGCCGGGCTATGTGAGGATGGGGTCAACCTGGCGCTGGCAACTCGACTACCTGTTCACCGATCGGAATGCCGCCCTGGCCATCGCGGGGACGATCGGGCTGCCGATCGCTTTGTTTCGCTGGGGTCGACGGGGATGGATCATCAACAGTTTCGCCCTGGCCGTCCTGTTCACCGCCTTCTCGACCACCGTGCGCGAATCGCGAACGTGGATGCCGCTGGCTCCCGTCGCCTGCGTGTGGGTCGCCCTGACGCTGGAAACCGCGCTGGTCTGGTTTCGCCGGCGAATGCCGGGCCGCGCGGCCGATCAGGCGCTGGCCTACGGGTTGCTGGCATTCCTGGTGCTGGCCCCTCTGGCGGGGCGCTCGGCCGAAGCCATCCGCAACCTGCGCGGCCCCGACGTGCGAACCGTCGTCAAGGAATGGATCGAGACCAACATCCCGCCCGGCTCCGTGATCGCCTACGATCGGTTCCCCCCTTATGTGGATCCCGCGGTCTGGCCGCCCCTGCTAAACTTCGGCCATTACAATCAGGACCTGGATACCTACCGCGAGCAAGGGGTTCGCTATGTGATCGGTTCGGACATCATTCAAAGTGAAAACCGGCTGTCGGCCGAAGACATGGCTCATTTCACGGCCATGACCGAGCAGCTTTGCCTCATCAAGACCTTCACCGGCCCCATCCTGGCCGCCGGCAACCTGACCTACTGGGTCTACGAAATGCCCCCCTGCACGTCGCCGTCGGCCGCGCCATAATGGTTAATTACCCTCCTTCGCAAACAAACGACAAGTTCATATGACCAACAACCTCCGCAACTATTTCCTGCTCGATCCCGACATCGTATTTCTCAACCACGGCTCCTTTGGCGCGACACCCCGGCCGGTCTTTGACGCCTGGCAAATGTGGCAGCGCCGGCTGGAACAGCAACCGGTGCAATTCCTGGGAAGCGACATCGGCGGCTATCTGGCCGAGGCCCGGGCCGCGCTCGGCCGTTACCTGAATGTCGCCGACGACGACCTGGTGTACGTGCCCAACGCCACCTTCGCCGTCAACGTCATCGCCCGCTCCCTGGCCCTAGGGCCGGAGGACGAAGTGCTGACGACCGACCACGAATACGGCGCGTGCGAGAATGCCTGGATCTTCATGAGCCGCGAGTGCGGCTTCCGCTACATCCGGCGGCCGATTCCCTTGCCCCTGCCGGATGATGACAGCATTGTGGAGCAGCTTTGGGCCGGGGTAACGCCGCGGACAAAGGTCATCTTCATCAGCCACATCACCTCGCCCACGGCCGTCCGCTTCCCGGTCGAGGCGATTTGCGCCCGCGCCCGCCAGGCCGGCATCCTGACCGTCGTCGATGGCGCCCACGCGCCGGGGCAAATCCCGCTCGATCTGGCGGCCGTCGGCGCGGACTTCTACGCCGGGAATTGCCACAAATGGCTATGCTCGCCCAAGGGCAGCGGCTTCCTCCATGCCCGGCCGGAGGTGCAATCCCTCATCCGGCCGCTCATCGTCGGCTGGGGCTGGGGCGAAGGGCGAACCTTCAGCTTCGGCAGCGATTTTCTGGACTACCTCCAATATCCGGGCACGAATGATTATGCCGCCTATCTGGCCACCCCGGCGGCGATTGAGTTTCAGGCCATACACGATTGGGACGCCGTGCGAGAGCGCTGTCATGTCCTGACGGCTGAGACCATCGACCGGATCAATCATCTCACCGGCCTGCCGCTGCTCTATCCCGACCATGCGTCCTTTCATCAGATGGCGGCCGCGTCCCTGCCCCCCATCGCCGATCTGCCCGCTTTCAAGAAGCGACTCTACGACCAATATCGAGTGGAGATCCCCTGCGTCCAGTGGGGCGGCCGTTCGTTTATCCGAATTTCGATTCAGGGTTATAATACCAGTGTCGATACCGACGCGTTGTTGGCGGCATTGGAAGAAATACTGGCACGCGAGGCTGCCGGCTCCTAGCCACAGCAAGGCCCGCGTTATTTCAACGACTGGAGAGTGGCGATGGCCAAAAAGAAAGGCGGATTTCTTGATAATCTCGGCGACCTGATCGACCGCGGGCTGGACTTCCTGAATCAGGAAGCCGTGGATGAGCCGGCCGGCGGCAATCCCGATCCGGTGACGCGCCGGGTTTCGCTCATCATCCACAACCCGCGCATCCCCGGCGCCGGCAACCAGCCGCTGAACAAGGCTCTGGGCTGGAACGAGGTCGACAAGCTCGTCGATGGCTACATCAGCGACTTGCGCGAATGCAGCCACGGCTATCTGAATTACGAGGTCGTCGGCGAAACGACCGTCGACAAGTTCCCTCGCAAGGCCGACGGCTTCACCTACACCCCCGACAGCTTCATGAACGCCTGGAAGACGCGCAAGGGTTTCCACGATCCCGATCTGGTTGACTATTACGCCCTCATCGACGAGTTCAACATGATCCCCCAGGTCGATGAGAACAAGGTCGATGAGTTCTGGCTGTTCGCCTTTCCCTATGCCGGCTACTACGAGTCGATCATGGCCGGGCCGGGCGCGTTCTGGTGCAACTCGCCGCCGCTGACCGAGACCGGCCAGGCTTCGCGACGCTTCACCATCATGGGTTTCAGCTATGAGCGGGGCGTGGGCGAAATGCTGGAGAACTTCGGCCATCGCGCCGAGTCGATCATGAAGCACACCTTCCGACACAAAAAGGGCGACGACAATCTTTGGGAGCGCTTCTTCCGCCACGAGTTCAAAAACCCGGGCCAGGCCGAGGTGGGCTGGATGCACTACGCGCCCAACAGCGAGCGGGATTACGACTGGGGCAACAAGCGCCGGGTGCTCAGCCGCTGGCGCACCTGGCCCAACTTCCCCAATCTTGAAGGCGAGGCGCAGTGGGTCGATAGCCGTGACTGGGGCAACGGCGACATCCGGCTCCATCACAAATGGTGGTTCAACCTGCTGCCCCACATCATCGGCTCATCCGGCGGCATCGACTATAACTGGTGGAAGTACATCGTCGATCCCGAGACCGTTCGTTAATCAGCCACAGGAGGTAGGGCCGTGAAACTGACAGTGACGCACATTTTGCTCCTTGTCGTTCTGGTGTTGGGCATTGCGGCGTTTTTCCTGTTCACCAAGGACGCCACTTCGCCGGGAGAGGACCATACAAACGACACCCCCCTCTGCCCGGTGGCCACGCCGGAGTTCTTCCTGGTCGAGCCGGTCACATCGCCCACGGACCAACTCAGTCAGGTGCTCAGCGTCGACCTGGGCAACGGCGAGACGATCACCGTCACATCCGAATCGGGCGTCGTCACCGTCCCCTTCGACACCTTCCCCAAGGAGATCGAGATTCCGCTCCTGCCGAACACCACCCACAATCTGACCGTGGAGGGCAAGGTGCGCGAAGTCATGCAGGGGGATTGCGCCTACGGCGGCTATACCCTGAGCACGACCACCGACCGCAACGGCGGGCCGCTGGTCATCGAGCAACGCCAACCCTGATCCCGACGAGACGAATGATTCGCGGCGATTTTCTTTTTGCGATGAAGGGCTATAATCAAGCCCATGTTAGCTCTGTCTTCAAACCCTGATGTGGCCGGCGACGCGGATATTGATCCCCCCTCACCGGACGATCACAGATCGCTACCTAACTCTCTGATGTAGCCCTGGACATGCCGCGGTGCGTCCAGGGTATCCTGAACCTGGAGACGCAGTCCAGATGGCGCAACCCCGCAATACTTTTCGTACTCAACGAAGCGAACAAGCCTTCACCTGGGGCGATGTACTCGCCCTGGCGCTGGTGGCCGCGCTGTTATATGCCGGCGTCCGCCTGGCTCTCGATGCCCCCCAGGTCATCCAGGGTCCCGAGATTTCGCTGGCCCCGTCCGCGCTGCCCTGGTACACCCTGCTGTCCGTCGGCCGCATGACGGCCGCCTACGCTCTCTCCATCGTCTTCGCCCTGCTTTACGGACGGGCGGCAGCCTACAACCGGCGCGCCGAGCAACTGCTCATGCCGCTGCTGGACGTGTTGCAAAGTGTGCCCATTCTCTCCTTCCTGCCCGTCGTCCTCCTCGGCCTCAGCGCGGTGCTGCCGATCAACGTCGCCGCCGAGCTGGCCTCCATCGTGCTGATCTTCACCAGCCAGGTCTGGAACCTGGCCTTCGCCTGGTACCAGTCCTTAACCACCATCCCCAAGGAGCTACGCGAGGCCGGCAGCATCTTCCGCCTGAACACCTGGATGCAGTTCAAAAATCTGGAGTTGCCCTTCGGTATGATCAGCCTGGTGTGGAACAGCATGATGTCCTGGGCCGGCGGCTGGTTCTTCCTCATGGCGGCCGAGATCTTCACTGTTGGCTCGCGCGACTTCCGCCTGCCCGGCCTGGGCGCCTACTTGCACGAGGCCGCCGGACAGGAAAATATCGCCGCCGTCGGCTGGGGGCTGGCCGCGCTGATCCTGACCGTGGTGCTGCTCGATCAGCTCGTCTGGCGGCCGCTGCTCGCCTGGTCGGACCGTTTCAAGGTGGGCACAGTGGAAAACGATGAGCCGCCAACCTCCTGGTTCTACGATCTGACGAGCAACGCCCGGCTGGTCAACTGGCTTTTTGACCACCTGCTGAACCCGCTGACCGAACGGATTGATCAAACCATGATGCGCCGTTTTCCCATGCGCGCGGCCGCCGGGGAAAGCGGGGCGCGCAACCAATGGGTCGGGCCGCTGGTCGCTGCCCTGTCGGGACTGGCGGTGCTGTTTGGCCTGTACCGCGCCGGTTTGATGCTGTGGGGCATCCCGCTCAGCCAATGGGGCGAGTTGGCCTTGGGCCTTCTCGCCACCCTGTTACGAGTGACGCTCGCTCTGGCCATCGCCCTGGCCTGGACCGTCCCTCTGGGCGTGGCCATCGGCACCAATCGGCGGTTGGCCACCCTCCTGCAACCGCTGGTTCAGGTGACGGCCTCCATCCCCGCGACCGCCCTCTTCCCGGTGATCCTGTTGCTGGTGATCGGGCTGCCGGGCGGGATGAACCTGGCCGCCGTACTGCTGATGCTGATGGGCACGCAATGGTACTTGCTGTTCAATATCATCGCCGGGGCTAGCGCCATCCCGCAAGACCTGAAATACACCACCGAGCTGATGCATCTCAGCGGCTGGCAACGTTGGCGCGTCCTGATCCTGCCGGCCATCTTCCCCTACCTGATCACCAGCGCCATCACCGCCAGCGGCGGAGCCTGGAACGCCAGCATCGTGGCCGAATACCAGCATTTCGGCGGCAAAACCCTCTCGATCACCGGCATTGGGGCCACGATCGCCGAGGCCACCGCCGACGGAGATTATGCCCTCCTGCTGGCGGCCACGCTGGCCATGGTGCTGGCCGTCATCCTGATCAACCGCCTGCTTTGGCGACGCCTCTACCTCCTGGCAGAAGAAAAATATCGTATGGAGTGATCGATGAACGAGACCTTGTTGCAACTGGAAAATGTCCATCACGCTTACGGCACGGGGATACGCCGCTTCACCGCCGTCGAGAACGTCAACCTGTCTCTGGCCGACGGCGAGTTCGTGGCCCTGCTCGGCCCTTCGGGCTGCGGCAAGAGCACGCTGCTGCGCATCATCACCGGCCTGCAAGCCCCCTCGCAGGGGCGCGTGCTCTATCGCGGCCAGGAGCTGCGGGGCGTCAATCCCCACGCCTCCATCGTTTTCCAGACTTTCGCCCTCTTCCCCTGGCTGAGCGTCAGCGAAAACGTAGAGCTGGCCCTGAAGATCAAGGGGGTCGATCCCGACCAGCGCGTTCAACAGGCGGAAGACCTGCTCGATCGCGTCGGTCTGGGCGGATTCGAGACAGCCTTCCCACGCGAACTGTCCGGCGGCATGCGCCAGAAAGTAGGTTTTGCGCGCGCCATGGCGGTCGAGCCGGAGTTGCTTTGTCTGGATGAGCCTTTCTCGGCCCTGGACGTCCTCAGCGCCGAATCCTTGCGCGGCGAATTGCTGGAGCTATGGACCGAGGGCAAAATCCCTACCAAGGCCATCCTGATGGTCAGCCACAACATCGAGGAGGCGATCTTCCTGGCCGACCGGATCGTGGTGATGGACAAGGAGCCGGGCCGCATCATCGCCGAGCACAAGGTCGATCTGCCCCACCCGCGCCAGCGTAAATCGAAGGAGTTCCAGGCCCAGGTGGACCTGGTGTACGCCACGCTTGCCGGGCAGACGCGGCCGGAGAAAGAGGAACTGGGAAGCGCCCCGGGCGAAAGCGGCCGCACCCGCCAGCTGCCCGAGGTCGTCATCAGCGATCTGGCCGGCTTGCTGGAGCATCTGTCCGAATCGGAAGAACCCCGGCACGACATCTATATTCTGGAAGACGAGCTGGGCGTCAGCGCCAATCACTTGCTGAGCCTGACCGAGACGGCCGAGATGCTCGGATTCGCCGCCATCGCCCAGGGCGACATCGAATTGACCCCCCTCGGCCAGGCCTTCGCCGAAGCCGGTATCCTGGCGCGCAAGGCGATCTTCGCCGCTCGTGCGCGGCGGCTGCCCATGATGAAGTGGCTGCTGTCCATGCTGCGCGCCGCCGAGAAGCAGGAACTGAAGCTGGAGGTGATCGAGACGGCCCTGGGGCTGGAGTTCCCGCCCGACGTCGCTGAAAATCAGATCGACACCCTGATTAACTGGGGCCGGTATGCGGAACTGCTGGTCTATGATGACCATACGGAGATCATCACGCTGGAGACAGAGGCGGCCCGGGCCACCGCCGGTTAACGGCATGGATCGACGGATGACCGATTATAATGAGAGGTGATGACGGCATGAGCAATGGCCGGCTACAACTAAACGAACGGGACCAGGCCATGCTGACCGGCGAGATGGGCGAGGCCACGCAGATGGCCATGCGTATCCTGGTCACAATGGCCGGCGTCTATGGCGCGGACCATCTGCTCGACATCGAATCCGCCCACATCGACGGCTGCCTCTACCACGGCTACTCCGG
>CAYXNH010000035.1:0-20204 GCA_964466135.1 uncultured Ardenticatenaceae bacterium | reverse complement strand
AACGCCGCCGGCTTCGCCCAACTGGAGGAGGCGCTGTCCGGGTCGGGCGTGTCGCTTGTGCCGGTGCAGTTGCCCTATTTCGAGGGCCCAGAGGCATGTTTGCACTTGATGTCACTGATCAGTCTGGTTGATAGCGACCTGGCGGTGGTCTATCGGCCGTTGCTGCCCGTGCCGTTCTATCGGCTACTGGTGGAGCGCGACATACGGCTGGTCGATGTGGACGATGAGGAATTCGTGACGATGGGCACGAACGTGCTGGCCATCGGGCCGCGCAATTGCCTGATGCTGGAGCGCAACCACATGACACGGGCCGCGCTGGAGGAGGCGGGTTGCCGGGTGGCGACCTATCGCGGCGACGAGATGTCGCTGAAGGCCGAGGGCGGGGCTACGTGTCTGACGCGGCCGATTTTGCGGAGCCGGGGGTAGAGGACGATATGCCACGAATCGAGGAACTGGGAATTTATGAAGGAACACTTCCCAACGGGGCGCGTAACGCTATCAGCGACGTTCCGGGCGTGCTGGTGGGTCATTTCACCCTGAACACGGGCGAAGGCGTGGCCGATCCCCACTGGCGGCCGGGCAACGGCCCTTTCCGCACCGGCGTGACGATCATCCTGCCCCACGACGGCAATCTGTATGAGGAGAAGGTCTGCGCGACGGTGCATACCATCAACGGCTTCGGCAAGCCGACCGGGTTCGAGCAGGTGCGCGAGCTGGGCACGCTGGAGACGCCCATCGCCCTGACGGGGACGATGAACGTGCCGCGCGTGGCCGACGCCCTGGTGACCATCGCCGCCGAAGGCTCTCCCCATATCGGGGTGGGCTTTCCCGAACGGGGTTGGCCGGGCTACGCCAGCGTCAACCCGCTGGTGGCGGAGACGAGCGACGGCTATCTGAGCGACCTGCAGGCACGGCCGATCGGGTTAGAGCAGGTTCGGGCCGCGCTGGCCGCGGCCTCGGTCGATGTGACCGAAGGGGCGGTGGGAGCCGGCGCGGGCACGAGTTGTTACGGCTGGAAAGGGGGCATCGGCACCGCCTCGCGCGTCTTGCCGGAGCGAGCCGGGGGCTTCACCATCGGTGCTCTGGTGCAAACGAACTTCGGCCGGGCAGAGGAGCTGACGATCTGTGGCGTGCCGGTGGGGAGGCACCTGAGGCCGCCGGAAGCTCAACAAGCCGATCTGGGCGGTTCGATCATGATCATTCTGGCGACCAATGCGCCGCTGGACGCGCGTGGGCTGGAACGACTGTGCCGGCGGGCGGCATTTGGGCTGGCGCGAACGGGCAGCAATTGCCACGGCGGAAGCGGTGATTTCGTCGTCGCCTTCAGCACCGCGAACCGTATTCTCGACCGGCCGGACCCGTTGGTCGCCTTGCGGCCGGTCATTGACGAGCAACCGCTCATGAGCTACTTCTCGACGGCGGTTATCGAGAGTGTGGAAGAGGCGATCTACAACAGCCTGTTGATGGCGCGGACGGTGGTGGGGCGCAATGGGCATGTCCGCTATGGTTTGCCGCCGGAAGAAGTGGCGCGCATCGTTCGGCAACATCGGTCGCGCTAATTGAACTCTGCCATTCTTACTGATTTCATATACTGTTTGTCGTAAAATTATTGTCATGAGATTAGTCATGCGTTCCAAGATTCACAAGGCGACGGTCAGACAGGCCGACGTCAACTATATCGGCAGCATCACGATCGATGAAGATCTAATGGATCGCGTCGGTCTGTGGCATTATGAGAAGGTGCTGGTCGTCAGCAACACCAGTGGCGCGAGACTGGAAACCTACGCCATCCCCGGCGAGCGCGGGACGGGTGTCATCAACATGAACGGCTCGGCCGCGCATCTGATCAAGGCGGGCGAGGAAATCATCATCATCGGCTTCGAACTGACGGGAGTGCCGGTTAAGCCCCAGCAGATTTTGGTGGACAAAGACAACCGGTACATGCGCGATCTATAGGAACAATGACGGGGCGGGTTTCATCGACGAAGGCCAGCCTCTGTTAAAACGATTCGGACGATTTTGAGAAGCCGGGCCATGCGAAAGAGGCCCGGCTTTTTTCATTGGTTCATTTTCAAGTTGTTGACCTGGATCAATTTCAACGGCGGCTATTACCGCTATGATGAAAGTATGTTTGAAGCGCCGTTCCGAAGGGACGTGCAAGCGAGGTTACCATGAAAATCGGACTATTCTACGGATCCAGCACGGGCAATACCCAGATGGATGCGAACATCATCAAGGAAAGATTTGACGAACACACGCCGGGTTTGGTGGAGATATTCGATATCGCCAAGGTAGAGGTAGAGGCCATGTTGCCCTATGACGATCTGATCCTCGGCGCTCCCACCTGGAACATCGGCCAGTTGCAAGACGATTGGGATATCAAGTTTGAGCAACTCGACAGGCTGGACCTGACCGGCAAGCGGGTGGCGATCTATGCCCCGGGCGATCCGGTGGGATATCCCGATAACTATTGTGACGCGATGGGCATGCTCGGCCGCAAGGTCGAGGAGCGCGGGGCCGAGCTGGTGGGCTTCACCGATGCCGGCGACTATAACTTCAGCCATTCTCTGGCGGTGGAAGACGGCGTGTTCCTGGGGCTGCCGCTGGACGACGATAACGAACCGGGACTGACCGAGGACCGTATCCGCGATTGGGTGGCGCAGTTGGTGGTCGATTTCGGCGTCGATGAACTGGTCGCGGCCTGACAATTGACATAACGATCCTCAAATAGTGGATTTTACCGATTGGAGCGGATGAGGCGCTTTTTGACCGGCGCCCATCCGCTCCTTTTTGTTTGCAACTGGCGGCCCGCCCCTGCCGCCCATCCGGCAGCAATGGGCTACAATAGGCCGCCATGCACGAATTTCTGGAACTGATTCACTCGCGTCGCTCTATACGACGCTATGAAGCGCGGCCCGTCCCGGCGGATCTCGTCGAGCAAATCCTCACCGCCGCCATCCGGGCGCCGTCGGCCCACAACCGGCAGCCATGGCGCTTCGTCGTCGTCGAGGACGGCGCGGTAAAACGGCAGCTGGCAGCGGCGATGGGCGAGCGATTGCGAGAGGATCTGGCGGCCGACGGTCTGTCGCCGGAACTGATCGAGCGCGATGCCGGTCGCTCCTTCAATCGGATCAGCGGCGCGCCGCTGATCATCTTATTGTGCCTGACGACGGCCGACATGGATGTCTACCCCGACGAACGGCGCGCGCGCAACGAGGCTATCATGGCCGCGCAGAGCGTGGCCATGGCCGGACAGAATATGTTGCTCGCTGCTCATGCCCTGGGGTTGGGCGCGTGCTGGCTGTGCGGCCCGCTGTTTTGCCCGGCCACTGTGCGCCGGGAGCTGGCCTTGCCCGACGATTGGCAGCCACAAGGGCTGGTGACGATAGGGTACCCGGCCGAGTCAAAAGAAAAGACGCGCCATCCGTTGGAATCGCGCGTCCTGTATCGCTAGTCTCGAAGGCTTGCGGACGATCTAGAAGACGATTGCCTCGATGACCGGCCGCTTGCGCGTCTCGTCATAGAGGTATTTGTTGAGAGCCGACTCGATCTGGCCGTCGGTGATCTCGCGCCCGGCGTTGTGGGCTTCGCGAACGGCGCGAGCGATGACCTCTTCCGCGCCCTGCAGCAGTTCCTCGGCTTCCTTCTCGTTGACGAAGCCGCGCGTAGTCAGCCGCGGCCGTCCCTGCAACTCGCCCTGGCCGTTGGTGCGGGCGACGGCGAAGAAATAGCCCGCCTGGGCCAATCGGTCGCGGTCGCGCACCTCCGCCCAGCCGATGTCGCCCACGCCCGCGCCGTCGACGAAGACGTAGCCGCCCGGCAGCCGGTCGCGCACAGTCATGGAGTAGGGCGTCAGGTCGATGGGCGTGCCGTTTTCCACGATGGCGATGCGCTCCTGGGGGATGCCCAGCTTCTCGGCCATCTCGGCATGAAGCTTCAGATGTCGCAATTCGCCGTGGACGGGGATGAGGAACAGCGGCCGGATCAGATTGATCAGCAGCTTCATCTCTTCCCGACTGGCATGGCCGGAGACGTGGACCTTGGCGACGCGGTCGTATAGAACCGTTGCCCCGCGGCGATAGAGCTGGTTGATGGTGCGATAGACCAATTCTTCGTTGCCGGGGATGGGGTGGGCGGAGAAGACGACCGTATCGCCCGGCTCGATGCTGAGCTGGTTGTGCCGCCCGCGCGCCAGACGGCCGAGCACGGCCGAAGGCTCGCCCTGGGAGCCGGTGACCATGATGACCACCTGGCTGGGCGGCATCTTCACCGCCTGCCCCAGATCGACGATGAGATCGTCGGGCAGCTCCAGATAGCCCAGGTTGCGGGCGATCTTGATGGCGTCGCGCATCGAGCGACCGGCGATGGCCATCTTGCGATTGGATTTGAGCGCTGCCGCGGCCGCGATTTGCACGCGCGAGATAAGCGAGGCGAAGGTGGCTATGATGATTCGCCCTTGCGCGTTGCGAAACACCTCTTCGAACCCTTCCAGCAACTCCATTTCCGACTCGGTCCAGCCCGGCCGGTCGGCGTTGGTGCTGTCGGCTAGCAGGGCCAGCACGCCGCGTTGCGAGAACTCGGCCAGTTTGGCGAAGTCGGGCGGCCAGCTGTCGATGGGCGTATGGTCAAATTTATAGTCGCCGGTGTGGACGATGAGGCCGACCGGCGTGGTGATGCCGAAGCCGACGCAATCGGGGATGCTGTGGGCCACGTGGAACGGCTCGATCTTGAATGGGCCGATCTCAATGACCTCGCCCGCCCGGAAGGAGACGAGATCTACCTCGTGCAGGTTTTTGGATTCACGCAGCTTGTTTTCGATCAGGCCCAGCGTGAGCGGCGTGCCGTAGATGGGCGCATGGATATCGTCGACCAGATGCGGCAGCGCGCCGATATGGTCTTCGTGACCGTGGGTGATCAGGATGGCCCGGACTTTGGAACGCCGGTCGCCCTCCATGAGATAGTTATAGTCGGGGATGATGAGATCGACGCCGAGCATGTCGTTCTCGGGGAACATGACGCCCGCGTCGACGATGAGGATATCATCCTCATACTCGATCACGGTCATGTTCTTGCCGATCTCGCCCAAGCCCCCGAGGGGCAGAATACGTAATGCATTTGTCATATGGTTAAAAATTGTAGGAACTTTTGTTATCGCCGTCAAAGCGGCCGACCTAACCCGGTCCGCGCGCCTAGAGGGCGGTTGATTGCTGGATGAAAACCCATAGCAGGAAGATGAGGATGACCATCACGGCCGTCAGAACCAGCATGAGAGGCCACATCCGGGGCGGGCGTTCGGCCGCCGCCACGACGGGTATGGGGCGGGCAGACACGGGCTGGGCGACGGCGATCGGCGGCGAGACAACCGGCCGCGGCCGGTAGATCGTGTCCATCATCGCCTCTACGTCGGCCGGCGGTATTTTCTCGTCCGGCTGGAACTCCGGGCGAGGGCCGTTCTGCACGACGGCGACGGTGATATTGTCCTCGCCGCCGCGCTCGCAGGCCAGCTGAACCAGAGCGTCGGCCGCATCATCGGGCGGCGCGGCAAGCAGGATCGCGGCGATCTCGCCGTCATCGACGTGGCGGGTCAGGCCGTCGGAGCACAGCAGCAACAGGTCTCCCGGCACCAGATCGATCTCGAACAGATCGATGGGCGGCCTGCTCTCCGAGCCGATGCTGTAGAGGATGACGTTCTTGTAGGGATAGATGGCGGCCTCGGCCGGAGTCAGGGCGCCCTCTTCCACCAGACGGGCGACAAGGCTCTGGTCGCGCGTCACCTGCACCAGGGAGCCGCCGCGCAGCAGATAGGCGCGGCTGTCGCCCACATTGCCGATGTAGGCGCGGCCCTCCTGGACGACAGCGGCCACCATCGTCGTGGCCATCCGGCGGCTGTCGTCGCGCTCGGCCGCCAGCTTGCGCAGGTCGGTATTGGCCGCCTGCATCGCTTCGATTAGCCGGTGGCCCCAGCCGTCATCGTTGCCCGTTTGCAGATAATGGTACCGCGCGCGTTCCCCGGCATACCGGCTGGCGACCTCGCCCGCGTCGGCGCCACCGACGCCGTCGGCCACGATATAGAGGCTGCCGTGAAGCAGGCGGTCGTCGGACGACAGGGGTTCGTAGACGGCGACGAAGTCTTCGTTGTGACCTCGCACCAGGCCGGGATCGGTGCGCCAGGCGGCCGTTAGTGGGGCGGTCGCTTCCATCGAGGGCACTATAGCGGGATCGGGGGCGGCAAGCAAGGCTTTTAATCCGACGATTGCATGACGAAAGAGTGAATAAGTAAAAACGCCGCGACCGGTGGCCGGTCGCGGCGTTTTTTGGAGGAAGAAAATGAGATTCGGGCTTGCTGCCCTCTCTACTGATCAGACAGCATGACCGCCTCTATTCTTACCTGCGAACAGCGGGCAGGAAGGTCATGAAGTCACGCAGGACGAAGATACGGGCTTCATTGTCCTCCGGCGAGCCGGGGCCATACAGCCACAGGACACCATGTTCGGTTGCGTTGAACTGATCCTCGTAATCGTCAATTGCGTAATCGACCGGGTCGGAATTTCCGGCCAGTTCGACAGAGCCCTCATCGTCTTCGCCGAATACGGTGAAGAAACGCTCGCCATACGGCACGATGTTCATCCCGGCGATGTAGTCTGTCACCGCACCGGAATAGTATCCATCGGCCGCGAGGACCTGAGCATCCATCGATGTCGTGAGGAGGTCGTCGGCGTCCATGCCGATCTGCTCGGCGCAGAATGTCAACACGGTGTTGGCGCTGTTGGTGTTATGGGTGGTGAAGAAGAATATCGTGTCCTCATCGGCTGCTACGTCCAGGACGACCGTTGCATTTCGAGTATCCGTCGGGAAGTTAACGGGATAGTTGTAGACGGCGTAATCTACCTCGCCATCCCCATCGACATCCAGATCGACCTCGAAGATCGCGCCCGGATTGGCCAGCGATTGCCGCTCCCAGGTTGTGACGGCAAAAGCCATCACAAACGAGTCATTGGCGCTACAGACCCCGGCGGGGACCGGATAGGTCTGAACGCCGAAGTACTTCAGGTCGTTGACGAGCAGGTTAGCGCCGGGCTGCGTGGACTGGCCCAGCCGGGGGCTGATGCCGAGCAGCGAGAACGTATCGATGTAGGCCTCGGCCTTGCCCGCGTTTTGAACGGTCTTGGCCTCCTCATCGACCTGCATGTCGGCCGCGCCGCGCGGCAGCACGTGCCAGGACATGTGGATATCATTGTCGGATCGGCCTGCCTCGGTGAACCGGATGTAGCCGTCGTACTCGTTGAACGTTAGCCTGGCCGGGTTGTTGCCCTGGCTGCCGCTGTTCATGACCCACGGGTGCAGCGCGTGCTCTTCGTTTTGCTCCACGGTCATCTCGACGGTGATGGTCGTGCTGCCGTCGGCCGGAACCGTGACCTGATCCGGCAAGGAGATCGCGACTTCACCGCCTTCGTCATTGGCAAAGCGATACTCAACCGAGGTGTCGTAGGTGATCTCTGCGTCCGAGTAGTTGTGGACGACGACGTCGCGCGACCACGAAGCGCCATCGGGGACGTCATGGAAGCCGAAGGACAGCGAACCGGACTTGCTTTCGGCGTCCCAGGCGGCGGCCGACGAAGCCACGGCGCGATCGACGCGAACCTCGCCCCCGCCGATGCGGGTGATCGGAGCCAATGTGCTGCCGGTCGGCGTCACACTATTGGCGATGTTGGTCTCGGCCGTGTTCATCAGAATCGCCTTGACCTCAGCCCAGGTGTAGTCCGGATTGGCCTGCATCACCAACGCTGCCGCGCCGGAGACCATCGGGGCCGCGCCGGATGTGCCGCCGAAGACGGTTGTGCCGTCGCCGGTGCCGTACTCGGCCGAGAGCGATGCGCCAGGGGCGCCGATGTCGGGCTTCGACAGATTGGTCCTCATGCCCGGGCCGCGGCTGCTGGAACCGACCATGCTTTGCACGAGACTGATATTGTCGGCCGGGTCGAAGGCGACTGTGACGGCACCGGCTTCCAGAGCAGTCTTCAACGCCGTGCCGGTGGCCTGGGTGATGGTGAAGCCGGGGATGTCGTCGGCATAGTCGCCGCCGCCGAAGGCGAAGATGTAGGGATCGCCCGGGGCGACCATGCCGATGATACCGGCCATGCCGCCGCCGTAGGCGATGTTATGGATCTTGACGCTGGCCGAGCAGGCGCCCCGGTCGACGTAGATGATCTTGCCGGTTAATGAGCCGGGCGGATATGGGGCATCAGCCGGATCGACCGAATTAACATCCTCGCCCAGCGAACAACCCAGCAGTTGGCCCCCCGCGCCGTCACCGTACTGGAGTGGCGCCTCAAGCAAGGAGGAGAATTCGCCGGACCATGGCTGATAACCGGCCTGATAGACGCCGGCGATGCTCTCGGGGGTCTTGACGGTCAGTACCGGCATGGAGGCCGAGGGCACGGCCGTCTGGGCCACAGCCAGAGCCGAGGGCGAGCTGGCGGGCGTGCCGTGGATATAGGGCAGATCGCCGCCGTTGCCGGCCGAGGCGACCGTCAGAACGCCAACAGCGCTGGCGTTCTCGACCGCGAACGATGAGTCGTCGGCTACGGCGTCGCCCATGCTGCTGCCCAGGGACATGTTGATGATGTCCACCCGGTCATCCATGTTGCCGTCACCGTTGGGGTCGAGGGCGAAATCCATACCCTGGAGCATGGCGATGCCCGAGCAGGAACTGCTGACGGAGGAGCAGACCTTGACGGCATACAGATCGACGCCGGGGGCCACGCCGGAGGCGCCGGGGGTGATGCCGCCGATGATGTCGCCGACATGTGTGCCGTGGCCGCCCTCAGGACCGGCATCCAATGGATCGGGGTCAGGCTCTTCGGCCGTATTCGGCCAGTTCGATCCGACAAAGTCATACCCGCCGACAACCTTTGCCGTTGGGAAGGTGCCTTCCTCGATGATCGTCGGGTCGTTGTTGAGGAATTCATCGACATCACCGGAACCGCCGAAAGCGACGTGGGTGTAATCGATACCGCTATCGTTCACCGCGACCTTGATGCCGGTTCCGTCGAAGCCCAGGGCCTGGACGGCCGACGCGCCGATATAGGGCACGGTTTCCGACAGGTCCAGTTCATAGTCGATGACCGGATTGATGGACTGGACGTTGGGGTTGCGGGCCAGCGCGCTGAGCGCGGAAGCGTCGATGCGCAGGAAGACCGCGTTCAGAGCCATGCGCGTGCGACCCATATCTTTGAAGTTCGCGTCGAGCGCGCGGGCCGCGGCGAGGACGCCGGCCTGCTGCGCGTCGATAGCGTCCAGCGCGGCTGTCGCATCGGCTGAACGCTCGCCACGGGCGAAGCGTTCGGCCATCGACGGTTGGGTCAGGCGGACGACCACTCGCTGGGGACCGGTGGCGTCGACCAGACCGCGATTGAGCTTGAACGGGGAGGCGACGTTTTCGCGAGTGATGGGTGCATCCAGTTTCGCGTCTGCGAGGTACGCGGGAAGCGCCCGTTGGCTGGAGTTGCCCGGGCCTGGTCGAGAAGTGCTCTGGGCCAGAGCGATGGAAGCCGTCAGGGCCATCAGACTCAGGATGGTCAACAGCTTGAGAGTTCGCTTCATAGAGGTTTTCATGATCAAGTTTTGCCTCATTCTGTGAAATTGGTTGTGTGAGATCGATCTAACATTTTCTCCGGCATGCCGTCAGGCATTGATGACCGGGATGCGGGGACTGATTCGACACTTATAGATCCTGTTTGGTTCGGCAGCACCTCCTTGCTCCTTGAGCTACATAAGCCTTGCTTCCGGGAGGGCGAGCGAAGGCGAATGTCTGAGCGGCATAATCCACTTCCGAATCAAATTACCGGCCAAGCATAAAAAGGGGAGTTATTGTGGTTGTGTTTTATGGATATGCATGACAAGCAGATGATGGATCTTCGTGGTTTCTGCGAGTTTCATCTTACCTCACTCTCCGGATGTCAACAACAATTAATGGGGACAAAAAAGGGGCATTTTCGGTCAGTGCAGCTGCATGATCCCGATCGGCCGTCTTCTGGACACCATCCAAAACAATCGTACAATTCAGACACAGGGCGTTGATGGCGCTTGCGGCGCCTGATTCGCGATCAACTATCGCACGCCCGAAGAAATTATCGCGCCGCCGGCTGCTTTCGGCCCGGCGGAACCACTGTTCTTCAAGGAGGTTGGAGAAAATGGAACGTTTGAAACGCGACTTCAGCACGATATCGCTGGCCATGATACCGGTGGCGATCGCCATCAATATCGTCGTCGGCCAAATCGTGAAAGTCCTCAAGCTGCCGCTTTATCTGGACTCGATCGGCACGGTGTTCGTCGGCGCCGTCGCCGGTCCGTGGGTCGGCGCCCTGGCCGGTCTTCTTTCCAACATCGTTTGGGCCTTGATATTCGGCGACTTCACCAACACGGTTCCCTACGCGCCGGTTGCCGCGGCGATTGGCTTCCTGGCGGGCGTGTTCAGCAAGTACGGCTGGTTCAAGAGCTGGTGGAAAGCCATTCTGGGCGGCGCGATCACCGGCGTTGTGGCCTCGCTGCTGTCCGCGCCGATCACGTTCTACCTGTTCGGCGGCGTCGTCGGCACGGGCATGGACATCGTCACCGCCGCCTTCCGCAGCCAGGGATTTGGCATGCTGGCGGCGAACTTCATGCAAGGGCTGGCGACCGACCCGTTGGATAAGGCCATCTCTTTTCTGGTCGTTTATCTGATTTTGCGCGCACTGCCGTCGAGATATATCGACCGTTTCTCCAGGGCCGAAGATATTCGCTGAGTACCTGATCGAAAGGGTATCTCACTGGTGGAGCATGATCCGGGCCTGACCGGTGGGCGTTTGACGCCCGCTATCACCGGCCAGGCCTTCGCGAAACAGGTATGAAATCAGGGGTAGAGTATGAGCGGCAGGTACGGCCTGTACGTTGAACGACAAACGGGAATCCACCGCCTTCATCCCCTGACCAAGCTCGTCTATGTGCTGGCTTGTCTGCTGGTCGGGTGGCTGATCCCGGGCGCCTGGTCGCCTTATTTCGTGTTGCTGATCGGGATCGGTCCGGTGTCCCTGGCGGGCAGGGTGTTGCCCCAGGTCTTCGGAAATACCATCAAGACGGTCGCGCCCTTCGCGCTCTCCCTGTTCATCATCCAGGGCTTGTTCTGGACGGGCGGCACGCCGGTGCAACAGCTAGGCCCCTTCTCCCTGAAGGCCGAGGGGCTGTGGTTCGCCGTTCGCGGGACGGGCCGGATCCTCGTCGCCGTCAGTGGTTTCCTGTTTCTGAACTATACGACCCGCTCAGATGAGTTGATGCTGGCTCTCAGCCAGAAAGGGTTGCCCAACAGCATCTCGTATGTCGTCCTCAGCACACTCCAGATCGTCCCGCGGTTTCAGCAAAAAGCGAACACTATCCTCGATGCCCAACGCAGCCGCGGGCTGGAGACGGAGGGCAGCTTCCTGGTCAGGACGCGGGCGCTCCTGCCCATGGTTCTGCCCCTGCTGCTGGGCAGCATCGTCGACATCGATGAGCGGGCCATCGCCCTCGAAGTGCGCGCTTTCGGCCGCCAGGGGCCGCGCACCAGCCTCCTGACGCTGCGCGACACCACCAGTCAACGGGTTGCTCGCTGGCTCATGGCCCTGGCGGTGGTTGTCGTGATCGGTTGGCGGCTCTGGCTTTGGCTGGCTCCGAGGTTCGCAGCGTGATCCGGCTCTCCAACGTCACCTATTCCTATCCGCGGGGAACCGCGCCCGCGCTGAGCGATCTCTCGCTCGAGATTCCCGCGGGACAGTTCTGCGCCGTCATCGGAGCCAACGGCGCGGGCAAGACAACACTCTGCGCGACGCTGGCCGGCTTTGTGCCCCACTTCTATCGCGGGGATCTCTCCGGCGATGTAACCGTGGCCGGGATCAACCTCCCCGAATCGTCGCCGGCCGAGATTGCCGGGACGGTCGGACTGGTGTTCTCCAATCCGTTCAATCAGATCACCGGCGCGCGTTTCTCCGTCCGCGAGGAAGTGGCGTTCGGGCTGGAGAACATGGCCGTGCCCGTGGCCGAGATGGAATCGCGCATCGAGGAGATCTTGCGTTTTGTCGGGTTGGAAGGGCTGGGCGATCGCTCTCCCTTCGCGCTGTCGGGCGGCCAGCAGCAACGGCTGGCCATCGCCTCGGTGCTGGTGATGCGACCGAAAGTCATCGTCCTTGACGAACCGACCTCGCAATTGGACCCGGTCGGCTCGCGAGAGGTCTTCACCGTGCTGCGCGATCTGGCCGCGGCCGACGACGCGACCGTCTTCCTGGCCGAGCAGAAGCTGGAGTGGGTCGCCGCCTTCGCCGACCGGGTGATCGTGCTTCATCAGGGGCGGCTGGTGGCCGATGGCCTGCCGGCTGAGATCCTGGCTTCGCCGGACCTGGAGCGCTACGGACTGGAGCCGACGCGCTATACCCAGGCGGCGCGTGCCGCTCAGGCGGCCGGATTGCGCCCCGCGGACGCCCCCCTGCCGGTCACACTGGAGCAAGCTGTGGAGTTTTTCCGTTGAACCTGATCATCGACGACGTGAGTTTCACCTATCCCGCCGGGGCCGAGGCCTTGCGCGGGATCTCGCTGCAAATCGGGGAGGGCGAGGCCGTCGCCATCGTCGGCGAGAACGGCGCGGGCAAAACGACGTTGGTGAAGCATTTCAACGGCTTGCTTAAACCCACCCGCGGCCGCGTGACCGTGGGCGACTGGGACACCCGGACCCATACGGTGGCCAGGATGGCCGCTCGTGTCGGCTACGTCTTCCAGAATCCCGACGACCAGATCGTCGAGCGAACCGTGGCCGATGAAGTCGCCTTTGGGCCGCGTCGACTGGGGCAATCGGAGGCTGATGTGGCGGCCAACAGCGCGGCGGCCCTGGCCATGGTCGAGTTGAGCGAAGAGGCGCAGACCCATCCCTACGATCTGAGCGCGCCGCAACGCAAGCTCGTAACCCTGGCCTCCGTGCTGGCCATGCGCACGCCGATCGTCATCTTCGACGAACCGACCATGGGGCAAGACGCGCGCGGCGTGGCTCTCATCGGCGCGATCATCGAGGAGCTGAAACGCGAGAAGCGCACGGTGATCATCATCACCCACGACATCGACTTTTGCGCCGCCCACTTCGAACGGGTTGTGGCCATGGCTGACGGCCGTGTGCTGATCGACGGCCCGGCGGCCGATGTACTGGCTCGCGCCGAACTGTTGGCCACAACCAACGTCGAGCCTCCGCAGCTCATTCGACTGGCCCAGGCGCTGGGGCTATCGGCCGCGCCTCTGACCATTGATGGACTGATCGCCGTTTTGCAAGGACAATAACCGGAGCAGTTGCCAAGCGCCCGCGGGCAAAATTCTATACGTCACTCACAGGAGCTTCCATGGTCATCATCCTTGGAGATATATTGGCGGACTATGCCATTCGAGTCGAACAGCTACGCATCGCGCCGAAGGACTTGCAGCGCGTCTCCTATCTGGCCCTGGGCCCGGGCGGGGCGTGTAATGTGGCCATCATGGCCTCCCATTTGGGGCTGTCGGTCAGCGCGTTGGGCGAGGTTGGCCACGATCTGTTCGGCGAGATCGTCCTGGAGGGGCTGGCGGCTGAGGGAGTTGACGTTTCGCGCGTGATCGTAACGCCGGAGGCGCGCACGCCGGTGGCCAACGTGCTCGTCGATGAGCAAGGCGAGCCGGCCTATCTGGGTTTTCCCGGCAGCCTGCGGATCATGACCCTGCCCGATGAATGGCGGCCGTTCATCGGCGAGGCTCAGGCGCTCTATACCGACGGCTGGGTTGACCAGACGGGCGAGGTGGACATCATCATGGAGGCGTTGCGCGTGGCCCACGAGGCGGGCGTGCCTTCGTTCTTCGATCCCGGCCCCGGCAATCCCAAGATCGATAACCGCTGGCATGTGGAGGCGGCCGCGCTGGCGACGGTTCTGCTGGCAACCGAGGAGGAGGCCCGCCGCTTGTCGGGCGAGGCCGATCCCGTCAACTCCGCGCGCAAGCTGTTGGCCGGGGGCTGCCGCCTCGTCGTCATCAAGCGCGGCATGGCCGGCTGTTTCCTGCTGACGGCCGACAAGCTCCATATCGCGCCCGGCCTGCCGGTCAACGCGCTGGATGCCACCGGCGCGGGCGACAGCCTGGGGGCGGCGGTGATGTACGGCTACCTCAACCGATTTGACCTGGAGAAGATGGGCGACTTGGGCAACGCCACCGGCGCGGCCAAGGTGTTGAAGCTGGGCACGGGCCACAATATGCCGACAGTGGCCGAAGTGAATGCCATGCTGGCCCGCTTCGGCTCGCGGGTCAAACTTGAGGATTAACCGCGTAATTCGCCGAACATGAACCGGTGCCACGAGAGTTAGCGTTCGTAACAGGTGAATTGCTGCCCCAGGCCGCCAAGCGCGTGGGGGTCGAAGTAGAGCGCGTTGAGGTGCAGGCCGACAGCCGGCTCCAGTGGCCCGCCCTCGACGAGGCTGCTGAACGGCCGGTCGCCCAACAGGCGGTGGGCTGTGGTCACATACAGGCGATCGACCATATTGTCGGCCAGCAACAGATGATGAACCTGTGGCCCGGTGGCCATATAGACGGTGCGATAGCCGAGTGTGCCCAGGGCGTCGATGACGCTCTTGCCCGAAACGGCTGATTCTCCGGCGATGGCGATATGGCCGCCCTCATCCTCCAGCCTGCGGCGACGTTCTTTATCGGCTGTAGTGTGGGTGATGATGGTGACCCTCCGGCCGGATTGCGTCAGAAACGGCGGGATGGCGAAATTGAGACTGTCGCTGACGATCGCCAGATCGGGATAAGCCGGAAGACCGCGTTCGGCGCGCCAGCGGCCGAGGTCTGCGAAGCGCGGCTCGTCGTAGATGCGCAAAATCTCCTGGACCTTCCCTTCACCATATTCACGCAGATAGCGGCCGCTGCTGATGATGATATCCGACTGGGTAGCGAGTTCCTGGAACAACCGCCAGTCGCGGTCGTTGACGGTGTCTTTGGGCACTGCCATCCCCTTGTGGCCCCGTTGCGGCACGGCGATGCGGCCGTCGATGCTGACGATGTAGTTGGTGTAGACGAAGGGGCGGCCGAGCTGGGGACCGAATTGTCGCAGATCGTGTTGCAGATACAGTCCCTCCAGGCTGACTTCCTGGGCGGGGATGGGGTAGAGTTGCCAGATGGTGTCGGTATTCACGCCATTACCTCATGAAGCCGGCATCCACCTGATTCACAAATATTTTCAGAGTGCATCATTGGAGATCGTGTTGTCCGCAATCCTCACCTCTACCGGAGCGGATGGATAATGGACGAGGATGCTCATTGCGTGTCTTCAGGGGAGGAGCCGACGGCCGAGATATGGACGACGAACTCCGCTTGGCCCATCTGGAGACGAAAGCCGTTTTTGAGCATATGAACGGCTGCGACTTGCGCATCATTGACCCACGTCCGGCGACTGCCGAGATCATAGACCAGATAGCGGTCGCTTTCGCGCCGGATTTCGGCGTGGTAAGGGGCCAATCCCGGCAGGACAATATCATTGTCGGATGAACTGCCGATGCGGGTGGCGTCGTCGCGCAAGGCCCAGCGTTCGTGGGCGTTGCCGGCCGAGGCCAGCCAGGCGACCGAAGGCGGGCGAGCGGGGCGCGGTCGGGCGGCCGCAACCGGGGCGGCGGTCGTCGCGGGGTTGATGGTGGGTCGGGGGGACTTCGCTGCGGAGGGGCGCGGCGCTTCCTGAGGGATCGCATGCCGGTTGGGGCTATCCAGCGCGTCCAGCGATACCTCAACGCCGCCGAACAACCCGGCAAACAGGTTATAAAACAACGCCCCCAGGAAGGCGGACAAACCCGTCAGGAGCATGCCGGCGGCGGCCGCGCCCAGAGCGACGGCCAAAAACAGGGCCACGTCCTGCCCCGCCAATGCCGTCAGGCGCTCCTGCGTGCTCGCTAATTGCAGGGCGGACGTCAGATCAATGCCGATGCCCTCGCCGATCGGTAACGGGATGGTCAGGCTCAGGCCGGAGAGCCAATCGCGCAGACCAAGGACGAGAGATCGCGCGAGCCAACCCAGGAAAACGCCGGGCAGAAGCCAAATGGCCATCCCCATAACAAGACCGTAGAACAGAGCGCCCAGTGGGCTTACGCGGCGGATTGCGTAACGCATTTTTATAACACCTGATGATAGGGTATGGGCGGGCTACAAACCTGTCCCCGTCCCGGTATGTTTCTATGAGTTGTCGATCCTAAGGCTGTCTCGGAGCCAGGGACAGGGCGGCGGCGTCAAGCGTGGCCGCGCAATCCCCGGATTTGCAGTTATCGGAATTGACGACAGCCAGGATGACGGTCAGTTGGGCCACGTCGATTGGGCTTAGCCCGGTCAATTCTTCGGCAAACTCGTGACCGAGGTCGATCGTCAGGTTCTGCCAGCCTTCATCGAGAGTGCGCCCGGCGACCGGGATGCCGGGCGGAAGCGATAACAGGGTCTCCAGCAGTTCGGTGTTCCCGGCCACGCTATCCAGCCAGATCGATGCGCCAATCGGCTTGCCGTTGAAATCCTCGTAAAGCAGGATAAGCGCGCCGCGACCGTCGGCGGCCGTTCCTGCGGCGCTAACACGCGCCTGGAACTCAAGTAATTCGATCGGATAAGTCAGCACAACCCGTTGGGCGATTTGCAGGTGACCCAACCCGGTTTGTTCCATGTGCAATTCATTCGTGTCCGGTTCGTCTTCCATGGGCCGGAGTTCAATCAGGTTCGCCTCTCCGCTTTCTTCGCTTGCCCAGCCGTTGGCCCAATTGTCGGCGAAATCCCCGTTTTGTAGCATGTTTGAATCGGGGTTGAAGGAGAAGGTGGGGGTGATGACGACGCCGACGACGGTGCCTATCGGCGTGATGGTGGGCACGGCCGTCGGCGACGGCTCGGCGACACTCCCGGTTGGCGTAGGCAGAGTCGCCAATGTTGGGGTCGGCAGCGGCGGGTCGGTGGGATTGATCGCAACGGCGGCCGCAGTCGATTGAACTGCCGGGGTTGGTTGTTGTACCTGAGTGAGGTTGGGGATATAGAAGAACGCCAGGACGGCCAACATCAGCGACCCTAACAAGCCGATCAGGAGGAGCAGCCATAGCCAGGCGCGACTTTTCTTTTTGACGGGGGAGGTATCGATGGGCGCTGCTTCCGGGAAGGCCGCAGCCTCCAGCTGTCCCGCGGGTGGTGGAGGAGCGGGGTGCCGGCGTGATGTCGGGGCGGCCGATTGGGGAGTTCGCTGCTCGATTAGCGCCCGGCAAACAGCGCAGATTCGAGTCCCGGGCCTGTTTGCGTGTCCATTTGGACAGTAGACAAATTCCATCGATATCTCCTTCCAGTGGTTCCCCGTGCCGAGATGATCGCTTACCGGCCTGTTTCGAAGCGCATCAACACCCGACCGAGCCGTATCTCATCTCCGTCCTGAAGGGGATGGTCGATCCCCATGACGATCTTCTTTTTATTGACGAAAGTATAGTTGACCGAGTTCAGGTCCTCAATGTAATAGACCTCATCGCGGCGGGTGATTTTGGCGTGGCGACGAGACACGCCGCCTTCCTCGCCGCCAAAGGGGACAAGATCGACATCGGGGTAAGTGCCGCTGCCGGGGTCTTGGCGGCCGATGATGTAAACAGCCTGATTGGGTACGAGTTCCACGACGATGCTGTCCGGCTGGATGATGAGACGCGGGGCAGATTGCCGAGCGGGATCGTCGGCGGACTCCTGTGGTTCGGGTGTGGGGCTGCCGGATTCGGGTCGCAAGAGATGGCCGCAGGTATCGCAGTAAAGGTCTCCGGCCCGCGTTGCCGCGTGGCAGTTGGGGCAGGTCAATGTCTCAGGAACATCCATATCCAGGTTCGATGAAGGTATCAAGGGATTGCCGCATACATCGCAATAAACCGCACCCAGCGACACTGTCGCGCTGCATACAGGGCAAGTCATCGTTTCCATACTATCCTTCGTTTCTTCGCAGGCCCTGTATGATGAACGCGGCCGATTGGCGCGCGATGCCGTTCTCATCTTCTCGCATTATACAGTAGCCTGAACAAGGGCTGTGCATCATTGATTACAGATCCCGAATATTTCCGGTGAACATCTTGTGAAAGTTTCAGGCCGACAGGACCGGCCAGATCATGATGGCCGTGCAATTATCTTCGCCTCCAGCCTGATTGGCGGCGTCCACCAGCAAGTCACAGGCTGTTTGGGGCCGGTCGGCGTCCATGACCAGACGATGGATGGCCTCATCGGTCAATCGTCCGGTCAGGCCGTCAGAACATAGCAGGAGCATATCGCCAGGCAGCAGGCGAATACTTTGGACATCCACTGTTACCTGCGGTCGGTCGCCGACCGTACGGTAAATGACGTTACCCTGGGGATGGACGCGAGCCTCCTCAGGGCTGATCTGTTTGGCCAGGATGAGGCTCTCGACGAGAGAATGATCGACCGTCAATCGTTCGATGCCGCCGGCGTTGAGACGATAGGCGCGGCTGTCGCCGACATGGGCGATACAAGCCTGGTCGCCGGTTATGAGCGCGACTACGGCCGTGGTACCCATCTCGTAGCCGCCGTCGTGGGCCAGTTCATAAATCTCGGTGTTGATGCTTTGGATGGTTTCAGTGAGCCACGCCGGCGCGTCGACCGGGTTGTCGTCGGGAGCGACGGCCGAGGCCAGCCATTCGGCCGCGGCATGGCGAGCGAGTGACTGAACCAGCATACCACTGGCGATCTCGCCGCTTTCGTGACCGCCCATGCCGTCAGCAACAGCAAATAAACCAGCCGGACGGCTGATCGATTTGTTGCTCCAGACGAAGTTGAGAACCAGGAGGCTGTCTTCGTTAATGTCTCGTAGCAGGCCGACATCGGTGCGGTGGCCCACGTCGAGATCGAGGCTCTGCCGTTGCGAGGCGGCCGTATCGGCCTCATCGTCATCGGCCGGCCATTCGCCGGACAAGGCTGCGCCGAGGCCACCCAGCTTGCGGCCGCACATAGCGCAGAAATTGGCCCCCGGACGATTGAGCGACCGGCAGTTGGGGCATACGATCTCTTTCATGGCGTTATTCACCCATCCGCTCCGGCGACCTGGCAAGGAACATGTATGGATTGATTATATTTGTGATGTGCGAATGACGGACTCGCATGAGATCATTTTAACCCTGTTGGACGATGCTTGCCAGAGTCGTAGCCGGGCGCTTGGAGACGAGCGATCTGGTCTGTTGAATCAATGAGGAGGGGAACTGTTGAAGACTGGCTTTACGACTGGCGAGCAGACCTGCTTGCTCATCACGCCCGACCATGAGGTGACGCGATTGATCCCCGGCGCTGGCTGGAAGGACCATTATGCGAGGGTGCTTCCGGAACGAATTGGTTGAGCGGGGACGGTTGGCGATTGCGGGCGTCCCCGCTCGATTCAGTCTAGTCTACTTTGGGACACCCGTATAGCCACCAGTATGTCTCCTTCGGATAAGCAGGTATCCAGACCGGCGACCAGATAAACGCACCGGATGTCCAGCGAAATCGCATGCGGTTGTCAAGGGCGGCGATGTCGGCGGGGATGTGCCCGGATAGCTGGAAGGGCGGGTCGCTCAGCTTGGCGACCAATTCATCCATCACGATTCGCGTGTCGGCCAGATAGCTGTATCGGTCGGTGTCGGCCGCCAATCGTTTGGAGACGGCCAGGTCGCGCAGGTAGACAGTCCACTCTCGAATCCGCGAGCCAAGTTCGAACAAGGCGCGTTCCTCGAACCGGACGATCTGTGAATTGACGATCTCGTCATATGTTTTATTGGCCGCAGACAGAGCGGCGCGTTCGGTGTCCTGCAACAGATATTCGAGCGTGCCCAGGCGACGGCGGCGCATGAGATGGCCGCCAATGGTTAATAGCGGCATTTCTGCCCGTCCCATGTCCCACCAGGTGACATCTCCGGCCAGATAGTTGGACATGCCGTCGACCATAGCCTCCAGGACGGCCAGGTCGTTTTTCAATACGTCATATTCCGCTGCCTTGATTTGTACTGTTTTCGATTTGGCCATTTGAACCTCCCAATGATTCACGACGGCCTATGATAAATAGGCCCAACACCCCTTACCTGTATTATACGCGATTTTGGGCGGATCGCTCAGGTTTTGGAGCAGGGCTTTTCCAAAGTCAGAGCAAAGCGAGGGACATAGACAGTTTTGCCTCG
>CAYXNH010000034.1:0-20244 GCA_964466135.1 uncultured Ardenticatenaceae bacterium | reverse complement strand
TGACTTAGAATCATGTGTCGAAAGGCGTGTGGGTTCGAGTCCCTCCATCCCCATTACAAAATCCAAAGCGTTGCGCTGCGGCAACGCTTTTTTATTCAAGAGGTAACGCTGTGACGCTAACGATTCAAACCGCTGAAGATGACCTGCGGCAAATGACGCTGACGATCGAAGTCGATGAGGCTCGCGTGGTCAAGGCCATGCAGAAGAAGGCGCGCGAACTGAGCCGCGAGGTCAATCTGCCCGGCTTCCGACCCGGCAAGGCCCCCTATGACGTCATCGTTCGCCGCATCGGCGAGGATGTTCTGCGCGGGGAAGCTGTCGAGGACATCATCCAGCCCATTTTTGAGGAGGCTCTGGAGCAGGAAGACATCGATCCGTATGCTCGGCCGACCCTGGAGAATATCGATCTGAAGCCGCTCGTCCTGACGTTCACCGTGCCGCTGTCGCCGACGGTCACGCTGGGCGATTATCGCTCCCTGCGCCAGGAAGTGGAGGAAGTCACTGTGACGGACGAGGCTCTGGAGGAAGCGCTGGAATATGTGCGCGTTCGTCATCAGTCAATCGAGACCGTCGACCGCCCGGCCGCGGCGGGCGATGTCGTCTCCATCGGCGGTCACGGCCGATTCACCTCCCCCAAGCCGGCGGCCGAGGGTGAGGAAGCGTCAGAAGAAGAAGCCGACGAAGCGGATAGCGCGGACGAGGATGATACTATCTTCGAAGAGGAGCGCCTGGACATTTTGCTGGATGACAAGACCCTCTTCCCCGAAACGCCCTTTGTGGAGAATCTCGTCGGGATGTCCGCCGGCGACCACAAGGAATTCAACTTCACGTTCGCCGATCCCTATGAGCATGAGGCTGATTACGCGGGCCGTGAGGCCCTGTTCGATATCACCGTGCTGGAAGTGAAACAGCGCGACCTGCCTGAACTGGACGACGAACTGGCCAAACAGGAGGGCGATTTTGAGACCCTCGATGCGATGCGCGAATCGTTGCGTGACGACCTGATGCGCGACGCTGAAGGCGCGGCCCGCGAAAAGGTGCTCGATGACCTGATCCATCAACTGATGGATGGGGCGACGATGGTCTATCCCCCGGCGGCCGTCGATGCCCAGATCGATACCATGGTCGATGACTTCAGGAACCGCCTGACTCGCAGTGGCTGGCAATTTCAGGACTACCTGAATCTGCAGGGCATAACCGAGGAATCGTTGCGCGAGGATTTCAGCGAAAACGCCGAGAGCCAATTGAAGCATCAGTTGGCTTTGCGCCAGTTCATCCTTGACGAGAAGTTGCGGGTCGAGGTGGCCGACATCGACGAGAAGATCGAGAAGCAAGTCGCCCGCTTCGGCAGTAATGAGAGCATCAGCGACAGCATGCGTAAATACTATCGCAGCGGCGCGGGGTTCGACATGATAAGCAGCGAGGTGCTGAGCGAGAAGGCCTATGAGCGCGCGCTGGCCATTTTCAGCGGCAACGCGCCCGACCTCGCGGAAACCGGGGAAGAAGCGGCCGACGAAGCGGTTGACGAAACGGCCGCCGAAGTTGCTGACGAAACAACCGACCTAGCGGAATAAACGAGAATCTAACGAGCGCCGGATACACTTGGTTTTCGGCGCTCGTTTTGGGCGTTGTCACGTCGTTCGCCGCCGTAGCCGTCTATGTGGCGGCCGCTTCGTGAACGAATTTGAGGAGAGCAACCATGTTTGATATTCCAACATCGCTTGTGCCGATGGTCGTCGAATCGACGGGGCGGGGCGAGCGCGCCTATGACATCTTCTCGCTTTTGCTGAAAGAGCGAATCATCATTTTGGGTACGCCCATCAACGACCAGATCGCCAATCTGACGGTGGCCCAGCTGTTGTGGCTGGCCAGCGAAGACAGCTCGAAGCCCATCCGCATGTACATCAATTCGCCGGGTGGGCAGGTCTATGCCGGGATGGCTATCTACGACACAATGCAGCAGGTTGATTGCCCGGTGTCCACTGTGGCCGTCGGCTTCACAGCCAGCTTCGGGACGATCCTGTTGGCCGCGGGCACGAAGGGGATGCGTTACGCCCTGCCTAATGCCACCATCCACCTGCACCAGCCGCTGGGCGGCGCGCGTGGCCAGGCCACCGATATCGCCATTCAAGCCCAGGAGATCCTGCGCCTGCGCAGCGACCTGAACAATATCCTGAGCCATCACACCGGCCAGTCGATTGAGCGCATCCAGAAGGATACCGACCGCGACCTTTATATGACCGCGGTTCAGGCGCGTGACTATGGGCTGGTAGATGAGGTTTTGACCAACCCGCTGTCGGTCAACGGCAACGGCTAAACGATCGGCCGTCAGCTTTTAATTAGAGCTTGACGGGTGGGGGAGCGTGCCGGGGGTTCAGGCGCGAGCGGCGAGATCGGCGCGGGTCGATCTCTATTGCCGGGCGATCCTGACAGAGCCAACCGGGCAGGGTTTCATTATAATCGGCTACACAGACGCAAGGCATGGAGCGCCTCGACCGTGACGTGGGTCGCGTTGCCGGCCCCCTCGTCCGGCGGCCAGTGACCAGTCGGATCACGCAACCCGACCAACCGATCGAGCGCCGCGGCCACCGTCCCGTTGTCGGCGGGCACGCCGCCCCGCCGCAAGGCCAGGATCATCCAGGCCAGGTTCCCGGCCGATAGCTCGGGGACGCGGCCGAGCAGACCCGATAGCCCTTTGGTCGCCTCGTCGGCCATCCCCTCGTGTTGCCACAAAGCCGTGGCCAGCCAATGGGTATGCGGGAAAGACGGCAAGGCGCCGTCCTCGCCCAAATAAAAGCTCAGATATGACGCCGCATCATGCGCCACCGACGGGACCAACCCGGTCATGGCCACCCAAAATGCACAATGGGCGGTCATATACAACCCTGCGGCCGCGTCGCCGGGTCTGGCCCACACAGGCGCGCCGGCAGCCTCGGTGACGTCCTCTTCCCATGAGCCGTCGAGGTTTTGCCGCTCGGCCAGAAAACGGACGGCGTCGACGATAATGCGCGATGAGCGGCCGATCCCCATTTGATCGGCCTGCGCTAGTTGATAGCAGGTCGCATCGAGCGAGCTGTAGTCCGGAGCCCAGGCCGAAGCCCAACCGCCGTCGCCGCGCTGCGAGCGCTCCAGTGGCTCGCGGACGTCGTCGGGCGGCGGCTCGCCAATCAACAGATAATGCAGCCTGGCTCGCTCCACGGCCGTGCCGTGTTGCTGAACATAGTCTATAGCCGATTGGCACGGCGACTGATCCATTATATTCTCCCGAGATGCCGAACGGTCGCGGATCAGATGATGCCGACCCGCACGCGCGACGTCCAATACCATCGCTCGACGGTCGCCCCCATGATGCTGTCGAGCTCCTGCCGTAGCCGATCGACGCCGATTTCTGTGCTCGTCAGGCCGAGTTTGAGCAACGATTGCACAGAGCCGAGACTGAGCGCCAGACCGACCAGTCGCTCGGCGCTGCCCTCATCTACGTGGTGGAGCATAAACTCACGGGTGAATCGAAAACGGCCGCCGGCCTGCATTCGGTCAAGATGGCCCGCCTTCTCATAATTCACCAGTCCATCGAGGACCGGATAGCGTTGCTCCAGATCGCGGATACCGTCCATGAAGCGATGGTATGCTGCCTGCGCCTCCCAGCGCGATGTGAGGGGCGGCCAGTCATAATCGGCGGCCGCGAAGACACCCCCCGTTCTCAGCATACGCGATACTTCGGCGAACGTCGGCTCGGGCAACATCCAGTGGAGCGACTGGGAGCAGGTGACGATGTCAGCCGCGCTATCGGGCAGCCCGGTCGCGTGTGAATACCCCTCCCGGAATGTGACGTTGGGGAAGTCGGTCGCGGCCTTGGCTTGTCGGCGCATATCGGCCGAAGGCTCCACGCCGACGACCAGCTCGGCCCGTCCGGCCCAATAGCGGGTGGAAGAGCCGGTGCCGCTCCCCAGATCAACGACGAGATCGGGACATTCAATACCGGCCAAACCACAGAGTATATCGGCCAGAGCGGCAGGCGGGGACGGGCGGTAAGCGTCGTAAACGTCGGCGAAGCCGGTGAACCGCCTTATGTTGGCGTTAAAGTCAGATGAATCCATTGATGCTCGGATACGCCTTGCCGTCGCTCATAGAACTACGCCACTGGGATCGTTGCCCGCCTCGACAATAGCCCGGCGGACGTCGACCCGGCTGAGCAGCAGCAGGCCCACCAGGAAGAAGACGATGAGGCTGATGATGGCCACGCGCTGCGATCCGGTCAATTGCACGGCCAGGGCAAACGCGGCCGTGCCCAACCACGATGTCCCGCGCTCGCTGATCTCATAGAAACCAAAATATTCCGCTTCCTGTGCGGGCGGGATCATCTGTGAGAACAGGGAGCGACTTAACGCTTGCGATCCGCCCAGTACCAGAGCCAGCACAGCGCCCATGACGAAGAGTTGCACCGTGTTGTTCAGGAAGAAATAGGCATAGATCACGATCGCCGACCAGATGACCAGGCTGATCATGATGGCCTTCTTGGCGCCCATACGCTTCGCCATCTTGCCGAACAACAGCGCGCCGCCAAAAGCCAGGAACTGGATCATCAACACGAGGATGAGGATCGTCTGCGCCTCGACGCCCAACTCGGAGGCGGCGAAGGCCGCGGCGACGACGATCACGGTCTGGATGCCGTCGTTGTAGATTAGATAGGCGATCAGATAGCGCAAGGTCATCGGATATTCGCGAACCAATTCGTTTAAGGTGCTGAGTACCTGCTTGACGCCGTGGGTGAAGAGGTTCACGTCCGGGCGCTGGCGGCTTGGCTCGCGCTGGATGAGCCGTTGTTGGGGGTAAAGGAAGGTGAACACCAGCCACCATACGCCGGCGCTGGCCAGGCTGATGCGCACCGCCATGGTGGTGTCGTCCATCAGCATTAGCATCACCAGATTGATCAACAGAAGCAAACCGCCACCCAGATAACCCACGGCCCAGCCTTTCGAGCTGACTTCGTCGCGGCGATCGGGCGTTGTGATTTGGGGCAGGAAGCCGTTATAGAAAACGATGGCCGCGCCAAAGCAGAGGTTGGCGATGATGAACAGCAGGCTGCCCACGGCCACCGCGCCGCTGGTGCCAAAGAAGGCCATGTCGGCCTTGATGAAAAACAGGAGGATGGTGGCGAACGCGCCGATATAGGCAAAGGTGAGCAGCATCCGCTTCTTCAGCGAGGTATAGTCGGCTATTGTGCCCAGCAATGGCAGGAAAAAGACTTGCAGCACGACCGACAGCGAGACGGCCGCGGGGTAGATAGCCCCCGGTTCGATGGCCGTCCCCAGAATGCGAAACGGCTCCGTGCTGGCCTCGGCCAGTGCCTGAATGTAGGGGCCGAGAAGGGCCGTGACGACGGTGGTGCTGAAGGCCGAATTGGCCCAGTCATACATCATCCAGCCGTTGATCTCACGTTTGTCGTTGACTATTCCCTCGCTCATATTGTTCAATGGTGTCCTCCCGGATGGGCCTGATATATAAAAAAGGACGATGGCCGCTCATGCGGGAAGCCATCGTCCTCAAAGTCGCCGATCTTGCTGTTTTTCATCGCAGGGATTATGCCCCTGCCTTTCTAATCCGGCAATTAACTTTCTCCCGGCAGATCGGCCTGGGGCGCGTCAAACGCCGGGCGGCAGGGATTGTAGTCCGTGCCGATAACGACCCGGTAGTTGAATTCCGAAGGTTCGCTAACCAGCTCGATCTCGCCGGCGCGTTTGCCCATGACCCAACTGAATAACCAGTCGTAAGAGCCTTTGAAATTATCCCCGAAGTAGACCATCTCGGTGTCGCTCTGCATTGGGCGCGTTTCGCCCAGGACCGGCACAAACCCGTACCAGGCCAGATTATCGGCGGCCAGCCTGCCCTGGGCCGGCAATCCGCTGGCGTTGATGACCTCGACGGTGATCGGCGCGCGGTCGGCCCGATTGAGCGCCGGGGGCAGGACCAGGCGGCGGAACGTGTCCCTGAACATATCGTCGCCTTCCCAGATCGGCAGCTGGACGGATGCGCCGCTCTCCGGCACCGACCAGGCCTGCATCTTGCCCGCCAGATAGAGATGCTGGATGCCGTTGCGACGAACATCGGGAGCCATGGCCGCCAGTTGCAGGATGCGGCCGATATCCATATCGGTCTGGACGTATTCGCTGAACGCGGCCCACAGCTCCGGCGCTTTGGCCACCAGACCCAGATCGACGCCCTGATTGAACATCGCGTGCAGCAGCTGTTGCTGGCGGCGGCCGCGGTCGAAGTCGTTGGTTGACAGGCGCGAGCGGGCATACCACAGCGCCAGATCGCCGTCCATGTCATGGATACCCGCTCCCAGCTTGTATCGCTCCCAGTTCTCTTCCAGCGTCGGGTCCAGTTCGGGGGAGATCAACCGCCAGTCTTCCAACGGGCAACTGACCGCCATCGTCACGCCGCCCAGCACATCGATGATTTTCTTGAAGCCTTCGAAGTTGACCCGAGCGTAATAATGAATAGGGATGCCGAAGTTGTAGAGAATGGTTTGCTCCAGCAATTCGGAACCGCCCAACACATAGGCCGTGTTCAGACGCCCCATGATCCGGTTGGGCATGTAGACATAGAGGTCGCGCGGCAGTGAGATCATCGACGCGGTGCGGGTCTCGTTATTGATGGAGACGATGATCATCGTGTCGGTGCGGTCGCCGTCGCTGCCGTCGGCGTTGGAGTCCACGCCCAACAGCAGGATGTTGGTCGTTCCATCGGGCATATCAAATTCGGGCACGGGCGATGGGATGGCCGTCGGCGGCGTCGGCACGCCCTCGGCCATGGAACCGGTGATGTTCAGCGCCGCCGTTGGGTCAACCTGCGGCAGGCTGGTGGGGGTGACGGTCGCGGTTGAGGTGGCCGTCGGCCGCGGGGTAGCGGTTGAACGAGTGGTGGCCGTCGACTTGGGGGTGTCGGTTCCGGGCGCCGGCTCGGCGGTTGGCGTGTCCGTCACGGTCGGCCCATCGGTCGGCAAGTCTTCAGCTTCGGGGGTCAGCGTAGCGGTTCCGCCGCTTTCCGCCACGGAATCAGCGGCCGCGGCCGTATTGGTGGGAAATGGCGTCACTTGCGCGCGGCCGGTCGCCGAATTACAGGCGGCCAGCGTCACGGCCGCTATTAAAAGCAGAGCAAGATAGACAGACGAACTTTTCTTCATATACCACATCAACAAGGGGGAAACGTCGATCAGAGTTTCTCGCCAAACAGGGGGTTTAATCGGGCAAAGACGATGTAACCGCCGATCAGGACGAGCACCGCCGTCACGAACGTCCGCAGCAAAAAGATCGGGTTCATCGACGCCGGCCCCCCGCTGGTATACGTCCCCCACAGAACGGTGCGATAGCCGTCGATGATCGAAGCCATTGGATTGACCCAGCGCATCAATTGGGCGGGGTTGAACGTGATGCCCAGCACCGTCACCGCATCGCCGAACATCTCCAGCGAATAGAATACCGGAGTCATGAAAAACCAGGCCAGGATGACGACTTCGAGGATCATCAGAACGTCGCGGTAGAAGACGGTCAGGCTGCTGAGCAAAAGGCTCAACCCCAGCGAAAATATCAGTTGGGTTATCAGGATGAGCGGCACCCACAATGCGTGTCGGGTCAGACCGACGCCGAAGACGTAGAGGAAGATGATGAGCACCACAAAGGCGAACAGGAAGTTCACCAGATTGGACAGCAGGGCCGATGCCGGCAACAGTTCGCGCGGGAAGTAGACTTTCTTCACCAGGCCCGAATTGTTGGTGATGGATGTCGTGCCGCTAACCAGGGAGCCGCTGAAGAAATTCCATGGTATGAGGCCGGTCAGGACAAAGATCGGATAGTCGCGAATCTGGCTGTTGGTCATCACCGAAAACAGGATCGTAAAGACCACCATCAGGAACAGGGGGTTCAGGATGCTCCAGAGGATGCCCAACACCGAGTTTTTATAGCGCGCCTTCAGGTCGCGGACGACCATATTGCGCAACAGATTTCGGTATCGCCACAACTCCCGCACCTTGTCGCGCCAATTGCCAAGACGCCGGTCGGCATTGTAGATATAGATGGGTGGCTCGCCGCCGAACTGCGGCCGAATTTCGGAACTCATCTCTAGTACATCATCCAAAATTTGGCACGGCCGCCCCAATTGGAACGTTCACCATGCACCAAGTCGGGATTATAACGCATCCGGCCTAAATGCGTACCTGTCGTTAATCTATGGCGAACGGGGGTTGGGTTAAGACCTCGCGATAGACGGCGGCCAACTGTTCCGCGTGGTCATCCATGGTCATCACCGGCGGTATTTTGGCTTGCAAAGCGGCGAGGCGCTCGGGACTTGCTATATATTCGAGCAGAATCGAGCCCAGGGCTTCGGCATCGCCGTGGGGGAAAAGTCGGCCGCCCATGCCGTCCTCGACCACATCCGGTATGACCCCGATTCGGGAGGCGACCACAGGCACGCCCGCCGCGAAAGCCTCCTGGATGATGAGCGAATAGGTCTCGTACCACAGGGTTGGCACGACCAGCACATCCAGTGCTCCGAGGGAGGGCCAGAACGACGCACGGGGTAGCCGGCCCATGAACCGGATCCCGGGATGGGCGGCCGCCTGTCGTAATTCTGCGACATAGTCAGGGAAGGCCGACGGTTCGCCGTAGATCAGGGTCTCAACCCGGCCGGGCAGGCGATTGGCGGCGGCGATGAGCACATGCACGCCCTTCTGGCGGCTCAACCCGCCGATGTAGCCGATACGGAACGGCTCGTCGGCAGCTCGCCGGTGGGCATGCCGAGCCTCGGCGATATCGCCGGCCGACACGTCGGCGCCGAGGGGCAGCAGGCGAACGCGGTCAACCGGGAAGCCCATCTCCTGATAAGCTCGGCGGACAAAGGGAGTTGAAGCCAGCGCCGCGGCCGCTCCCGAATAGACGCGCAGGAGAGTCCGGTTGCGCCGGGCCATGAGCGGGGCGACCAGAGGGGCCGCCGGGGCCAGCCACTCCAGCCCGGCGCGAGCCAGCGCGCAATGGGCGCAGTTGGTGAACCGCTCGTTTGGTCCGCGGCACAGGGTGTGGTCGTAATTAGTCAGAAGTTGGGCGTTGGCGCACCCGTACCAGTAGTCGTGGAGGGTTATCAGATAGGGGATACCCCGCGCGTGGAGGACATCGATGAGCGACGCCGGCAAGCCCATCAGGTGCTGCAGATGAACGATGTCGGGTTGCTCGGTTGCCAGCACCTCATCGAAGGCGGTCGCCAATGACCCGGAGGCCAATGTCCTGAGGAATACGGCCGTCCGTCCCTCCCCGGCTCTGGCTCTATAGACCCGCACGTCGTCCTCGACGGTCATCGCCAGCGGCTCCTCCAGCCCACTTGCCGGGCAGAACACAGCCACCGAGTGACCGGCGCGGGTCTGTCGTTGGGCGATCGCCTGGGTATATAATTCCGTTCCGCCGATATGGTTGGGCGGGTATTGGTGTACTACATGCAGAATGCGCATCGTTTGGCGTCTTCTATTGTTCCGGCAAGAGATCGTGATAGTGGCCAAGTACGCGCTCGACGACAACATTCCAGTTGTAAGTGGAGTTGACCTTCTCCTGGCCCTTCTTGCCGAGCCGCTCGGCGAACAAGGGGTCGCTGAGCAGGCGGTCGACGGCCATCGCTAATGCCTCCACGTCGGCAAATGAGACCAGCAAGCCGTTAGCCCCGTCATCAACCACACCCGGGATGCCGCCGGCGCGCGCGGCAACGACCGGCTTGCCATGGGTCCAGGCTTCCAGCAGCACAATTCCGAAGGAGTCGCTGCGGGAAGGCAGCAGGAGGAACTTGGCCCGACTCAATACGGCGTGCTTGTCGCGGTCGGACAGTACTCCGAGGGGGCGGATAGCCGCGCGGTCCTCAGGCGACAAGCGGTGGCGATAGCGTTCATACTCGGGGGTAGTGGAGCCGATCATCAACAGGGCGATCTTGCGGCCGCGTGCCCGTAGCAGGCGGATCGCGTCGGCGGCATGGAGCGCGCCTTTGTCAAACGATTGCCGGCCGATATAGAGGCCAAATTCATCGTGAGCCTCATGATGGTCCGCGGCGAAGTAGGGGGATGATTCGTAATCTTCGGGGGGAGTGTCAACCCCGCCCCCAATTACGCTGATTCGCTCCGGCTGGAACATCAGGCGCGCCAATCCCTCGGCTTCGACACGGGTTAGCACCAGCAGGCGGTCTGCATGGCGCATGATCTGCAGTTGATGTTCCATTGTAGAGTTACGGGCCACCCGGTCGCCGCTCCGATCGCCCAGATGCAGGAAGGGGGTGACGACCAGCGGAATGTGTGCTCGCCCGGCATAGTCAGTGGCGGCCACCAGGCCATGCTCCCAGGAGACGTTGAAGGCATGGACGAGATCGACGTTCGCCAACTCGTCCAGCGCGGTATCGAGGCCCTCGATTGCGGGGACATGCCGCGCCATGCGCGACAGCAGGTTAGACTGGTCACCGGGCAGAGCCGAGAGGAGGACCATCGCCTTGCGCCAGGCCAGCAGGCCTCGACGGCCGCCGGGGATGGGGCGAATCGGTCGCCGGATGACGCGGACACCGTCTTCCATCGTGTCGGAGGCGACCTCGGAACCCAGCCAGAAGTCAGCTTCGGTCGTGGCCGAACTGGTGACGACGGTGACGCGCGTCCCTGCGGCGACCAGCCCGCGGGCCAGCGCGCCGACGTAACGCTCGCCACCACCCGGCAAGGGTAGATAGGCGGGCGTCACCAATGCGATGTGAAGAACGGAGTCGGTCACCGGCGCGTTCCGTTGGGCAGCAGATCGAGGGAGCGCAGGTATGCTTCCCATTGCCGCCGGACTTGTGGCTCCAGAAAGGCCTGCACGCGGCGCTTCTGGCGGGCGATGATCCGCTGTCGCAGCGGCTCATCTTTCACGACCTTGTCGATCAGTTCCGCCAGACCCTCATAATCCTTGCGATGGAACAGGATGCCCGCGTCGCCCAGCGTGTCGGGCACGGCTGTCGAGGCATAGGCGATGACCGGCAGGCCGCAATACATGCTCTCGATGAGAGGCTTTCCGAACCCTTCGTGCTCGCTCATCGAGACATAGACATCGGCGCACCGGTAATAGGTCAGCATGTCCTGGTGGGAGACATGGCCGGTGATGAGGACGGCCGAATCATCCAGCCCCAATTCGCGGGCGAACGCCTCCTGCCACTCGACATACTCAGTGAATTCAGTGTTGCCCACAAGCACCATCCGCGCATCCGGCGCGAGGCGGCGCAGGCAATAGTGGAGTTTGAGCAAATCTTCCTGCCGCTTGTTGGGGGCAAAGCGGCCGACGAACAGGACCAGCGGTCGCGCCTTGTCGCACTCGGTCGCCAGCGCCTCGTTCATGGGCGCATCGAGCCGGCTCTCATCGAGCACGATGGGCAGCACGCCGGTCGGCGAATAGCCTATCTCGATCAGCTCGCGCTCGTTGTAGCCGGAATCACCCAGGGCCAGCAACGTGTTGGAGCGCATCTCTTCCAGTTGGCGACGACCGCGACGGAGATTGGCGGCCAGCACCGGATTGGAGAAGGCGAAGAACTGGGGCGGCGTGATGTTGTGATAAATGAGGATTTGCGGCAGCCCCACGCCCTTGAGCCGCTCGGCGATATCGGAGCCGACGGCGTGATGGTGGATGAGGCATCTCTCGGCCGCCCCTGGTCGATATTCATGCGCCGGTCGCACGCGATCTTCCAGCTCGGGCTGGATGCGCTCGGAATAGACCTCGGAGGCGAAACCCAGATCGCGCAGCCAGCGCTGGATAATGAACACCTGGTCGCTGACGGCGTCGCCGATATAGGCTCCCTCGGTAAATTGGTGCAGAGCCGGCTCAGCCATGCGCCTCCGTGTTGGGTCTCGCGGTCAGCGTCTCCAGCAAGGCGCGATATTTGGCCATCACAACATCCCAACTGTAGATAGAGGCGACGAAGGCCCGTCCCTGCCTCCCCAGATTGGCGCGAAGATGGGCGTCATCGAGCAGCATTTTCATCGCCGTCGCGAACTCGTCGTAGGTGTAGTAGTACAGGCCGCCGTTGCTGCGACGGCTCTGGAACTTGAGCACCTCGCAATTGGCGTTCACCAGGGTAGGAACCTGCATCAGCCACGCCTCCATGATGACCATGGAGAGGCTCTCATACAGGGAGGGCATGACCAGGAGATCGGCGGCGCGGATCGCATCGAATTTGTCTTCTTCGCTGACGAACCCCAGCGGGATGATATCGGGGCGCGGCGGCAATTCCAGGTTGGAGCGACCGATCAGCACCAGCCGGACGTCATGGCCCGTTTCATCGCGAAATCGGACGAAATAATCGAGTAACTCGGGCACGTTCTTGGCCGAATCGACTCGCCCGGCATATAAAACAAACGGCCCGTCGATGCCGTATTTGTGCCGGAACCGCTCGGCCGATACATCCTCGGGAACATTGATGCCTATGCCGGCGATGATCTGGGGGACGTGTTCGTTGTGAAAGACCTCGTTGACCAGAAGTTTCTCCGGCTCGGTGCTGTAGATGATAGCCTGCGGCAAGTGAAAGAGCGATCGCATGATAGGCAGCCGGAGGTAGGGTTCATCGTGGGCCGCAGGCACCAGGATGGCCTTGTCCGATACCAAAGGCAAGCCGAAGAAGGTGGGCGGATAGAGGTAGGTCACAAAGATATACAGATCATAGATGGAGTAGGAGTCGCGGATGTAGTTCAGCAGGCCAGTCGAATAGGGTCCTTGATCCTTCATCCACCGCAACTCATCGAATAAGGTGCTATCTTTTTCAAAGAGGGCGACCGTCTGCTGGGCGAAATCGGCTGAGCGCGGCGCGTCAACGGTGAAGCGGTGAACGCGGACGCCGTTCAGGTCGCTCTCGCCCGGAGGATAGGCGTTATCCCAGGTTTGATAGTCGATCGCGCAGGTCGTGATGACGTGCATCTCGGCCATGTCGGTGAGTCGCTCGGCCAGCCAGCGAGCCAGAAGCTCCGCGCCGCCGTTGACCTCCTCGCCATAGCGCTGTACGACGAGCGCCACGCGCCTCATGTTCAAATCAACCCTGCCTTTTCCAGTTGGGCGACGAATTGGCGGTGAACCTGAGGTTCGAGAAAAGTCCGGACGCGGGCCTTCTGTCGCTCGATGATTCGGCCGCGCAAGGCTTCATCGGCCAGCAGCAGATCGATCAGCTCGGCCAGAGACTCATACTCCTTTCGGGAAAACAGCACACCCGCGTCGGCCATCGTCTCCGGGACGGCCGCCGCGCCATAGGCCACGACCGGCAGCCCCAGATACATGCTCTCGATCAGAGGCACGCCGAAACCCTCATGTTCGCTCATGGAGACGTAGACGTCGGCCGCCCGAAGATAGGTGACCATGTCTTCCTGTGACACCTTGCCGACCAGCGTCACGCCCGTCCGGATGCCCAGATCATCGGCCAACTGCTCCACCCAGCGGTCATAGCCGACCTCCCAAGGGTCGCCGATGAGGTAAAGATGCGCCTGCGGTCGCGCGCGGCGAAGACAGTAGAGGAGCTTCACCAGATCCTCCTGCCGTTTGTTGGGGGCCAGGCGCCCAATGAAGAGCAAGCGCGGGCCGGGCTGGGCCAATTCGGCCGCCAGTTGCCGGTTGAGCGGCATATCGTATTGCTCCGTCCGCAAACAAATGGGTTGCACGGCGGTGTGTTCAAAGCCGGCTTGCTTCAGTTCAGCCTCGTTGTAGCTGGAGACGGCCAGCGCCAGCTCGGTCTTCGGCCGCAGGATCGCCAGTTGTTGCATGCCCAGCCGGGCCAGATGAGCGCGCAGCGGGTCACTGCCCTCGAAGAACTCCGGCGGTGTAATGTTGTGGTAAACGAGAATCAGGCGCAAATCCTGCTGCACCAGAAAGTCCGGCACTTCGGAGCCGATGCTGTGATGGTAGATGCCCCATTCCTCGCCCTGTGCGCGGACATAGGTCGACATCGGCCGGATCTCCTCGCTCATGCTGCGATGCATGTGCCAGGCGTAAATCTCCGACTTGAAGCCCAGGACGCGCAACCAGCGGCGCATCAGCAAGGCCTGATCGGTGATGGCGTCGCCGGCCGTGGCCCCCGTCAAAAACTGGTGAAGAGTGCCTCGCCTCATTGGGGTGGTTGTTCAGTGTCCTGGGTCAGGCGACGGACTTCGTCCTGCAGGGTCTCGATCCGGGCTTGCTGCTCCTGGAGCGCGCGGGTCATCTCGTTCATAACACTGATGAGATTGACGTTGAGGCGGGCCTGGTCGCTCACCGATCGGTTGACATAAAACAGGACCAGATTATGCATCTCGCCCCGGATGCGGCCCCAGAGACGGCCGAGGACGGGCGTCTGAGTGGCTGGGGACGGCGCCAGGATTGGCTCGACGGCGGGGGAGGGCGTCTGATTGGCTTGCTTCAGGTAATAGAAGATCTGCGGGTTGAGCGCATCCCCGATCGGTTCAGGGAAGGTGGACACATGGCCGAATGTGGGGAAAACCAGGTTCACGCCGCCCAGTTGTTCGCGGCGCAGGGCCACCCGCCTCTCGACCTCTTTGACAAGCTCCTCCGACGTGATCTCCTCGTCGTGGATGGTTAGCCAGGGGGCGTTTGTTGTGGGTCGCTGTTCCGATTCATTCATAGCTTTCACAGACAGGTGAGGTGTTTCAAGTGTCGCCTCTTGATGATGATCGATCACCGGAGTTGGTTTCGCGGCCGCGCCAGGATATCGAGATGGGCCAGCCCGGCGGCAGTGTGTTGTTCCATGATGGTCGCGACGCTGCCTGGCCTGGGAGCCACAGTGCCGTCAGTTGAGATGACGTACAGGTCGTATTCGGACCGGACATCCTCCAGGAAGGCGGCGGGGTCGACGTCGCTGGTCCGACGCAGCAGGGTTGGCGAGAACTCGAACAACAACACCGGCCGGTGGCGACGGATGATGGATTGCATCCCGCGCCAGGCTCGCGCCTCCGCGCCCTCGATATCCATCTTGATGACATCCACGCGATCGCAGTCGGCCAGTGCGTGATCCAATGTTACTGCCTCGACCGCCGGCAGATCGGCCGCGGCCGATTCATTCAGGCCGGCGATCATGCCGTTGCTGTCGACACCCGGCGTTACGAAACGGAGCGTCCCGGCCTCTTCAGCCACGGCGGCGACCCGCAGGTCAATGATCGCCTCGAACCCGTTGGCGGCCACGCTCTGCTGCAGCAGTTCGCCGTTGGCCGGATTCGGCTCGAAAGCGAACACCCGACCGTCGGGGCTGACTCGTGCGGCCGCCAGGAGCGAGAAGTAGCCGATGTTGGCCCCCACGTCGACGAACGTCATACCGGGAGACAGGAGCTCGGCCAAAACTCGGCTGACATGGGCCTCATAGCATTTATCACGGGCGATTCCCGCGCCGATGGAGATATCATTCAGGCGAACATATAGCTTGAAGTCAGGCAACTCCACAAGCGTGGGGCGAAATCGCTCCGCCTGCAAGCCCTTGAACTCCTGACTGTTAAGCATGGTGTCCACGAGAAAAGCTCGCGGCACGGATTGGTTCAGTACCAAATCCGACCAGTAATTCCAGCCGTCGGCGTCCGGTTCGCGGCCGAGGAGGAGCCGATAGCCGGCCAGGACATCGTCCAGTGTGGCACGATCATCCCCCGGCACAGACGATCCGGCCTGTCCTGCGGGGAGTTGGCCGGGCGCTCCCATGCGGTTTTCCGGGCGGCCGAGCACAGCCAGCGCCTGGAGCATATGGTGGGTCACCCGGGCCTGATTTTCGGCGAAGCGGTTGATATAGAAAATCACCAGCTCGTGAACTTTCACCCGCAGGCGATCGATGAGCGGCCCAACCAGCGGCACCGAGCTTGGTGTCACCAGCATGTCCACGTCTACCTTGCTCTGGGCCAGCCCGGCCCGAAACAGGTGCTCATAATATTCCGGCGGGAGGCTGGCGGCCTTGTCGGGAAGATGTAGTTGGCCGGGCAACTGGCGCTCCAGGATTTGCCGGCGCACTTCCTGCATCACGCTTTCGATATCGACGGCCTCTGCCGATTGTTCACCGCTTTCGCTGCGATCCATTTCAGTCTGACTCCAGGTAGCTCACCGTCAGAACCGTTGTGTCGAGGATGATAGCCTGTGGCCTGTAGAAATAGCTATTTTCCAGATGCTCGCGGTTCATGGTCACCAACTCCGTATGATAAGGGATAGACGCCTCATCCAGCCAACCGGTGTCGCCGACCCAGATGACGGTTCGACCGCTATTCTGCCACGTTTTTATCGTCTCAACCAACGAGGGGGCTATGGCCTCCGGCGGCTGCCGCAGGGTGAAGGCGTCGTGGCCGAAAATGAACTTGAGCGGCGTGCCCCAGATGTCTCCCTGCCCGACAGGCGCGGGATCGTTGAACAGGAGCACGGCCTCGGGCGGCATCCGTCCGGCCAGGCTATCGATTTGCTCGACCAGGCCGGGGTTATCGACCTGGGATATTAGCCCGCGCGCGTGCCAGCCCAACCCGGCCAGCCAGACGGCGGCGAAGACGGCCATGATCGCCGGGGCGGCTGGATAGGGCAGTCTGGACAATATGTCTTCGAGCCGGGCGTTCCAGCTCTCGCGTGAAAATCCCTGACAGGCTAACAGATAGGCCCCGCCAAGGATGAAGAACGGCACGACGACGGGTACATAGCGGCGCATGACGTAGACGTGGTGCGGGTTGGCGCTGATATTCCACAGGTACACGATAGAAAACAGCCAGCCGAAAGCCACCAATAACGCCGTGCGGCGCTCGACGCGCCACACCAGCAGACAACCCCCGAGAACGCCCAGCCAGACGCCAACCGGCGAGAGATACCAGCCCAGGCGGAGCCAGTTCTCGTGGTTCGTCACCGGGATTTCGCCGCCGCTGAACACGTCCGGTCGCATCGTGGTCGTCGCCAGTCCGGGGCGAATGAACCAGCCATAGGCGGCGTAAGCCAGCAGCGAGATGACTATCGCCATGAGAAACGGCCGCCTGAGCTTTTCCGGGGCGTGCAGCCGGTCGCGATTGCGGGCCAACCACCACAGGACGGCCGCGGCGACGAGGATTGCCGCCAGAAGTACCGGCCAGGCGCGTTGCAGCAGAAATACGCCATAGCCCACTGTCTCGTAGAAATAAGGCGCACTCAGGAAGTGGCCGTGCAGAAGGGAATGGACGACCAGCGCCACGAAGGGCAGGGCAAACCACGAATCGGCCGGTCGCCAGCCACTGGCCCAGCGCCAGACGAGAAAAATCGAGAAGACGGGTAGCATGACGAGACTATCGATTCGTACCAGAAACACCGCCCCGAAGGCGCACCCGGCGATGAAGGCCCATAACGCCGACGGCCCACGCCCGCCCAGCCAGCGCGCCACACCCCATAGCCCGGTCCATAGCATGAATTGGGTCAGGCTCTCGCTGGTCGGATAGCGGCCGAACCACACCTGCAACCCCGTGAGGCTCAGGCCGGCCAGCGCCAGCGCCCCCACGACCGGCCCGCCTGCCTCGCGCGCCGTCAGATAGACAGCCAGCGTGCCCAGCAACATCCACAGGCCGACCAGCAACAGCTCGGCCCGAACGCCGGATGCGCCCCCGCCCGCGGCGCCGAAGACGGCGGCCTGTAACACCGGATGGAGCGGATAGAACTGCGGCGTCAGGCGACCGGCGGCGGCGTCGGTGACGTAAAAGCCAGGGAACAGGTAAGAGGTCGTACCCGGCATATTGGGCAATGGGCGAACAACGGCCGTCTGCAACTCGGGGGTCAGCGCGGCAAAGGTCTCATCCACGAGCCGAAAGCCGCCATGCCGCGAGATTTCCGCCCCCAGACTGACGTACACTCCGGCGTCGGTCCCGCCGTAAACGTATTCGTGTGGCCGGAAGAAAAGCCAGACGGCGGCCACCAGCCACACGGCCAGCATGACCCATTCCCACGAGGCCCAGCGTGGCTCGTCCGGAAGGGCGTCGTCCTGCCCGGCCAGCTTGCCGGACAGACGCAAGCGGATGAACAGTGCTATGCTAAGAACGCCCAGGGCGGCCGCGAGCTGCCAACGGCCGAACCAGCCAAACTCCGCCAGAATCAGGCCCAACCAGCCCGTAGCTATCACGCCCAGGGCCAGAGCGGCAAAAGCCGTCGGTAGACCCCAGCGCGCCCGGCGGGGCAAGAAGTTCAATACCAGCAGCGCCCCCGACAGAACTATCAGGGCGGCCAACAACAGGAGACCCGGCCAATCAGCCATGCCCGACTGTCTCCAGGACGTGATACAGAAAATCGATATAGGCGCGGGCGACGTGTTGCGGCAGGCAGTGGCGGTGTACGTAGGCCAGACCGGCGGCGCCCATTGATCGGCGCGTCTCGGCCGACGCGGCCAGGCGCTCCATGGCTGCTTGCAAGGCGTCGATGTCGCCCGGAGCCGTTTTCATGGCCGCATCGTCCGGCAGCTCGCTGTACCAGCCATGGTCGAAAACGATGAGCGGCAAAGCGGCGGTCATCGCACGGATGGCCACGCCCGATGTCTCGCCCACCGTCGGCTGCCGCAGGTTCACAACGACATCGGCCGCGTGAATCCAGCTTACAAATTCATCCGGATTGGCGATAAAGCCGATCGAATGGACGGCATTTTCCAGCCCACAGGCAGCGATGAGCGCCGGCAAATCGACATCCGATTGCACCTCGCCGACCAACAGATAGTGGGTGGAGGGATTGTTCCGGTGCATGCGTTGAAACGCCTGTAACGCCAGGTCGATCCGCTTGCCGGGCGTGATCTGGCCAAAGCTGCCAAACAGCACTGTGCCGGCAGGTAGCTCCAGACGTGCGCGCAAATCGCTATCCAGACGAGCGTCAGGCAGGGCCAGATGAGCAATGACCGCGAGCGGGACATCCGGCTGCTGCTGTGACACCCGCTCGGCGGCGTACCGGCTATGGACGATCAACCCCAGGGAAGCATCAAGCAACCTGCGATTCAACGGCTCCTCATACAGAGGCGCTTCAGAACGGCCCGCATGGATGGCCTGGGCGAGGGCGCGGCCGTCACTGCTCAATGAGTAGGCCATCTCGCGGCCGTAGGCCGTCCAATCGTCGTGCCCCGCCGTATGGTGGCGGATGAAATGATGCAGAAAGTAGTCATGGAGCATGACTACGCCGGGATATCGCACCAGCAAGTCGTACATCGACTCATGAAAGGCGCTGTTGCCCATCTGATAGAGAGGCAGATCGAACTCCCGACGCCGATGAGGATAGTCGCTCGTCGGCCGCACCGTCAGGCCGGATGATTGGGCCGTGCCGGGTTCGTCCGTGAAGACGGTGACATCGGCCAGTTTCGCCAGATGGGGCAGCAATTCGGCGCTGTAGTCGGCGATGCCGCTGCGGTCGGGCGGCATCGGGCTGAAATAAGCGAGGCGCAGGCGGTGGCGACCCGCGACCGGCATCTTTTGCCGGAAGGCCGCTTGTGACTCGGCCGTGCCGACGGCGTTGAACAGACGCGTCACATGGCGATCCTGTTCGGCAAGGCGTGTGTCCAGTTCGGGCAGGCCCGGCGGCCGCTCCAGCCAATCCGCCAGCGCCCGGTTGAAGGCGGATTGCTGCTCCATCAACGGCCGTACCTGCGGGCGAGTGGCGACGCTGTTCCAGGCCTCGCGCAGTCGGGCGACCAGTCCCCCGATGAGGAGCATATCGGAGGTGAAAGCATACTCGTGCAATTTCGCGCGTTGCCGCAGCTCGGCCGTCCGGTCGCCTTGGGTGGTGTGATGGCTCATCTTTGGAATTGCGCGGATTGGCCGTCAGTCGTGCCAGGTGATTTCGGGCACGGCCGCGGGTGTGGCGTACGGCCCGGCAGCCAGATCGTCGAAGTAGTCGTTATCCCGCAGCGCCCCATAGGAGAATATGACATGGCCGGCGGTTCCCATGGCGCGCGCCGCCTCAATACGATCGACAACGTCGTCGAAGGAGAGCAAACCCTCCCCGATGCCACCGATGCCGGGGAAGGCATATCGCCCGGCGCGATTATCCTGAAAGTCCTGGGCCAGTATCCTCCACTTTTCAAAGGGAAATGGGTTTTCGTCGGGGGGCTTCTTGTCGGAGTAGATCATCGGCATAAGCGCGTCGATGTAGCCATCCCTGACCCAGGCGCGCGAGTCCTGATAATAGTCGCTATAACCCTGACTGTTGCCCCAGTCCCACTGATCTTGGTAGGTGTGCCAGACGGCGGCCGAGAGCCATATATCGCGACCGGCGGGCACGATCACCT
>CAYXNH010000033.1:0-20630 GCA_964466135.1 uncultured Ardenticatenaceae bacterium | reverse complement strand
GGTGCTCGCCGCGCTTGGGGCGGTCGGTGACGATGGTCGCCGTGCAGGCCAGCCCAACGAGAGGATAGGTCTCCAGTTCGCGCAGGTGGTGGGCGCGAGCCAGCGACCGCCCGGCCATCATGCGTCCCGTCGCGGCCGAGACGTATTGTTCCGGCGCGCGGCCGAGAAACTCATCGAACGAGTCGGCCGCATAGGGGATAAGCGCCTCCAGCAACGTGCGCGACGCCCCGGCCACGCCCAGCAGATCGGCCAGCGCCCGGCTGCCCGCGCCGGCGGCGACGAAGACGGTTCGTGGCGGGCTGTCGTGGATGGCTTGTATCAGTTGGCGTTGGGCTTCGTCCATAGCCTTATTGTAGTCAGGATAGCCCGGACACGCGAGAAGCGCCGCGGGGATTCGTCATTCGTCATTCGTCACTCGTCATTCGTCATTCGTCATTTTCCCTCTCGTCCCCTATAATGATCGACCTGTAACCATTCGACCCAATACCATGACAAGGTCCTGAACACTTGGAAACATTGCTGATCTTCGCCGCCATCGTCATCGTCGCTCTGCTGTTCAACGGGTTGCGCGTCCTGCTGGGCGACGAATGGCCGCCGATCATCCCTGAGCCGGAGCGGACGGCCGAGCCATCTCCGGAGCCGGTAGCCACCGAAATCGCCCAACCCGTTCACCGTGAAGTGCCGGTTACGGATATCCCGGAGGCGGCCGTCGCTGCGCCCGCGACCGCATCCGCCCCCGCCCCAATGACGGTCGCGTCGGCCGAACCTGCGCCAACGGCCCCGCCCCAAATCGAACGTGTCCCGGTTGAGCCGCTATCGGCCGCCGCGTTGCGCTCTCTGGCCTGGGCGTTGATCGGCGGCGGGGCCTTGCTGGCTTTGTCGGCCCACCTTGTCTCCCGCGTCATGCCCGATGGCCAACGTTTGCCGACTTTCATGCTGGTGCTGCTGGGCGGCCTCTTTCTCATGTTTGGCCTGCGATCCCTGATGCGTGGTGCCCTGCCCGGTTGGCTGGACCGGCTGGTCGGCCGATTGGCGATTTGGCTGGGCGTCGCTCCCGTTCAGGTCGGCCTGCTCCTGATGGCCCCCGCCTTCGCCGGGTTGGCTCGTGTAGCCGCCGGAGACGGCTTGCTGGCTCGTCAGGCCGGTATCGCCACGTCGGCCTGGCTGCTGGCCGTCGCTTTGGTCGTCGCCGGCAGCGTGGTTCGCGGCGACCGGCGGCCGTTGAATGTCGACCGCTGGGATATCATCCTGTCGGTGGCGCTGTTCGCCGGGGCGCTGGCGTTGCGCGCCTGGCAAATGACGGTCTATCCCGACACCTACTCCGGCGACGAGGGCAGCGCCGGGTTGTTCGCCGTCGAACTGCTGACCGGCAAGGCCGACAACCTGTTCGGCATTGGCTGGTTCTCCTTCCCGTCGCTCTATTTCACCGTTCAGAGCGCGGCCATCGCCCTGTTTGGGCAAACTGTCGAAGCCGTTCGGCTGACGTCGGCCGTGGCCGGGGCGCTCACCGTGTTGGCGCTCTACTGGCTCGGCCGGGTGATGTTCGGCCGCACGACGGCCATCCTCGCCGCCGCCTATCTGGCCGCCTCCCATTACCACATTCATATGAGCCGGATCGCCCTCAATAACATCTGGGACGGGCTGTTCGGCACGTTGGCGATCCTGGGTCTGTGGCACGGCTGGCAGAGCGGCCGTCGCTCGGCGTTTATTTTGTGTGGACTGGCTTTGGGGTTGGGCCAATACTTCTACGTCAGCATCCGGATTCTGCCGATCATGTTCCTGATCTGGGCCGCGATCGCCTTCTGGCGGCGGCGCGACCAGTTCCGCGAGCGATTCGCCGGTCTGGCTCTGGCCGCCTTCATCGCCCTGGTGGTCTACATGCCGCTGGGCCTCTACTTCGCCGCCAACCCCGATGAATTCCAGGCGCCGATGAACCGGGTGACGATCCTGGGTAACTGGATGGATAGCGAACTGGCGCGGGGTGAACGGACGCAATCCGAGATCCTCATCGACCAGTTCGTCAAGGGGGTGATGGGCTTCACCCACGAACCCTTGCGCCTGCTCTACGATCCCGGCTCGCCGCTCTTGCTGACCTCCGCGGGGTTCCTCTTCCTGCTGGGGATCCTGTGGGCCTTGCTAAATTTCGATCTGCGTTATCTGCTCTTGCTGATGCCTCTGGCAGGGGTCGTCGCCGCCAACACCATCAGCCAGGACCCGCCTTCCTCGCAACGCTACGTCCTGGCCATGCCGATGGTGGCCATCTTCGTGGCCACGCCGCTGGCCCAGGCGATGGCCTGGTTGCAGGGGCAATATCCACGCATGCGAACGGTCGTTGCCATCGCCGGTTTCGCCCTGCTGGCGCTGGTCGCGGCCGTCGATCTGGATTATTACTTCAACCGGGTGTATGACCATTACACCCTCGGCGGCGGCAACACCCTGACGGCAACCCAGGTCGCCTACTTTCTGCGCGACAAGGAACCGGCCGGCGAGCAAGTTTTCTTCTTCGGCTTCCCGCGCATGGGCTATTTCAGCCATGCCACCATCTCCTTTCTGGCCCCGGAGAAGCGCGGGCAGGATGTCATCGATCCCCTCACCGGCCCGCCCGATTTTGATCCCGGCCAACCGGCCTTGTTCATCTTTTTGCCGGAACGGCTGAATGACCTGGAGTTCGTGCGGCAAGCCTACCCGGGGGGCAGCTATCAGGAGTTCTTCGCCGACGACGGGTCGTTGCTGTTCGCGGTCTACGAACGCTGATCGCGATTGCCGGTAGCGGGCGGGGTTTGCGGCCGCTGTAATTGCGTGCCGAACATCTCGCTACGCTTGGCCGTCCAGCTCTCTCCGCTGTTATCGTTAGCCACGTGGTCCATAAAGCCGCCGACGCGACTGTCGAGCAGGTCGATCTGGTGCAGCAGCACGGCTTCGAGCGTCTTGGGCACCATCGGCGACCCCCACTCATTGGTGCCGTGATGGGAGACGATTAGATGGACCAGCTGCTGCAATTCGGCCGCGGGAAAGTCGAACGCGGCCGCGGCGTTCTCCACCATCACCACCCCGCGAACGATGTGGCCGACGAGGCGGCCGTCGTCGGAGCGGGTGAACCCCTCCTCCAGCGCGTACTCGTGGGCCTTGCCCATATCGTGGAGCAACACACCGCAGAGCAACCGATCGCGATTGACCTGGGTATAGTGGGTCGCCAGCAGATCGGCGACGGCCGCCATACTGAGCGTGTGCTCCAGCAGGCCGCCGATATAGGCGTGGTGCATGCCGCTGGCCGCGGGGGCTATGGCGAACTGTTCGGCCGCCGGCCCTTCCAGCAGCAGGTGGGTCGCCAGAGCGCGCCACGGCTCGGCCAGCGAGGCGATATAGTCGCGCAATTCGGCCAGCATGGCCTCCTTCGGCCGCTTGCTGTTGGGCAGGAAGACCGCCAGGTCCAACCCGTCCGTCCGCTCCATACCGGTGACGCTGACCTGAATGGCGTCCTTATAGGTGTTGATTCGCCCGGTGACCAGCACGGCCGGACCCGGTCGTGCCCAGGCTTCGACGGCCGGCGGGACGTCCCAGAAGACGCCGCTGATCTGGCCGGTGCGGTCGCGCAGGGTGACCAGCAAAAAGGAGCGGCCGTCTTTCGATTGCCGCCGGACGACATCGTGGAGCAGGAACGGCTCGCCCTGCAACTCCATGCCCGCCATCAGATCGCCGATATACCTGGTTTTTTCTGCCACGCGCCCTCTCGATTTTGGCTTTTGGGGCCAACGACCTACAATGTTGTTCCATGGCGGCCGTTCGTTCAGGAACGGTCGCCGCGAGAATCATATACCAGAATGACGTCCCCGGCGACGGGAACGCGGCGAGAGACCATGAGAAAGTTCATTATCGGCCTGTCCGGCGCGAGCGGAGTCATCTACGGCATTCGATTGCTGGAGGTGTTGCAGGCGCTGCCGGATGTGGAGACCCATCTCATCATGAGCACGGCCGCGGCTACGACCATCCCGCTGGAGACGGACTACGAGCCGGAACAGGTGCGAGCCATGGCCACGGCTGACTATCGCTTCAAGGACATCGCCGCCGCCGTCTCATCCGGCTCGTTCCGCACCGACGGCATGGTGGTGCTGCCCTGCTCGATGAAGACGCTGTCGGCCATCGCCTACTCCTACAGCGACAACCTGCTGACCCGCGCGGCCGACGTGGTGCTGAAGGAGCGACGCAAGCTCATCCTCTGCCCGCGCGAGACGCCCCTGCATCTGGGCCACCTGCGAGCCATGACGCTGGCGGCCGAGCTGGGTGCCTTCATCGTGCCGCCCATGCCCGCCTTCTACCATCGGCCGCAGACGGTCGATGACATCATCAACCAGACAGTCAATCGCGTGCTCGATCTCCTGGAGGTGAATCTGCCGGAGGACTTGTTTCGGCGCTGGCAGGGGGGTCGGGCCGCAAGCGATGGATGAGGGATGAGGGCGGGGGTGGCCATCGATTGACGGAGCAAGCGATTCTGCTATAGTGCGCGGCCATGTGGCGTTATAGCATCACCCGCTTTGCTTTCACGATCATCCAGCGGATCTTGTCGAGGCTCGTCATCGTCGGCCGCGAGAATATTCCCGCCGCCGGACCCTACATCCTCACCGTCAATCATCTGAGCACGGCCGATACCGGCATCGTGTTTGTGGGATTCCCCGTCCAGGAATGGCGCTTCTTCGCCGGCGAAAAGTGGGCCAAACATCCCGTCTGGGGGCCGTTGATGTCCCGGTTGGGGGTCATCTTCATCAATCGCGGCGAGGTGGACCGGCGGGCCTTGCGCGAGGCGCTGGCGGCGTTGCAGGACGGGTCGATATTTGCCCTGGCCCCGGAAGGCACGCGCAGCAAGGTCGGGGCCATGCAGCCGGCCAAGGACGGCGCGGCCTATCTGGCGTCCCAGGCGGGGGTTCCCATCTTGCCGGTCGGGATCAGCAATACCGACGTCCTTTTCGCCAATGCGCGGCGCCTGCGTCGGACGACGATCACCATGACCATCGGCCAACCCTACCGGCTGCCCGATCTCGGCCGACGCGTGCGCAGCCGCGATCTGACCGATTACACCTTTCTGATCATGACCCACATCGCCGCCCTTGTGGAGCCGCGTCATCGCGGGGTTTACGGCGACACCCCGGCTTTGGCCGCCTTGCTGGCGGGGGAAGATCCCTGGCCCTGGTGCCGCGAGCCGCGCGTGGCGATTGACGAATGATCGGCGGCCGGTAATCAGGCTGAAAGCCCCTTCGCGCCCCTGCTTCCCCGCACCATTGTTCATAATCTGATGACGTTTTTTGGCGTCAAATATCCGTAGATAATCTGTTCTGAAATTTTAAGGCAAGGCTATTGCGCTCTCTATTTTGCCATGTTATAATGCCCCTCTCTTAACCAGATAAGCCGTTGTACTGGTATCTAACCCCCATATATGGGGGTATATTTGGGCAAACCCCTGTTTGGAGCCACAGACAGCCCAAAATAATATTTTCGAGGAGGTATTGAGTAGCATGAGCACAACTGTTGTCGAGGCTGTCGCCCCAGCACCCCTGACCCTATCTGAAAATGGCCTCGCCGTGCTTCGTCGTCGCTATCTGCGGCGCGGTCTGGACGGCAAGCCCATTGAGACCGTCGAAGAGATGTTTCGCCGTGTGGCCCACCATATCGCTTTGGTGGAGGCCGACCACGGCGGAGATGTCGCCACGACCGAAGATACCTTCTATCGGCTTCTGACCGACTTGCGCTTCTTCCCCAACAGCCCCACCTTCACCGGCGCGGGCACGCCGTTGGGCCAGCTGGCCGCCTGCTTTGTGTTGCCCATCTCCGACGACATGGGGCGCGATCCGTCCGGCATCTTCCAGACTCTGCGCGACGCCGCACTCATTCAGCAGACGGGCGGCGGCAACGGCTTCGCCTTCTCCCGCCTGCGGCCGAAAAATGATCATGTCAAAACCTCGGCCGGCAAGGCCACCGGACCGGTGGGCTTTTTGCGGGTCTATGACCAGGCTTTTGGCGAGATCGCCCAGGGCGGCACGCGGCGCGGCGCGAACATGGCCGTCCTGCGCGTCGACCATCCCGATATATTCGAGTTCATCTCCTGCAAGGCCAGCGAATACGCCATCACCAACTTCAACATCTCCGTCGGCGTCACGGATAAATTCATCCGGGCCGTCAAGGACGATACTGATTTCGAACTGATCAACCCCCGCGACGGCAAGGTCTGGCGCACCGTTCGGGCGCGGGACATCTTTGACGAGATCGTCAAGTATGCCCACCGCAACGGCGAGCCGGGCCTGCTGTTTCTCGACGCGGCCAATCGCTCCAATCCCGTGCCCCATCTGTACGAGCTGGAAGCGACCAACCCCTGCGGGGAGCAGTGGCTCGGCCCTTATGAGAACTGCTGCCTCGGCTCCATCAATCTCGGCCGCCATGTCACGGCCGGCGGCCAAATCGACTGGGATTTGTTGCGCCGCTCGACAGAGGAGGCCACCCACTTCCTCGACAACGTCGTCACGGCCAACGCCTACGTGCCCGCCGTGCCCCAGCTGCGCGAGGCCGCTCTCAACGCCCGTCGCATCGGACTGGGCATCATGGGGATGAGCGACCTGTTCTATCGCGTCGGCGTCCGTTATGGCAGCGAGGAGGGGCAGGCCCTGGCCGGGGCATTGATCGAGTTCGTTCGCTATCACAGCATGCGCACCAGCGTGGAGCTGGCTCGCGAACGCAGCCCGTTTCTGGCCATCGAGGGCAGCATCTATGACCCGCAAAACTTCCGCTGGTCGGCCCCCAAGGCCACGGTGAAGAGCAAGAAGAACTTCGGCCGTCCCTCGCTCGACTGGAAAGCGATCGTCGACGGCATCAAGGCCCACGGCATCCGCAACGCGGCCCAGACGACCGTCGCCCCGACGGGAACCATCGCCACGGTGGCCGGTATCGAGGGCTATGGCTGCGAACCGGTCTTCGCCCTAGCCTATGTTCGCCACGTCAACGACAACGGCAAGGACCTGCAACTGCAATACACCAGCCCCCTGTTCGAGCGGGCCTTGCTCGAGGCCGGGCTGGACGAGGCCACGCGCCACGAGATCATCGCCGAGGTGAATCGCGTCGGCAGCTGCCAGCATATCGACAAGCTTCCGGCCGGCATCCGCGACACCTTCGTGGTGTCATCCGACATCACCCCCGAGGAGCACGTGCGCATGCAGGCCGCTATCCAGGCTTTCGTGGACAACAGCATATCCAAGACGTGCAACTTCCCGGCCGGAGCCAGCCGCGAGGACGTGGCCGAGGCCTACATGTTGGCCTGGGAGCTGGACTGCAAGGGATTGACCGTCTACGTCACCGGCTCCCGCGAGTCCGTGACGCTGGAAACGCACGCCACGAAAGAGGCCAAAGCCAAGACCGAGGCCAAAGCCGAGGAGCCGGCGCAACAGCTCACCATCTGGCGCGAGTCGAAGAAATCGCGCAGCCGCGTGCTGCGAGGCGAGACGAGCCGCATCAACACCCCGCTGGGTGCGACCTACATCACCATCAACCACAACGGCAACGACCAGCCGTTCGAGGTCTTCATCCAGACGGCCAAGGCGGGCAGCGACACCGCAGCCGTCTCCGAGGCCATCGGCCGCATGATCAGCTACAACCTGCGCCTGGCCTCGCCCATCTCGCCGCGCGAGCGGCTGAAGGAAGTGGTCAACCAGCTGAGCGGCATCGGCGGCGGCCGCCCGCTCGGTTTCGGCCCCCAGCGCGTCCTGTCCCTGCCCGACGGCGTGGCCCAGGTGCTGGGCGACTATCTCGATCGCTCGGCCGAGGAAGGCTCGGCTCATCTGAGTAATGGCCTCAACGGCAATGGCCACCATGCGGCCGACAACACTCAGCCGGCTTTGGTCGCGGCGCCGGCGACCGTCGGCGACCTCTGCCCCGACTGCGGCAACTCCTCGCTCGTCAACGAAGAAGGTTGCCGCAAGTGCGTGAGCTGCGGCTATAGCGAGTGCTAGAAACAACAGGGGCGGGTATCCAAACCCGCCCCTTCCAATCTCCCTGTCAGAACATCCGATTACTGCGTGGCCACGAAATCGGCCGCCGCTGTGTCGCGCGCGCTCACGGCGGCGATCAACTGCTGCAACGCTGCGTCGAACTGCTCTTCCTCGCCCGCGGCGATGATGAACGGCCGCAACATCCCGGCCATCTCCTCGATGCGGGCGTTCACCGCATCGGCATCGAACAGGGCGCTTGCCTCGGCCAGAAAGCCCATATACTTCTCGTTATAAACCGGGTCATCCAGCAGGAAGCGAATCAGCGGCCAGCTCTCGTCCACTTCGGCCTTGTCGAAGGTGACATTGCTGCGGCTGCCCATGCCCGCGCCCTGGCGGTCGCCCATGCCCTCGCCCTGTTGGCCGCCTCGGCCGGCGCCCATTCCCACACCAAACGTCATGTTATGGTCCCAGGGTATCCACACCAGTTGGCCGGTCTCGGGATTATTGTACAGGTAGAAGTTGTGGTTCATGGCCCCGTAGGTGTCCCAATTCTGCACGACCGCGCCCACGGCCAGCCAGTTCAAAAACGTATCGACATCGAAGATCGCTTCCAAATCGGCCCGCCACTGCTCCGGGTCGGTCGTGCGCGTGTCGGCGTGCAGGGCAATGTAGAGAGCCTCGATATCGCTCCAGTCGGCCTCATCTTCGTTATTTTCCTTCTCAAAACTGTCGGCGATCAGGTCATACGTCCCTTCGGCCAGACTGACGCCCTGACCGTCGCCCTCATAGATGTTGCCGTCGTCGCCGCCGAAGGCGGTGTCGATGACGGTATCGTCGACGACTTCGACGACCGTGTAGATACCCAGACTGGTCGGGCCTTCGCCATAATCGAGGACGACCTCATAGAACGCCGTCCTGCCGGCCACCAGCCCCGCTTCGCGCATGGCGTCATACGTCAGGGTCTCGCGCAGGTAGGTGTCGTCGCTGAAGCCGTTGGCCAGCGATAGCTGCTTGAAGCCGAAGAAGCGCTGATTGTCGATCTCGGGGTAGTCATCCTCGAACTCGTCGAAATCGAACTTGAGCGGCATCTTGAGCGTGCCGCTGCTCCAGGCGCTCGTCAGCGACGAGTTCCCTTTGTAGCGCACGCCGACATGATTCCAGACGTTGCCGTCGAATTCGATGGTTGCCGGAACCCACATGGGCGTCTCGCTCACCATATCGCCACCTCCCGGAAAGCCGCCTTGCCCGCCGGGGCCGGGCCTGCCCGCCGGAGGTTCTCCGCCCTGGGGTGGGGTGAACTCGCCGCTGGGCGGTTCCATGCCTTCCTGCGGGGTGAAACCGCCGCCGGGGCCGTTTTGTCCGCCTGTTCCCGGCTCGCCGAGAATGTCGGTCATGTTGGCTTGCATCGCTTCCCAGTCGGCGGGATCGATGGTGATCGTGATCGTGTTCACCTTGTCCGTCGGGAAGACGACATCATAATTCGGATCGGCATCCTTGCCGTGGGAATCTTCCGTCCAGCCCTCCGGCCGGGCGACTTCATCCTCGGCATCCGATGAGGTTGAGGTCTGGATGGTCTCGCTGCTCCCGGTCGTCTCGCCTGCTTCCGGCAGTTCGGCCGTATCTTCGGTGGTCGACGGTTCGCTGCTTGTGGCGGCCGCCGGCGGCGCGGCGTCCGTGCTCCCCGAAGCGGATGAGCAGGCGATAAGGCTTATAGAAATGGCCAGTAACATTAAAATGAGAAATATCCTTTTCATAATTGAACTCCTTGGTTCACGAGGACCGCAGCCGCATCCGTTCTTTGGGCGCGCGCCCGGTCGTAGTAAATAATCATATCGGCCGTGTCATTAAGGAAATTGATCTTGCGCACTTCCACTCGATCAACCAACAGGCCGGTGCGCCGACGCAAATCTTCAAAAAGCAATTCCTGTTTCTCCGGAGCGACAAGCTCCACGCGATCGTAGGTAACGAACTTGCTGCCGGCGAATCGAAAGCCCCACTCTTTTTCCAGCGCATAGAGAAGGACAACGATCATGCAATTGGCAACCACTAACTGAATGATGTGGTCTTCCGATATCATGACCGAGTTCATCACGGGCAAGGCGATCACAATGAACAAATAAGTCATCTCCCGGATCGGTATCTCATCCGTGCGATAGCGCAGGACGGAGAATATGGCGAACAGACCAAAACCAACGCCGACGCTGAGTTCCGCGCTCGTCAACAGGCCCATGACAAAATAGATTACCGTGTTGAAGGCCAGAAACGTGAAGACGAACTTTTTGTCCTGGGTAATCGGATAGTAAATAAATCGGATAATCAGAACAGCGACCAGCAGGTTTAGGGCCGCCCCCATAAAAAAGACCATTGTCTCAAATGACATATCTGGACTCTCCGTGGATGATTTTGTTCATCCTGTTTAAGTTGGGTTTAAAACGGTTGTGCTTGACCTGCGAATAGAGCAACGAAACGCCGACGCAATATTTGCTGAATCCGTCAGAGCGTATTCGCTCGGCTTTCATGAGTTGAACGAACTCCGAGGGGGCCTGGCTTCTCGCTTGCTTCACTTCCGCCACAACGATATCTGGCACGATGATGGTTTCCCCACGATGGCGAAACCTCAGATTCAGGTCAATCGTGACCCGCTCCGTCCTGTCCGCATGGACCAGGGTGATCCTCGTATATTCGTTCCACAGCTTTGGCTCCAGCACCATCATGTCCTCGGACAAAAGATTATCCAGAAAGCCCAATTCATCGGCCGAAAGCTTCTCGGTAACATTGTCTATTTCAATGCGATGCTTGATGGTTCGATTACTTTTAACCTTGTGTTTGATCTCCAGGAAGGACAGGTCGCTTTCGATATACCGCCGGCTGCGAACCTTGTAGCGATTGCGCCCATCGGCATGGTGGCGACGAAACAGGGCAAAGTCTGGCGTGTCGAAGTACAATGTCCGGTACTGATTCAATCGGGTTTCATTGACCTCAAGCACCCGGTATGCTCCGGCCAGCGCCGGCAGGATTGCGTCCAACCGCTGCTCATGGAAAATGTACTTGGTCTCGAAGCGATCCATAAGCGCAACCGAGCTCATTTGAGCGAGCCCAATCGGCTCAAACAAGGCAACAGAGCTTTCATGGCCTAGCTCCGGCGCTGTCCACCACCTTATTTCCGGGTAGGTCATAGTCGCTGGTTCCTTCTGTTGCGATATCATTCCATTCCACTTAGGCATTTCACACCTCTCAGCCACGATAGAGACAGGGCAGATTGTCCGTACCTGTCATCCACATCGCGATGCGCTGATGTATATTGCCCCAAGTTTGCCCGAGAAATATTAGGAAAATGTTCAGGAAGGGTTCCAAAGCTGTAAGTTTCAGGCCGGGTTCGGTTTTTATCGCCCAACCGGCCCGCGTGGCGGATATTTTGACTATTGACTTTCCTCTTTCGATTGTTATCATTCTCGCATGTTCATTTTCACGGCTCAGGCTTTCCCCCGTCGCCCTCGCCCGCCCCGGACCACAGGTCTGGTGTTTAAGGTTGCCTGAGTCGTCGAGAGCCGAGATTCGAACAAACCAACCGCCAGACCTCAAAAGGGTCTGGCGGTTTTGTTTTGGAGAGTATTATGATCAAGGTTGGAATTTATGGTGCGACGGGCTATACGGGGTATGAGCTGGTGAAGCTGCTGCGGCGCCACCCCGCGGCCGAGATCGTCTTTGCCACGTCGCAATCCCACGCCGGGAAGACGCTGGACGATGTGTTTCCGGCCGCGCCCGCCCTGTCTCTCGTCGCCGGAGAGGACGCGCCACTCGACGAGGCCGATGTCGTCTTCCTCTGCCTGCCCCATGCCGCCGCGGCGGCGACGGCGGTCACAGCCCTCGAATCAGGTGCGCGCGTCATCGACCTCAGCGCCGACTTTCGGCTGCGCGACGCGGCGACCTACGCCGACTGGTATGCCCACACCCATCCCGCGCCGGACTGGCTGGGCCGGGCCATCTACGGCCTGACCGAAGTCTTTCGCGCCGACCTGCCGGGGGCGCAACTGGTGGCCAATCCCGGCTGCTATCCGACCAGTGTCCTGCTGGCGTTGTGGCCCTTGCTGCGCAGCGACGTCGCCATCGGCGGGACGATTATCGCCGATTCCAAATCGGGGGTCTCCGGGGCGGGGCGCGCGCCGTCGACCACCACCCACTTCGTCGAGGTGGCCGACAACCTGTCGCCCTACAAGATCGGCCGCGCCCATCGCCATCTGCCGGAGATGGAGCAGACCCTGCGCCAATGGCGATCCGACGCGCCGTCGCTCGTCTTCTCGCCCCACCTGCTGCCCGTGCCGCGCGGCATCCTGTCCACGATTTACGTGACGCTGGACGACGGCGCGACCGAGGGGGCGCTACGGGAGCTTTACGCGGCCGCCTGTACCGACGAGCCGTTTGTGCGGCTCCTGCCGGCCGGGCAGACGGCGACGCTGGCCCACGTCAACTACACCAACCAGTGCGCCATCGGCCTGACCCTGACCGGCCGGACGCTCATCCTGACCTCGACCATCGATAATCTGGTCAAGGGCGCGGCCGGACAGGCCATCCAGAATATGAATGTCGTCTTCGGCTGCCCCGAGACGTATGGATTGATATGAATCGCAAAAGGAACCAGACCATGACCCGAGTCATCAAAATCGGCGGCAATGAAATGAACACCCCCGGCTTTCTGGAGGCGCTGGCCCGGCAGATCGCTCAACTGGCGGCCGGCGGCGAGCCGCTCGTCGTCGTCCACGGCGGCGGGCAGGAGATCGCCGCGCTCCAGTCGCGCCTGGGCATCGAGCCGGTCAAGATCGACGGCTTGCGCGTCACCGACGCCGAATCGCTGGCCGTGGCCGAAATGGTGCTGTCGGGTCACACCAACAAGGCCATCGTCAAGGCTTTTCTGGCGGCCGGGCTGGATGCCGTCGGCATCAGCGGCATCGACGGCGGCCTGTTGCGCTGCCGCAAAAAGGAGCACCCGACGGCGGACCTCGGCCTGGTGGGCCGGATCGTCCACGTGCGGACGGGCCTGCTGGAGCAGTTCGCCGCCAACGGCATCATCCCGGTCGTCTCCCCCGTTTCCCTGGGCGAGGACGGCCAGACCTACAATGTCAATGCCGACGAGGCGGCCGGGACCATCGCCCACGCGTTGTCGGCGCGGATGCTCGATTTCGTCTCCAACGTGCCGGGGGTGCTGCAGGACGAGCGCCTCCTGCCCAGCCTGACGCCGGCGCACGCGGCGACGCTCATCAGGAACGGCGTCATCAGCGGCGGGATGATCCCCAAGGTGCGCACCGCCCTGGACGCGCTGGATAGCGGCGTGGCCCAGGTGCGCATCGTCAACCTGGCCGGGCTTGGCATTGGCGGGGGGACGGTATTCGGCCTTGAACCCCATCCGGCAACTGCTCACCGTCATGCGGCCAACGGGGTCGTGGCTTCCCTGGCCTGATACCCGATTATTCTTTACGAGACAACACCTTATGAATACACAGGAAATTATTCAGGATGAGGGGCGGTATGTCATGCAGACCTATCGCCGGCCGGATATGGTGCTGGAGCGCGGCGAGGGCGTGTACCTCTATGACAGCGACGGCCGCCGCTATCTGGATTTCACGTCGGGCATCGCCGTGGCCGCGCTGGGCCATAGCGACCCGGCCGTGGCCGCGGCCGTCGCCGAGGCGGCGACCACGTTGACCCACGTCAGCAATCTCTATTACACCGCGTCCCAGGTGGAATTGGCCAAGCGACTGGTCACGCACTCCTTCGCCGACCGTGTCTTCTTCACCAATTCCGGGACGGAAGCCGTCGAAGGGGCGCTCAAATTCGCTCGCAAGCGGGCGCTCGTCCGGCATGGCGAGGGCAAGCACGAGATCGTCGCCTTCAACAACAGCTTCCACGGCCGCACGATGGGCGCGCTATCGACCACCTATAAGGCCATCTATCGCGAGCCGTTCGCGCCGCTGTTGCCGGGGGTCCGCTTCGCCCCGTTCAATGATGCGGCCGCCGCGCGCGAGTTCATCGGTCCGGCCACCGGTGCCGTCATCGTCGAGCCGGTGCAGGGCGAAGGGGGCATCCATCCGGCCACGCCGGAGTTCCTGCGCGAGCTGCGCGCCCTGTGTGACGAGCACGGGGCCACGCTCATTTTCGACGAGATCCAGTGCGGGCTTGGCCGCACCGGCCGGCTGTGGGCGCACGAGGCCTGTGGGGTGACGCCCGACATCATGACCCTGGCCAAGCCGCTGGCCAACGGGCTGCCCATCGGCGCCATCCTGGTGACCGAGGAGGTCGCCTCCTGCGTGGGGTATGGCGAGCACGGCAGCACCTTTGCCGGGGGGCCGCTGGTCTGTCGCGCCGCGACGGTGGTCTTCGACCGCGTCGCCCAACCGGAGTTTCTGGCGGCCGTGGCCGAGAATGGCGAATACCTGTGCCGGAGCCTGCGCGAGCTGAACAGCGACCATGTGCGCGATGTGCGCGGCGCGGGCCTGCTGGTGGGCGTCGATCTGGACATCCCCGCCGCCGGGGTGATCGCCGCGGCGCGGGCGTTGGGCTTGCTGGTCATCAATGCCGGAGAGACGACGTTGCGCATCGCCCCGCCGCTCATCGTGACCAAGGAACAGATCGATGCGGCAATAGCCGTGCTGGCCGAATGTCTTTGAATCGCTGCCCGCGAATGAGTTGATCCCAGGGGTAATCATGATCGATAATTGGGCCGTCACTTCCTTTGTTGGTTATCGACGTTTGGCCGCCATGCCGAATTCAATCCGCATCGCCCCCCTCACGCCCACGGACTGGCCGGCCGTCCGCGCGATCTATGAAGAGGGTATCGCCACCGGCCAGGCCACCTTCGAGACGGCCGCACCGGAATGGGAGGCCTGGGATGTCGCCCACCGGCCTGACTGCCGCCTTGTCGCCCGGCGGGCCGGCCAGGTCGTCGGCTGGGTGGCCCTCAGCCCGGTGTCGAAGCGCAGCGTCTATAGCGGCGTGGCCGAGGTCAGCATCTACGTGGCCGCGGCCGCGCGCAGGCAGGGTGTCGGCCGGGCGCTTCTGAATGCTCTCATTGAAGCATCAGAGGCGGCGGGCATCTGGACGCTGCAGGCGGGCGTCTTCCCCGAAAACGAGGCCAGCATCGCCCTTCACATCTCGCGCGGCTTTCACATCGTCGGCCGCCGCGAGCGGCTGGGGCTTCACCACGGTGTCTGGCGCGACTCGTTGCTGCTGGAGCGGAGGAGCGATCAGATAGGTAAGTAAGGTCTGGCTGGAAGGTAATAGGCTTTAATCGTCATGACCAGGCTGTTTGAATGCCGTAAGCATTGAAGGTCTGGTCTTTGGTGACAAGAACCATCTGTTCCTGCATCGTTTGAGCGATTAGAAGCCTATCGAACGGGTCTTTATGATGATACGGTAATTCGTGAAGTGCATCGAGATGTTCAGGCGTGATGGATAACAGATCAATCGCATTCGCCCAAATGTGCTCGCGGATCAAGATGCTGGGCGGCGTCGGTACCGTCAATCTGCCCAGACTGGATTTGATGGTGATCTCCCAAATACTCGCCACACTTAGAAAACGTTCATTACCAGGTTCTTCGATTAAATACCGGGCGTGGGCATTCAACTGTCCATCTCCGGCAATAAACCATAGGAAGGTATGCGTATCGAGCAGGATTTTCACGGCATATACTCTTCGAAGCCTTCAACAGGATCATCAAAATCGGGCCCAATGGTGACCAGGCCTTGCGCACTACCGAATATGGGTTGGGGGACGCGCGGCAGGGCCATCAGCTTAAATGCTGAGCCGTCAGAGCCGATGATGACTACTTCCTGACCTTCTGCAACCTTGTTGAGGAGGCGGTCAAATTCAATTACAGCCTGTTTTACCGGAACCTGTATCATTGGAGTCCTCCGCATTGATGATTTGCACACAAACGGATCAAGAGGCTGAATGAGTGCGAACATCTTCAACTCGATCATAACTTAAAACAGGCTCTGTCGCTACAATCGTCGACATCCCGTCCGGCACCCGTCATTGCCTCCAATATGACCATATGCCATACTACCCGATTGTGGCATCCAACGACGCCGATCACGGGACACCCTCACGCCTGAATACCGCTTACTGGCTGCTGCTGACCGTACTGCTGGGTCTGCCGCTCATCACCCCGCTCCTGCGCTGGTCGGCCGTGGCCTGCACCCACGACGGCCACCTTCACTACCATCGCGTCGCCGCCATGGCCCACGCCTGGTCCGAGGGCCTCTACCTGACCCGCTGGCTGCCCGATCTGGCCTTTGGCTACGGCTATCCGTTCTTCGTCTATCGCGAGGCGGCTCCGCTCTACGCCGTCTTGCTGCCGTTTCTGGCCGGATTGCCGCTGCCGGCGGCGTCGAACCTGTTCTACGCCGTGACTATCCTGCTGTGCGGCATCTTCATGTTCCTGTGGGTGCGCGATCTGTTCGGGCCGCGGGTCGCGCTGGTGTCGGCCGTGGCCTACATGGCCGCGCCTTATGTGATGGTCGACGCCATCGTCCGCGGCAACGCGCCCGAATCGCTGGCCCTGCCGCTCTTTCCGTTCCTGCTGTGGGTGGGGCGACGGTGGGCGCTCTTTGGCTCCGTCCGGTCGTTCATCGGCGGGGTACTGGGGCTGGCCCTCCTCTCGATCAGCCACAATATCTCGACGTTCATCTTTGCGCCGACGCTGCTGGGTTATTTGTTGGCGGTTGTGTGGGTGCAGGGCAGCAGAGGAGCAGGAGAGCGGAGGAGCGGAGGAGCAGAGGAGCAGAGGAGCGGAGGAGCAGGGGGGCCGGGGGTCTCGTGGTATGCCGATCATCCGGGCTATGTCGCCCTTTTTCGCGCGTTCTCCCTGTTGATCCTCGGGATGGGGCTGGCTTTCTTCTACACCGGCGGGGCGCTGCTGGAGATGGATCAGGTGACGCTGGAGATGTCGACGACGACGCGCAACAACGATTGGCGCTTCAACTTCGCGACGCTGGGCGAGATTCTGGCGCCGGTCGCGGCCGAAGACCCTACGCTGGTCAATCCGCCGCTGCTGTTCCGGCTGGGCTGGGTTCCGCTGCTGCTGGCGGCCGTCGGGCTGTCGGGGCTGGTGTGGATCAAGGGCGACGATCCGCGCGCCCGCGAGCAACGACTTCATATATGGCTCATGGCCGCCGGCGCGGCCGTTTATCTGTTCATGGCTTTGCCCGTCTCCCGCCCGTTGTGGGAGAGCCTGCCGCTCATCGACTTCGTTCAATTTCCGTGGCGCTTCGTCGGCCGCGCCGCCCTGCCGGTGGCCTTTCTGGCCGGGGTGCCTTTTGCCTATCCGTTGGCCCTCTCAAGCACGCGGTCGCTCGTCATTCGTCATGCACTCCTCGCTCTGGTCATTGCCCTGCTGATCATCGAGGCCATCCCCAACCTGTACCCGCGCATCTGCGTCGAGGAACCCTTCCCGACCATTCTGACCGTTCACACCTATGAGCGTGTCACCGGTCTGGTGGGGGTTGACCCGGAAGGCAGCTATTTCCCGCGCACGGTGCACGAGCGGCCATCCGGCTCGCCGCTGGAGGCCGACTATGCGGCAGGACGGACACCGCAGCGCTTCGACGCGACGGCCCTACCCGCCGGAGCAGTGACGCGCGACGTCGTCTACCAGCCGCGCGGGGTGACGCTGACCGTCGAATCGCCGGAGCCGTTCACCGCGCGCTATCTCAGTTTTGCCTTCCCCGGCTGGGTGGCCCGCGTCGACGGCCGACCGGTCCCCATCACGCCCGAAGACCCATCGGGACTGATCACCTTCGACGTTCCGGCCGGGACGCATGGGGTGTCGGTCGGATGGGAAACGACGCCGCTGCGATCGGCCCTGGTCGCCCTCAGCACGTTGTCGGCCGTCGGGGCGGTTGCGGTGGCGATCTGGAGCCGGAGACGGCCGCGAACCGACGCCCACCGACTGACTTCCGGATTCAGGCGCGGGGAGGCGACGGCGCTACTCTTGCTCGCCGCGATTTTGCTGGGCATGAAGCTGTTCGTCGACCGGGGGGAGACGCCATTACGCCGGGCGGCCGGGCCGTCTGTGACGCATCCCGCGGCCTTGCAGGCGGGCGAACTGCGCCTCGACGGCTTTAACCTGAGCCGCGACCGCGTGCCCGCGGGCGAGATGTTCGACGTCCACATGGCCTGGTCGGCCGTCGCGCCGCCCGCGGCCGATTACCAGTCGGAAATCTCTCTCATCGGGCCGGACAATCTGGCGTGGAGCCGGAAAGGGACGGAGCGGCCGCGCATCTACGAAGACATGCCGCCCACCCGGCAGTGGGCCGCCGGCGAATGGGGTTGGGACAGCCGCGAGGTGCAGACGTTGAGCGGCGCGCCTCCCGGCCTGTACGACATCGCCGTGACCCTGTTCGACAAGGAGACGCTGACCCCGCTGACGCTGGTCGAGACGACGACGGGCCAGTCGCTTGGCCCGACGGCCGTCATCGGACAGATCGAGATCGTCAACCCCCGCGTCGCTCCCGACTTCGCGCCTCAGTATCCTGCCGACTATGATTTGCCTGCGTCGGGGCTGCGCCTGCTGGGCTATAACCAGGACCGGGCCGAGGCTATGGCGGGCGAGTCCGTGCTGATGACTTTCTTCTGGGAGTGTCGGGACGTCGCCACATGCGAGCGTTTCACGCTGCGGCTGGAAGACGAGGCGGGGGCGGCCGCGGCCGAATGGTCCTTGCCGGCCATCCGCGAGGGATTCCCGCCCGGCGACTGGCCCGCGCACGGCCGCCTGCGCGGGCAGCTTCTGCTCCGGCTGCCCGCGAGCCTTCCCGGCGGCAACTATCATTTTGTGATCGAGGAGTTCGCGCTGGGCGAGATCGCCGTCACCGTGCCCGAGCGGCAATTCACTTCGCCCCCACTTGCCGAGCCACTGGATGCAACGTTCGTCACGGCCGACGGCGCAACAATCGCCACATTGGCGGGCATTGCCTCGCGGGAAGATGATGCCACCGATTCTCCTCCGCCCCCCTGCACCTCCGCCCCCCTGCTCCCCGGAGCCTGCTCCCTGCCTCTCGTCTGGCGGGCCGAGGCCGAGACGGCGACGAGCTACCATGTCTTCGTCCATCTCGTGGATGAAAGCGGCAACATCCTGGCCCAGGCTGACGGCGTGCCCGCGAACTGGGCGCGGCCGACCACCGGCTGGCTGCCCGGCGAGTATGTCATCGACATGCACACGCTCACGATTCCGGCCGATCTTCCCCCCGGCCCGTTGTCGATCCGCGTCGGCCTCTACGACCCGGACATCGACCGGCGTCTGATGGCTGGCGACATTGATTACGCGACTGTTTCCGTCCCGGCCCAGCCGTAACGCGCCTCCTTTTCCTCCTTTCCTCCGGTTGCGACCACGTTCCAACGAGGTTCATATATTGGGCTTATACATTTCATATACGAGCGGGCCAGAATAGTGACAGTGCGTCCAAACATGTGGGCGCCCGTAATAAGCCAATTACTTCAGTATGAAACAACCTGAATGGAGACAAGATCATGGCCAAGATAATGCGTTGGAACCCGATGCGCGAAGCATCCGAACTGTTTAATGAATTCGATCGTTATTTCGATACCCCTCTGTATCGCGGGCGAATGGGCATGCCCTTGCGCACCAATGACGTCGTCGGCAGCTGGAGCCTGGCCCTGGACGTGGCCGAGAAGGACGACTTCTTCACGGTCAAGGCCTCGTTGCCCGGCATCAACCCCGAAGATTTGAACGTCACCCTGGAAGACAATGTCCTGACGGTTCAGGGCGAGATCAAGAAGGACGAGACCATCGAGGAAGAGTCCTATCACATTCGCGAGCGTCGCTACGGCAGCTTCAGCCGCAGCCTGCGCTTCCCGGTGCCGGTCAACGCCAACAAGATCGAGGCCGCCTACGAGAACGGCGTGCTGACCCTGACGGTGCCCAAGGCCGAGGAAGTGAAGCCGAAGCGGATTGAGATCAAGACCGCTTAACCCCTACCGACCAAGAACTCCAAAAAAAGCGCCGGACATAGTATCCGGCGCTTTTGTTTTGGCGGTTTTATGGGCGATTGCTCCGGGATCGTCCGTTGTTGAATTAGACCATATGTGCTAATATCGACCAATCTTAATGCTCGTGGTGTGTAGCCTGCCGTCGTGCTAGAATAACAGATCGGCAAAGACGAACAGGCTACGCGGAGGTAATGTGGTGGCTCCCCTTCGCGTGACAAAAAGAGGCGAGATGTCGCTGGACAAGATCATCGTTCGCGGCGCGCGCGAACACAATCTCAAGAATATCGACGTGGAAATCCCCCGCGACAAGCTGGTGGTCATCACCGGCTTGTCAGGTTCGGGCAAGTCATCGCTGGCCTTCGACACTATCTTTGCCGAAGGGCAGCGTCGTTATGTCGAGTCGCTCTCGGCCTACGCCCGGCAATTTCTGGGCCAGATGGAAAAGCCGGAGGTGGACAATATCGAGGGCCTCAGCCCGGCCGTCTCCATCGACCAGCGGGGCGTCAGCCATAACCCGCGCTCGACCGTCGGGACGGTGACGGAGATCTACGACTACCTGCGCCTGCTCTACGCCCGCGCCGGCACGCCCCATTGCCCGCAATGCGGTCGCCCGGTCATGCCCCAATCGGCCGAGCAGATCGTCGGCAACGTCATGGCCATGC
>CAYXNH010000032.1:0-20974 GCA_964466135.1 uncultured Ardenticatenaceae bacterium | reverse complement strand
CCGGCCGGGTGACCGAGCTGCATATGAGCTCGACCAGCGAGCGCCATATCCCTTACGTGACGGCGGTCGTTGCAGGCGTTGCCGCCTTTGCCTTTATCGCATTTTTTGATGGGCCGGTGCTGCTGCGTTGCGCCGGCATCCTGAGTGCGGCCATGCTCGGCACCCTGGGGCTAATCAACACCCAGTGGCTCATCAGCATCCATGCCACGGCCGCGGCCGCCACCTGGATGATTTTTACCCTCCTTTTCGGCTGGACGGCAGGGCTGATCCTGTTGCCGTTCGTGGTCCTGATCTGCCTGATTCGCATCTACCTGAAACGCCATACCGTCCCGCAAGTTCTGGCCGGCGTGGCTCTGGGTCTGACGGCCGTCCTGCTGATGCGCTCTTTCGGTTGCTTCATCCCCTAAGCCGGGGACAATCTGAGCCATCATGTTCGAGCAAGAGCGCTTTATCGGCCGGCTTCAGCGTCACGTGCAAGCCGATCCGGCCGTGCTGGTTTGTTACCTCTATGGCGCGTTCGGCCGCCGAGCCGAGGATGCCTGGTCGGATGTCGACGTCGCCCTGATATACGCCAATCCGGCCGAGCGGGAAATCGGATGGGCCGCACGACAGGAATTCATTAAGGGGGTCATGCCATACGTGGCCGTGCGCTCCTTCGATGCCGGCCACGTGGAGCCGTTTCTCACTATCGCTCTCTATAGCAACGGGGCCAAGGCCGATTTCCTATTTGAAACAATGGAGACCATCGCCCCCCACCCCCTCTATCGCGAGCTACGTATCCTGAAGGACAGCGACCGTTGGGCCGAGCAACACCAGGTCGCCTCATCGCGGTTGGCCCCATCGCAGCCCTACATAAGCCCGGCCGAGTTGACCGACCTGGATAACCGATTCTGGGTGATGTGCTGGGACGTGATACGCTTGCTGAAACGGGGCGACGCCGCCAAGCCGTTCCCCATCTACTTGCAGTTGCTGTACTTCACGCTGCCACCGCTGCTGCAGGCATTACCACCGGAGGAACCGGCCCGCCAAAATCTGGTTCGGGCGATGTATAGCCACGACACCACGGCCACCGTCCGCGGCCTGGGCGAATTGCTGGAAAATTATCTGGCGGCGCGCGCGGCCGTCATCCGGCGGCAGAACCTGGTCTTCCCCATCAATACGGCCTTCGAGTCGGAAATTCGGAGATTGGTAGACCGACTTACCGGATAAGGGCAAAACGAGCGGAACAACCGACAGGATGTCCTGCCCGTCTCATTCGGCCAGATGACAGGCTACCTGCCCAGCCATTCCTCAACGGCCGCCGCTACTTGCTGCGGATCGTCATCCTCATCCAGATCAAACCATGTAATTCGCGGATCATCGCGGCGGAACCACGTCGCTTGCTGCCGCGCAAAGCGATGGGTCTCGAACTTGATGCGCTCCACCGCCTCATCAAGACTTGTCTCGCCCGACAGATGGGCCATCAGCTGCCGATAACCCAACCCGCTCATCGATGGCAAGTCCGAGCCGTAACCGGCATCACGCAAGCGGCGCACCTCATCGAGCAGGCCCGCGGCCATCATCGCGTCCACGCGGTCATCGATGCGCTCGTAGAGCGAGCGACGGCCGCGCCACAGACCGATGACCCGAATATCATAGGGGGGCGGGGTTTTGCGTTGCAGTTCGGTGATGGGGCGACCGGTCACCAACGTCACCTCCAGCGCCCGGATGACCCGCCGGAAGTTGCGGGGGTCGATTCGCGCCGCGGCCGACGGATCAAGCGCGGCCAACCAGCGGGCCGCCTCGTCCGCGCCCAACGCCTCCAGCGCAGCCCGGAGTTCCGGCCGGGGGGCGACCTCCGGGATACCCCAGCCCTCAATGACGGCCGAGACGTACTGTCCCGTGCCGCCAACCAAAATAGGCAGATGATCCCGGCCGAGGATGGCGTCGATCGTCCTGACGGCCAGTCGTTGATATTCGCCCAGGCTAAGCGTCCCATCCGGCGGGCAGATGTCGATGAGATGGTGGGGGGCGGCAGCGCGTTCGGCCGGGAGCGGCTTGGCGGTGCCGATGTCCAGCCCGCGATAAAAAAGGCGCGAATCGGCGGAGACGATCTCCCCGTCGAATCGTCTCGCCAGATAGAGAGAGAGAGCGGTCTTGCCCACGGCCGTCGGGCCGACGAGGACGAGAAGGGGGCGTCGCTCCCGGTTCATCCAACCCTCCCCTACCAGCCCAGCACCGCGTTGGAGATGTGGTCGCAGCGTAGCAGTAGCCCGTTCTCGTCCAGCTCCACCGCCACCAGATCGATACGCCAGTTGACGTTATCCAGCTCATGTTCGGCCATATAATTCTGACCGAGTTGCAGCAGCTTTTGGGCTTTATGGGGTGTTAACGCTTCCTCAGGCGCGCCGAACTTGCGGCCCCGGCGTGTTTTCACTTCCACAAAGACGAATGTCTCACCGTCGCGAGCCACCAGATCGATCTCGCCGTCGCGACAGCGCCAGTTCCGCTCGATCAGTGCGAGTCCTCTGGATTCCAGATGGAGCGCGGCCAGGTTTTCACCCCATTGCCCCAAACGACGACGCGAATCCGGGCGTCGCTCACTCATCAATCGGTCTCCGTGTCGATATCGCCCCCGGTGGCCACCAATTACGGTTTCCACCTATCGCGTCATCCGATTGTCGGATGATATCGGCCAGCTGGTCGAGCAAGCCAACCCATTTCTCGGTTCGGCGCGACCACCGGCCATGTGGCTCGCTGCGCTGCAAGTCCGGCCGCGTCCCCAACAATTCTTCATAAAGCTCGACGGTCCTGGCGACTGTCCTGTGGATATCAAACCGCTTGCTGGCCTCGCGGGCCGCCGCGCCCATAGCCTGCGTTCGCGCCGGATCGGCCATCAATGCCACGATCGCCGCATCCAGTCCCGCGGACTGGGCTGTCAGAAAGCCGGTCACGCCATGCTCGACGGTGTCGGAGATCCCCGGCGAGTGAACCGCGCCGATCGGCTTGCCGGCGGCCATCGCTTCAATAATCGTCAGGGGATGAACCTCGCTGGTGGAGGCGGTCACAAAAGCATCGGCCGGCGCCAGCCAATCGGCCACCTCATCGAAAGGTACCGTGCCTCGGAATTGGACATAGGGTTGAAGGCCCAACTCCTCGACTTGCTCGACCAGCTCCTCTTCTTGTGGCCCTTTGCCAATCAGGGCCAAATACAAGTCTGGAACCAGTTCGCGCGCCACAGCAAACTGTTTCAGCAACGTCGGCAGGTCTTTCTCCGACGCCAGGCGGCCAACATACATCAGGAGTTTCGCCGACTCCGGCAGGTCATAGTCCGACTTGGCGCACGGCTGGTGGGGATGGAGAAACCGCTCCAGTTCGATGCCGTTCTCTATGACCACCGTCCTGGCGCTGACGCCGAAATCAGCCAGCACATTGCGCACCCCCTTCGATGGGGCGATGACCACATCGGCCAGGCTAGTGTATTCCGGCCAGACCTGGCGCATGATGGCATCGGCCGCCGGCTGGGGTAATGGCGTGTAAGCGCCGGTATACAGATCGTAGCGGGTGTGGTTGGTGTAAACGATCGGGCAACGGGCGTAACGGTGGGCCATTTCCACGCTCATGATGAGGTGGTGGCAATGAACGATATCCATTTGGGCCAGCATCGCCTGCGCCTCACGGCTGTAGCTCATGCTGATAAAATAGCCATATTTCCCCAAACGGATGCCGGAGGAACGGTAGATGCGCGCTTCGAGGTCCTTCTCGGTACTATTGCCGAGGGTGAAGATCGTCACCTCATGGCCCAACTCCTCCAGATAACGCTTGTATAGGCTGACCATCCGCACGGCACCGTTGACGACCGTGGGATCGTAGGTGGCCGAAACCATCCCGATGCGCATACTTCCTCCTTCAGTGAAACGCGGATTCAATCAATACAGACATCAACCCGACAAGTTTTCCTCAGATTGCAGGCGCAACTGGTACTGTCGAACCAGCCAATCGGTATTCCGTATTCTGGTGGCCAATTCGGTGGCCAGATTTCGCATCAGCTTGAAGCCAAGCACGGGATAGGTCTCACACAGGCGCATGAGCTGATCGCGCCGCAGGCGCAACAGCAAGGTGTCGTCACGGCTGACGCGAATGGTGGCCGAGCGAACCCCCTGGTCGACCAATGCTATCTCGCCGACAACCTGCCCCTGGCGAAGTTCGGTCAGCACAGCCGGCTCGGTTGAGATAAGCCGGCTGCCCTCGCCCACCGCGTCGGGGTTGACGAGCACCTCCACTCCGCCGCGGCCGATGATGTACATGTCGTTTGACGGATCATTTTCAGACATCAACACGTGCCCCTTATTGTAACTGACCGGCGTGCACAAGGCGGCGACCAATGTCAGCTGAGCTTCATTGAATGTGTCGAATATCCCGGACGTGGCCAGAATGGTGCGAATGCTCGGCTGCTGCATCGATATTTATCCGTTACCCTTTCTTCAGGCTCTCGCCCTTGACGGCGATGGATGCCATCAAGGAATCAAATGATTTGATGAAGGCGGCCACGCCATCGACAAGCAGCTGCTCAGTCAGGCCGTTGAAATCGATCTTGAACTCGGCCAGTTGGTCGAGGACGTGCCGTGCATCATCCAGGTCGCCTTCCAGCGTGTCGGCCACCTGGCCATGGTCGCGGAAGGCCTCGATAGTCGCCGGGGTGACGGTAGTCACCGTGTCGGGGCCGATCAACTCGGTGATGTAGAGCGTATCGGAATAGGCCGGGTTCTTGGTGCTTGTAGACGCCCACAGCAAGCGCTGGACGTTGGCGCCGGCGGCCGCCAGATCGGCGAACTCTCCCGCGGGATCGCGGAAAATATCCTTGTAACGCTTGTAGACAAGGCGGGAACTGGCCACGGCCGACTGGCCCATTAGCGCGAGTGCGGCCGGATCGCCTAACGCGGCCAGATGCTTGTCGACGATGGTATCAACCCGGCTAACAAAGAAAGAGGCTACGGATACGATTTGGCGGGGGTCGCCGCCGCGCCCCATCCAGTCCCGCAGCCCGTCGATATAAGCCTTGGAGACAGCCTCGTAATGGGCCATGTTGAACATCAGGGTGATATTGATGTTGAGGCCCTCGCCGGTCAGGGCGCGAATGGCGGGGATGCCCTCCGGCGTAGCCGGGACCTTGATCATCAGGTTCGGCCGGCCGACGGCGGCATGTAGTCGCCGCGCTTCGTGAATCGTGCCCTCAGTGTCGTGGGCCAGATAGGGCGAAACCTCAAGGCTCACGAAGCCGTCACCGCCGTTTGACTCCTTAAAAACAGGCGCAAACAGGTCGCAAGCGGCCTGAATATCCGATATGACCAGGGCTTCGTAGATGGAATTGATGTCCGCGCCCTGGGCCGTCAGCTCAGCGATCTGGGTATCATAGTCATCCGTCCCGGCAATTGCCTTATCGAATATGGTCGGGTTCGAGGTCATACCTCGCATGCCGTCATTGTCGATGAGCGACTTGATGGTGCCGTTGGTCAAATAGTCGCGTCGAATGTTGTCGTACCAGAAGCTTTGGCCGAAAGCGTGTAATTCGACAAGCGGATTCATGATTGATTCTCCTTTGCGCTTCATAACAGACAGCGCAGCAATATTATTTTGATAGCAAGTCATTCGAGTCACAATCACGGCCGCCTGACGCAATAGCCTTAAAGCGCGCAACGGCAGAAACAGTGATTCATGAAACAATTAACCCCTGTGTTCGGGTGTTCTCTCTACGCCTCGCGGCTGTAGACAACACTGGCCCCTCTGATCCGGCCAAGGATCCATTCAAGCAAAGCGATGAACACCATGCAGATCAGGCCGACGGCGATGGCGATGAAGAAGGCCGTGCCCAGATAGCCAAACAGAACGGCGACCGGCCGAGCCAGATCGTCGATCATGCCGATCTGATGACCGACCCAACCGACGACCACCACAACAACAGCCATGATGGCCAGGAATCCGGGCCAGGCATGCCGGTCGGAGCGGCTGGGCAGCATGGCGCTGCTGACGGCGAAGATGAGATAGAGCCAGACCAGGATATTGGGCGCGGCCAGCAGTTGGAGCGCGGCATCGGTCATAACGGAGACATCACCGGTGCGCATGGCGCTCGCCAGAGTTGTCACGCCGAAGACGTGACGGCCGATGAGCAGGATGACCGCCGTGCCGCTGATGAGCGGAGCCGCGCCGATGAGGCTCTCGCGGATGGGGCCGAGCGTCGGCCCCTTGTAGTACTCCACATAGCCCAACTGCAGGGACCCGTCGGGTTGGCGACGCGGCAGCAAGGAAACCCCGCCCGTGCGCACGCCCAGCAATGTGGCCATCACCCAATGGCTGGCCTCATGCAGGACGACCCCAGGAAACAGGACGACGGCATAGACGATGACGGCCCAATCGGAACGGCCGACCAACAAGAGGCTGATGCCGTGCAAATGGGCATGGATCCATCTCTGCATGAGTATCAGGCATATCAGTCCAATGGCCATCCAGATAATAGGCATCAAAAGGTCATTCATCGTCTTCCATGGTGCTCGCTTCCGGGGAATGCCCGCGCCTTTCTCAAGCGGCCGTCCCATCGTCGCGGCCCCCTCCAGGAGCGTTAGCCCACGGCCCCGCGAACCAGACCGATGAAGCTCGGTTTCAGGGACGCGCCGCCCACCAGAGCGCCATCGATGTCGGGCTGGGCCATATAGTCGGCGATATTATCCTCGGTCACGCTGCCGCCATACTGAATGCGAATCGCCTGAGCCGTATCATGGCCGAACATGTCGGCCAACACGTCACGGACGGACAGTCGGATGATGTCCCCGGCTTGCCGGGCGGTAGCCGAGCGACCGGTGCCGATGGCCCAGATAGGTTCGTAGGCCACAACGCAGACGGCCGCCTGCCAATCGCCGAGTCCGGCAAAGGCGGCGCGGACCTGCCCGCTGACGAAGGCTTGCGTCTCGCCCGCCTCGTTCTGGGCCAGACTCTCACCGACGCATACGATGGGGATCAGGTTGTATTCCAGTGCGGCCTTGATCTTCCTGTTGACGCCCTCATCCGTCTCGCCGAACAGCGCGCGACGCTCCGAATGGCCCAGGATGACATAGCGACACAGATCCTGGAGCATAGCCGGGGAGACCTCGCCCGTGTAAGCGCCACTCGCCTCGTAATACATATTCTGCGCGCCAACGCCGATCTTCGTCCCGGCCAACGCCTGGGCCACGCCCGGTATGGCGATGAAAGGGGGACAGATGCCGATATCAATCCCGGCAATGGCATCCAGTTCAGGGGCGATCTCGCGCACGAAGGATACGGCCGCATCGGCCGTCTTGTTCATCTTCCAGTTTCCGGCAACAAATGGGGTACGCATGGTTTCTCCATCAATATCCTGGCAAGGTTCACCCGGCCCACGATGCTAGTATAGTTGGATGGATGACGAACCGGGATCAATCATACTTAATGGGGCGAGGATACAGGCCGTGGATAATCCAGAACCGACCGGCAAGTCCGACGCCCACACACTTTACTGTACTGATTATATGAAAGGGAACGGATGGCGGCAAAGACGGCCGACTGAACGGTTGTGAAACGCGCCCATTTCCCTCGCGTCGGGGTTGACATCGGCCTCGTCAATCTATGTTATAATGACAGGTAAGCAGCAAATCTCACTGGTTGGCCTGTTTTTCGCGAGCATATCAAGGTGATTGGGAGTTCATCATCGATTGAAACTCGCACCTGTGGAACCAATTCATATCGGGCATCGTCATCCATATAACCGGCGGACGACCGATCCATCGTCGCCGCGCCGGCGAACACCAAGTCAACACTCGGCGATCTTTGATCGTCCAATGCCTTCAAGAGGGTAAACCATGCGCAGAAACGCTCTCACCCAAATTGTCCTCCTGACTCTGGCGCTATTGCTGGTCCTCGCGGCCTGCCGCCGCGGACGGCAAGAGGCCACTCCGACCCCGGAAACCGTGGGGTCTACTGAAACACAGACACCGGCCGACACGGCCGAGCCGGAGCCGTCCCCCACGACCAAGCCCGCCACGGTCAACGCTGTACCGCCGGAGGCCATCGATTGGCCGCCACAGGTCGTGACCAGCGATCCGCTGCCGGGCCAGGAAATAGCCATCGACACGCCCATCACCCTTCGTTTTGACCAGCCGATGAATCAGACATCGGTCGAGGCGGCCTTCTCGGTCGAGCCGCCCGTCGACGGTCAGCTGAGCTGGCCGGAGCCGTCGGTCGCGGTCTTCACCCCGGCCAAATCGCTGGCGGTGGGCCAGTCGTATCTCGTGCGCGTCGCCAACACGGCCAACGCACTGAACGGCCAGACCTTACAGGAGGCGGTCGAGTTCTCCATCCAGACAACCGGCCCGCTGCGGGTGTCCCAGTATACCCCGTCCGACGGTTCCGGCTCGGTGCAGACCGACGCGATCATCACCGTGGTGTTCAATAAGCCGGTCGTGCCACTGGTCAGCTCCGGCGAGCAGGCCGGGCTGCCCCAGCCACTAATCTTCGACCCTCCGGCGACCGGAACCGGCGAATGGACCTCGACCAGCATCTATCGTTTCATTCCCGACCCGGCGCTGGCCGGAGCGACCAACTACACCGTCAGCGTCGACCCGGCTCTGACCGACATCACGGGCAGCGTCATCGAGGATGCTCCGACATTCCGGTTCACGACGATCCGTCCCGATGTCGTCACCATTGAACCGGCGGACCTGGCGATGCGGATCGCTCCGACCACGCCGATCACGGTCACCTTCAATATGCCGATGGATCCGGCAACTACCGAGACGGCGACCGAACTGAGGGAAAGCGGCGGCGCGGCCGTCACGCTCAACTATGAATGGCTTGAAGACGGCCGCGTCGTCGTCATGACGCCCGCTGAGCCACTGCCGCTGAACACGGTTTTCAACCTGACCGTCGGCCGCTCGGCCGCTTCAGCCAACGGCCAGGCGACAAAGGGGCGCGATCACACCAGCCGGTTCACCACGGTTCCCTTCCCGGCCGTCATAAGAACTGTCCCGGCTGACGGCATGGTAGCCGATTTCTACCAGCGCGGGACAAGCATCGAGTTCGCCTCGCCGATGGTTGACGCGACGATCGAAGATCAAATCACCATCACGCCCGATCCCGGCAATGTCGATTACTTCTTCAACCAATGGGAAGGTTCATACTCGGCCTATCTGGAATTCCGCCTGGATCCCGAAACCGAATACACCGTCACCGTGCCGGCCACGGCGGCTGACCCTTACGGTAACACGCTGGGCCAACCCTATACCTACACCTTCACGGCCGCGCCCTATCCGTCGATGGCGTCGCTGAATCTGCCGCCACAGGCGGCGCAACTGAGCACCAGCTTCCCCACCAACGTGCAGATCATGTATCGCAACGTCAGCCGGCTGGATGTTTCCCTCTATGAGACGGGGGTCGTTCCGTCCTATATCACCAATCCTTACCTGCTGATGGAGCCTCATTCACCGGGGGCGCCGGTCTTCGAGACGTCTATCCCCGTCGAGATGTCCGGCGCGCTGGGCATCCAGACGGTCGAACTGGCCGGTGGCGGCGCGCTGCCGACCGGGCTGTATGAGTTGCGCGTCAATACCCCCGAACTCGATGATGACTCCAGATGGTGGCAAAACCGCGTCGCCCTGCTGGTCGTCGCCGACACCAATCTGGTGATCAAGGAGATGTTCGGCGAGGTCAACGTCTGGGCCACCGATCTGGCGACGGGAGAACCGGTCAGCGGTCTCAATCTGGCGCTCTATCATCGCTCCGGGTATGAGGATGGCGCGGCCGTCACGGATGCCGACGGTTTCGCGCGCTTTGCCTATGAACCGAACGATTCCTATCTGGGCGGCGTGACTGTCGTCAGCAATCAACCCGGTCAAGCCGGGTTCGGCGCGGCCACGACCAATTGGGACGGCGGCATTAGGCCCTGGCGCACCGGCATCAACAGCGACACCAGTCGCGAGCAAGCGATCTACGCCTACATCTACACCGATCGGCCCATCTATCGCCCCGGCGACACGGTGCACTTCAAGGGCATCGTGCGCAATACGGGATTCGGCCGCTTCTCTTTGCCTTCTGTTACCTCGCTGGACCTCACGATTAACCCCGATTTCTATTGGGGTGAGGAGACGTTCAAAGAGGAATTGAACGTGACCGTGGATGAGGACGGCGTGTTCAGCGGCGATTACGTCCTGCCGGATGATATGTCCCTCGGATCGTATTCGTTCGCCATCACCGGCGACTACTGGTTATCGAATCGCTCTTTCACGGTGGCCGAATACCGCACTCCTGAATTCATGGTGAGTGTGACGCCGGAGACGCCGGAGCTTCTGCGCGGGCAGGCGACCAGCGTCGAGGTCAACGCGACCTATCTGTTCGGCGGTTCGGCCGCGGGCCTACCGGTGAGCTGGACTGCCTACGAAAAGGAGTTTGTGCCCGAATTTGACACCGCCCCCGGCTACGTCTTCAACGATCAGGGCGGTCTGAATTACGAGGACTTCAATCCGTTCTTTGGTTTTGGAAACGACGGGACAGGCCAGACAATCGCCTCGGGCGACATTGAGACCGACGCCGCCGGCAATGCCACCGTTTCGCTCCCGGCCAACCTGCTGGATGATGCCGACGAGGGTAGCCGACTGGTAACCGTCGAGGCTAACGTCGGCGGCCTGGGCGAGTTCCCAATCAGCGGCCGCAGCGAGATCACCTTCCACGCCGCCGATGCCTACGTCGGCTTGCGCTCTCTGGATTATCTGGCGACCGCCGGTAAGGCGGCCACGTTCGACCTGTTGACCGTCGATTGGTCCGGCGAGCCGGTGGCCAACCGAGCGGTCGAGGTCGTGTACTACGAGCGCAAATGGAAAAGCGAGCGCGTCACCGATTACGATTTCTATTCCACGCGATGGACGCCGGTCGATACCGAAGTCCATCGCGAATCCGTGACGACCGATGGAAGCGGCAAGGCGTCCCTGGCCTTCGCGCCCAAGTCAGGCGGTTCCTACATCGTCGCCGCCACACTCACCGATAGCGGCGGCCGCCGGCAATTCAGTAGCCTGTCGTTCTGGTCCATCGACGCCGACTTTGCCGGCTGGCGCACCGATCCCAACGAACGCAGCCTGGAGCTTAAGCCCGACAAGACCGAATACCGCGCCGGGGAGACGGCCCACATCCTGGTGCAATCCCCGTTCGCCCAAACAGTGAACGCCTGGCTGGTCATCGAGCGCGGCAACATTATCGAACAACGGGTCGTTAAGGTAAGCGGAAGCACGGTACTGGACATTCCCATCAGCGAGGCGTTCGCACCCAACGTCCATGTGACCGTCGCGGCCGTGAAACCGGTCAACCGCGATGATTCCGACTTCCCGTACGCCGATATTCGCATCGGCTTCGCCGAGCTAACGGTCCCGCCAGATCAGTTCGATTTGAACGTGACCATAACCCCGGGAGCCGAGGAGTACATGCCCGGCAGCACGGCGACCTTCGACGTGGCCGTGACCGACCAGGCCGGTAACCCGGTTCAGGCCGAGATCTCGCTGGCCCTGGTCGACCTGGGCGTGCTCCTGCTGAAAGAAGACAACGCGCCCCCCATTCTCGACGCCTTCTACACACCCCAACCGCTGCGCAGCAATACCGGCTCCGGGCTGCTGATAACCGGCGAAGGTCGGGCGATCGAAGAGCCGTTGCCGGGCGGTGGCGGCATGGGTGGCGGCGGCGATGGCGCCATGGCTTTGGAGTCCGCGCGACTACCGGGAGAGGATGAAGAGGGTGTGCGCAAGGACTTCAAGGACACTGCCTTCTGGGAGGCCCGGGTGATGACCGACGCCAACGGCCAAGTCTCGGTTGAGGTCCCGTTGCCGGACAACGTCACCACCTGGCGGATGAACAGCAAGGCGGCCACCACAGACACCCGCGTCGGGCAGTCCTATGCCGACATTCTGGCCCGTCTGCCGCTCATCGTCCGCCCGGTGACGCCGCGCTTCTTCACCGTGGGCGATAGCCTGTCGCTGAGCGCCAACGTCAACAACAACACCGATGCCCCGATCGAGGCCACGGTCAGCCTGGACGCACTGGGCCTGGTCATCGACGGTGAGGCGACGCAGACAGTTACAGTTCCGGCCGACAGCCGGGTCCTGGTGAGCTGGCCGGTGACGATTGAGGACGTGCAATTCGCCGACATCACCTTCCGCGTCGAGGGCGGCGGATTCAGCGACGCCAGCAAGCCGACGATGGGCGTCGGGCCGGACGCGCTGCTGCCCGTCTATCGCTACGACGGCCGCGATTTCGTGGCCACCGCGGGCGAACTGGATGAGGCCGGGCGCCGCGTCGAAGCCCTGATCCTGCCCCAGGGCGTCAATACCCGCGAGGGCGAGGTGCTGATCCGCTTGCAACCGTCGCTGGCCGCGGCGATCATCGAGTCCTTCGATATCGTCAACGATCCCGTTTTCCCCTTCTTCAACGAATGCGCCGGTTCGCTGTCCGACCGACTGCTGCATAACACGGCCGTCGAAAAGGCCATCCGCGATCTGAACGTCGACCAGGCCGGTCTGGCGGCCGCGCTGGCCGAGCGAAACGCCGGCGACGCCTCCAAGCTGGCCGCCCTGCAAATGGGTAACGGCGGGTGGGGCTGGTGCTTCAGTGGAGAAAGTGACCCCTGGATTAGCGCCCAATCGGTGTTGGCCCTGACCCGCGCCAATGAATTGGGCTACTCGGTAAGCTCGGCGGTGCTTGGCAAAGGCGCCGGATACCTCACAAGCAATCTGACGCCCGTCGGCCGCATCGGTAACGCGAGCGCGGCCAACCGGCAGGCGTTCTTCCTGTACGTGTTGGCCCAAACGGGCAGAAACGTGGTTGATGATGCCGACGAGCTGCTGGACGAGCATCGCGCGTTGATGGATCCCTACGCCAAGGCGCTGCTGGCATTGGCCTACGAGGCGTCCGGCGATTCGGGCGAGAACCAGCAAGCCATGCTGGCCGACCTGAACGACGAAGTGATCATGAGCGCCACCGGCGCCCACTGGGAAGACGCCGAGCAGGACTTCCTGAATCTGAGCAGTGACATCCGCGGCACGGCCATGGTCATCGACGCGCTGTCCCTGCTCCAACCGGACAGCCCCCTGCTGCCGCCGGCGGTGCGCTGGATCATGGTAGCTCGCGAGGCCGAGACCTGGTCGACGCTGCACACTACAGCCTGGAGCGTGTTCGCGCTGAGCGACTGGATGGTCGCCTCGGGCGAACTGGAACCTGATTACGCCTATGAACTGCTGCTCAATCTGGCTTCGCAAACGGAGGGGGTCTTCACACCCGACGACGCGACGGCATCGGAGACAGTCGAGATACCGGTCAGCGATTTGGTGGTCGGCGATACGAACTTCTTCGACTTCCAGCGCGGCAGCGGCAACGGCCGACTCTACTACACGATGCGCCTGAACAGTGCCATCGCCGTCGACCAGATCGACCCCATCAGTCGCGGCTTCACGGTCGAACGACAGTACTTCGACGCCGCCTGCGACCCGGAAGCGGGGGCTTGCGAGCCGATCAACAGTATCCCCGCGGGCGGCCAGGTGCGCGTTGAGTTGACGATCGTCGTATCCAATGACCGCGTTTTCGTGACGGTGGAAGACCCCATCCCGTCGGGGACGGACGCTATCGACCCCAACCTGCTCACCAGTCAGTCGGGTCGGGCCGGTGGCATCGTACCCGCCGAGGGAGAATTCGCCCATGGCTTCTGGGGCTGGTGGTACTTCGACCACATCCAGTATCGGGATGAGAAGGTCGTGTTCCTGAGCCAGTTCCTGCCGGCCGGGACGTACCAGTACTCCTATTACCTGCAATCGAATATACCGGGAACGTATCAGGTGATGCCGACGACGGCGCGCGAGCAGTACTTCCCGGAGGTATTCGGCCGTTCCGAAGGCATGATCTTCACCATCACCAAATAGCTCACAAGAGAGCCTCACAAACCGGACGGCCGCGGTGGAGCAACATCTCCACTGCGGCCTTTTTGCTTCACCGGCCGAGCCATTCGGGATATCATGGATCTGCGCGAATTATTGAACCCAATCGCCAAGATTTGGTACACTTAAGCTTAGTATGTCACCAATGCGCCCCGCCCTGAGCCTTGTCCTGCTCGTCGCCGCTCTGGTTGCGTTACTGTCCGCCTGCAGGCGAGGCAACGACGATGTTCTCTTTGCCGTGGACGAGGCGGCGAAAATCGCCTGCACCGCGACTTGTGCGGCTCGCGGCCAATGCGGGACCTTGCCCGACAACCAGCGAGTCGTGTTGGCCAACGAAGGCGGGCCATCCGTATCGATCCATGATCGTCTTTTCTTTGAGGGAGCCCCCGTCACCGTCGTCGAATCAAACCCGCGTCAGCTCATTGCCGCGCGCGATGGCCAGCCGCTCATCGGCCAGGCAACCCCTTTCCTACACACCTTTTATCGGGTAAATGGCGAGGGGCGAACAGCCTGGGTATCGGAGTGGTGCCTGGCGCGGCCGTGACAACTCATTGAAGCCTGGACAGGACATGAATGGCGCCGGGCTGGGGAGTTCAAAGCCCACCAGGGGCGCGTCCCGTCCTGTTAAAACTGAACAGGCCCTGGAAATCAATCGTTATGAACGTGGATGATCGTCAAATACTCGAAGAACTACTGGCCGCGCAAACACGGCGCGAGCCGGTCGTCATGGCCGTGGTGACTCGCGACCAGGGTTCCGTGCCGCGCCACGCGGGATCCAAGATGCTGATTTTCGGCGACGGCCGCACCATCGGCTCGGTTGGCGGCGGCGAGTTGGAATCCCGCGTAGCCAATGTCGCCCGCGAGGCGTTATGCGACGGCAAGCCCCGGGTCATCTCCCATTCCCTTGTCGATCCCGGTCGCGGCGATCCCGGCGTCTGCGGCGGCCAGGTCGAAGTCTACGTGGAGCCTTATCTGGCACCGCATACCCTGTATGTCTTCGGCCTGGGACATGTCGGGCGCTCGCTGGCCTCGCTCGGCCACTGGCTTGGCTATCGCGTCGTCGCCTGGGACGATCGGCCGGAACAGGCCACGCGTGATAATGCTCCCCATGCCGACATCCTCATCAGCGGATCGCCAGACGAACTGCTGACCGCCCAGCCGGTGGACGCTCGCTCCTTCCTGGCCCTGGTCACCCGCAATATCGAGGTCGACCGTCACCTTTTACCCCTCCTGCTGGATACTCCGGCGGCTTACATCGGCGTGATGGGGAGTCGCCGACGTTGGGAAGCCGCCAAACAACGACTGCTGGCCGACGGCCTGCCGGTCGAAAAACTGGCTCGGATCACCTCCCCCATTGGACTGGAGCTTCAGGCCGAATCCCCCCACGAGATCGCCATCAGCATCATGGCCCAGATTATCATGGTCCAGCGTGGCGGCGACGGACGGCCGATAGCTACCGGCATCCCGACCGAGATGGAGTCGGCCAATCACCTTTGAGAGAGTTATGTTAGCCCACCAATTTTCCCACTTACTCGAACGATATGAAATCCCGGCGGATCTGCCGTCAACACTGGCCCTGCTGGAGAAGTACGGCCGCTCGGCCCGCCTGATCGCCGGTGGCAGCGATTTGCTGCTGGAGATCGAGCGCGGCCAGCGTCCGGGTGTCCACACACTCATCGACGTCACCCGCATCCCCGGCCTGAACGAGATCACCCGGGACGCCGACGGTCTCATCCACATCGGAGCGCTGGTCACCCACAATCAGGTCGTGGCCTCCAAACTGATCCTCGCCCACGGCTTTCCGCTCGCTCAGGCTTGCGCGGAGGTCGCTTCGCCGCAACTTCGCAATCGGGGAACGGTCGCCGGGAATCTAATCACCGCCAGCCCGGCCAATGACACCATCTCCGCGCTGCGAGCGCTGGACGCGCAGGTGATTTTGGCCTCGACGCGCGGCTGGCGCATGGTGGCCCTGAAGGATTTTTACACCGGCGTGCGACGCTCGGTCATGGAGCCGGACGAGATGCTGGTCGAAATCGTCTTTGCGCCAATGGCGGAGTCGGCCCGGGGCATCTTCGTCAAGCTGGGGCTGCGTCGGGCGCAAGCTATCTCCGTCGCCCATCTAACGATGGTCATCGATTTTGCCGCCGACCGTACCGTGAACCACGCGCGGATATCGCTGGGCAGTGTCGCGCCAACGATCATCGATGCCGAATCTGCCGAGTCCTATCTGGCCGGCAAGGCCTTGACCGACGACGAGATCATCGTCGCCGCCGGGCTGGTGGCTTCGGCCGCGCACCCCATCGACGACGTGCGTGGCCCGGCATCCTATCGGTCGGAGATGATCGAGGTGATGGCCCGTCGCGCGTTGCTGGCCGTGCGAGACGGCCGCGAGCGTGAGAACTGGGCCTACCAGCCGGTCATGCTCTGGGGCGAGACCGGCGGCGTATTCCCCACCGGCCCCGACTACGCGGCCGCATTCGATGCGGACACGCCGATCGAGGCCACCGTCAACGGTCGAGCTATCAGCGCGCCGGGCATGCAAAAGACATTGCTGCGCTGGCTGCGCGAGGAAGGGCAACTGACCGGCACCAAGGAAGGATGCGCCGAGGGAGAGTGCGGCGCCTGCACCGTCTATCTCGACGGGATGGCGGTGATGGCCTGTCTGGTTCCGGCGGCACGCGCCCACGGAGCGGAGATCGTCACAATCGAGGGTCTGGCGTCGAACGGCTCGCTCCATCCCATCCAGAGCGCCTTCATCCAGACCGGGGCCGTCCAGTGCGGCTATTGCATCCCCGGCTTCCTCATGTCGGGGGCCAAGCTGCTGGAGGAGCAGCCCGCGCCGGACCAAATACATATCGAGCAGGCGTTCTCGGGCAATTTGTGCCGCTGCACCGGATACTACAAGATCATCGAGGCCGTCCATGTGGCGGCCGAGGCAAGTCAGGGAGCCAACCATGATTGATCCAATTCTTCGCTCGCGCGTGACCGAGCGTATCGATGTCCGCGACAAAGTGACCGGCGAGGCGCTTTACTCCGGCGATATCACCCCGCCGAATTTGCTTTACGGCCGCGTCCTGTTCAGCGACCAACCCCACGCCCGCATGATCTCCATGGACACCGCCGCGGCCGAAGCCCTGCCCGGCGTCGTCTGCGTGCTGACGGCCAGGGAAGTGCCCTTCAACGGCTATGGTCTGGGCACGCCGGATCAGCCGGTGCTGGTCGGCCTGGGCGGCAGCAACCCGAACGCCGACGTGAGCCTGTGGGAGGGCGACCATGTGGCCGTCGTCGTGGCCGAGACGGAAGCCATCGCCGCTCGCGCCTGCGGCCTGATCGCCATCGAATGGGAGCAGCTGCCGATCGTCACCGACGTGCACGAGGCGATGAAGGACGAGTACATCCTGCATCCCTGGCATGGCAGCAACATCCTGAAGCATTACCAGATACGCAAGGGGGATATGGCTGCCGGGTGGGCCGCGGCCGATGTCGTCATCGAAGGCCAATACTACCTGCCCTATCAGGAACACGCCTACCTGCAACCGGAGGCGGGTGTGGGATTCATCGACAAGGAAGGCCGCGTGACGGTGCAAATCGCCGGCCAATGGGCACACAAGGACCAGGAAGAAGTGGCTCGCTCGCTCAAGTTGCCGGTCGACAAGGTGCGCATCATCTACCCGGCCATCGGTGGGGCGTTCGGCGGCCGTGAGGACATGTCTCTGCAGATCGTCCTGGGGCTGGCGGCCATGCGCCTGCACGAGCAAGGCATCAACCGACCCGTGCGCATCATCTGGTCGCGCGACGAAAGCATCCGCGGCCACCACAAACGCCATCCGGCGTGGGTCAAGTCGAAGTGGGGAGCCACGCGAGACGGCAAGTTAACGGCCGTTGAGGCCGAACTCATCCTCGATAGCGGATCCTATACCTATACCAGTCCCAAGGTGTTGGGCAACGCCCACCTGATGGTCACCGGGCCTTATGAAATCCCCAACGCCCACGTGGATAGCTACGCCGTAACTACCAACAACATCCCCGGCGGGGCATTTCGCGGCTTCGGCGGGCCACAGGGAGCCTTCGCGGCCGAGTGCCAAATGAACAAGCTGGCTGAAGCTCTGGGCATGGACCCGGTGGCGTTGCGCCTGAAGAACGTGCTGCGCGAGGGCAGCTTGCTGACAACCCAAACCCCCATCGTACCCGGCGTCAGCATGGCCGAGGTAGTGGAGATTTGCGCAGATGCCGCCGGCTGGCACAAGCCGTATGACGATGAGGGAATCTATCCGGGACCGTCGCTCTTCCAGACCTTGCCGGCCAGCTCCGGCAACCTGCGGCGCGGCCGCGGTTTCGCCTGTGCCTTCAAGAATGTCGGCTTCTCTTTTGGCGCGCCCGAGAAATGCGATGCCATCATCGAACTTCACGGCGGCAAGACGATCGAGCGAGTCGTCCTGCGCCACGCCGGGGCCGAGGTCGGCCAGGGGTCACACACGGCTTTCAAGCAAATGGCGGCCGCGGCCGTCGGCGTGCCCGTCGAGATGGTCGAGCTGGACCTCTCGGACACCTCTACCAGCGGCGACTCCGGATCGGTGTCGGCTTCGCGTATGACCTTCATGGCCGGCAACTCTATCCGCATGGCGGCCGAACAGGCCCTGGCCCAATGGACCGACGAGGATCGCCCGGCCATCGCTCACGCTACCTACCGGCCGCCACCAACGCAGCCCTATGACCCCGAAACCGGCTACACCATGCCCAACTTCAGCTACGGCTACGTGGCAGAGGCAGTCGATCTGACGGTCGACATCGAGACCGGTCATATTCACATCGACCGCGTGGTCTGCGCCGACGACGTGGGCAAGATCATCAATCGCACCAACGTCGAAGGACAGGTCGAAGGCGCGGTGGTGCAAGCGTTCGGCTACGCGCTGATGGAGAACCTGGTGGTGCGCGATGGCCGCGTGGTCAACCCCTACTTCAGCCAATACCTCATTCCCGGCATCCGCGACATCCCGGCGCGAGTCGATTCAGTGCTGGTGGAGATACCCGACCCCGAAGGGCCGTGGGGCGCGCGGGGCATGGCCGAGATGCCGTTCATGCCGCTGGCCCCGGCCGTCGTCGCCGCGCTCCACGACGCGACGGGGGTGTGGTTTGATGAGATTCCGTTGTTGCCGTGGAAGGTGGTGGAGAAGCTACGATGATTTCAATGTATAATTTGTGCTTATTAACCCGAAACAGGGAGGTGCACTCATGACGACATCCTTCGCGCTTCACATCGAGTTGCCGGGTGAACTATATCGCGCATTAAAGCAGGTTGCGGCAGATCTTGAGAAAAGCGAGGCTCAGGTAGCAGCGGAAGCAATTCAAGTCTATCTTGACCAACTCCGAACCGTTGACCCATTGCTTGGGCTTTTTGCCGATGACCCTGACTTCATCGACACGATGACCGCCGATATCATGCTGAGTCGTGAACAGACTCCCTGGCGAATCGTTGATCTTGAACAGTAATCTATGGATCGCTCGCTGCTTGATACCGATATTCTGTCAGAAGTCTTAAAGGCTAGAGACGCAAACGTGATAGCCTGGGCAACAGCCTACAAACTGCGATTCAGCCATCTCACGATTTCAAGCGTCACTGTTATGGAAGTGGTCAAAGGATTTTACAAGGCCGGTCAGCCGGCTGCCCTTGACCGCTTTATGAACGCCGTTCACAGAAGTGAAATTTTGGTGTTTGATATGGCTGCCGCCGAGATCGCCGGACAAATTTATGGCGATCTGGAGCGCGCCGGTCTGCCGATTGGTCGAGCGGATGTAATGATTGCCGCCCTGGCTCTCAGCCACAATCTTGTGCTTGTCACCGGAAACCTGCGTCACTACGAAAGTATCAGGAGTGCCGGTTACACTGAATTGAAACTCAAAAACTGGCGAGAACCCTATCAACATCAACCAATCTAGACGAATCGATACCAAGGATCGTTGCGAATATAGGTCAACCATTGACCCAGGTATGGCAAAGGGGGTAAGCCGTGCCAGCGGCGCACCAGATGGTAGGCAGGTGAGGTCAGCAATCGGCAGGCCTCTATCGCCTCGGCCCATTCGGGTCGGCGGATTTCATCGACTGTCTCCGGCCAGGGAATTAACCCGAAATCCCAGGCCGAGCATAGTCGAGCAAGGAAATCCACCCGGTCGGCCAAGCTTGGCAAGCCGTCGGGTGGCTCCTGATCAGGGTAGAGCGTGCCGTCAATCCATTGATTCCCCGCGTCCATACCCACGATAATACTATGACGCGACGGGCGTGTGGTTCGATGAGATTTCGTTGGTGCCGTGGCAGAGGATGAATAATCAGGATACCCCGGCTCGATAACTGTGAATATTCAAGACCAGCATATACCGGGAATTAGAACGATGCCGGAAATGCCAAATGCATCCCCGGCATCTACTTCTATTGTTGACTAATATCCTTGTTCAACGAGGTTGAATGTTACGGAGCAACGATGATGGTCGTACCGTCTTTCAAATCCGGTATAGCATACCAGAATGCCGTATCTTCATGGTTTCGGCTGCTTGTTCATGGGGTAACGCTAAATGACCAGGGAGTTGAATATTCGCCCCATGCGTAATCATTTCTGGCCCTGACCGACCACTCGTAATTTCCTCCCGGCACTATGAAGGAGGAATTAGATAAATTTGCTGAATTACTCGTGGTTCTAAATCTAATCTGACGATTTTCATCGACGTTACGAATCCTAGCATGGTAAGTAATTGATCCAGGAACATTATCCCATATCAAGACAACATCCTGCTTAGCGATCTCGCTCCCATCAGCGGGCGAGATATGGGTAGGAGCGGGCGGTATTATCCCACCTGATGGCCCTGTCGTGAAACCACGGGTTTCTGACCAATCCATATCTACAAAATTAGAATCGAGGGCAAACCCAACCCGCCAATAATGAACTTTGTCCGGTTGCAGGTTAAAGTCAATAATATATTCTTGCACACCAGGGGTCTTGGAACTGGAACAAGACCTACTGCTAGACGAG
>CAYXNH010000031.1:0-21569 GCA_964466135.1 uncultured Ardenticatenaceae bacterium | reverse complement strand
TGAGCGTGGTCATATAGCCGCCGTAACTGCCGCCGGTGACGCCCATGCGCTCCGGGTCGATGTAGGGCAATGCCTCCACATAATCGGTCCAGGCCATCACGTCATCATAATCGACCGTGCCCCAGCGGCCGTATATAGCACCGGTCACGCCATCGCCGTACCCCTGGCTGCCGCGCGGGTTGCTCCAGTAAACGACATAACCGGCCGCGGCCAGATAGTGAAACTCATGCATGAACATGTTGCCGTACTGCGTCTGCGGTCCGCCGTGGATCTCCAGGATAGACGGATACTTGCGCGACGGGTCGAAGCCGGGCGGCTTGAGGATCCAGCCGTGTAAATCAAAGCCGTCGGCCGTCTTGACCCACACTTCCTCGATCTCTCCCGCCTCGACCTCGGCCAGCCAGGGATTGAGCGTCGTCAGCGCTCGCGGTTCGCCGGCCGCGCCGCTCTCGTCGATATCCCGGACAAGCAACTGGGCCGGATCGACGAGCGTGGCCCAGAGATAAGCCACGCGCCGCCGCTCGCGGTCGAAGGTGTAACCGCCGACGACGCCCGGCCCGGGAATGACCTGATCGTAGGGGCGGGTCGGTGACCCGCCCACGCCGTCCGAATCAAACGCAGGCAGCGAGACCAGCGGCTCGTCGCCATGCCAGGAAGCAATGCTATAGACTCGCCGGCCGTCGGCTGACCAAACCAGCGCGTATGGCCCGGAGCCGTTGAAAATGTCGCCATTCGTAGACGGGGACAGGTGGAGGTCGATGCTCTCGCTGACATCGCGCACCTCGCCACCGTCGACGGAAGCGACATAGAGCCGCGCGTTCTGATACCAGCGACCCGGCTTGTCCCGACCCAGCCAGGCCAAATGCTGGCCGTCGGGCGAGAAAGTCGCGGCGAACTTGCGGCCGGGGCGAGTCTCGATCTGACGCATCTCGCCCCCCTCGGCGGGGATGAGATACAGCTCCGTGACATCCATGTCCATATCAGGCCGCTCGCTGCGATTGGAGTTGAACAGGATGGAGCGGCCGTCAGGCGACCAGTGCGGCTCGGTCTCGTCCTTGTCGCCCTCGGTCAGCTGCTTCGCCTCGCCCGTCGCGGCGTCGATGACCCAGACGTGCCAATGTTCCTTGGGCAGATAGCCCATGCCGTCAAATTTATAGTCGGTGCGGGTGATGTGGCGGAAGGAAATGCCGAGCTTCTTCTTGCCCTCGTCCTTCTCGCGCTCCAGGGCGTCGGCGTCCTTCTTGCGAAACTGGGCCACGAACTTCGTCCCGTCGGGCGACCACTCGTAGCTGCCGATGCTGCCCTTCAGTTCGGTCAGCGGCCGAGCCTCGCCTCCGTCCACCGGAAGCAGATAGATCTGCGCCTGCTCCTCGCTGCCGCGATTGGACAAAAAGGCGATGACGCGGCCGTCGGGCGACCAGCGCGGCTGGCTGTCGGACTGCTTGCCCCAGGTGAACTGCCGCAGTTGACCGTCATCGACGCCGGCCAGCCACAGATTGGTATATTTCTTCTCCGTCTCCCGCTCGACGCGCTGGACGGTGAAGGCCACATGGCGGCCGTCGGGCGAAATCTGCGGGTCGGCCGGAACGTGGAAGGAGTAGAGATCATCGGTCGTCGCCATGCGAGGCGCGGTCGCTGTTTGGGTGTCGGTCATGGGAAAGTCTCCAATCGGATGAATTAATCTAAAGATACCACGTTCGATGGTGCGATGGTATGAATCGGGAGCCCCGCGCGTTCGCTCAGGGAGCCGGATCGAACAGTCCTGGATTCTCCGCCACCCAGGCGTAGAGCGCCCGGATGCCTTCGGCCGGGGAGACCTTCGGCCGCCAGCCGAGCAGATGCTCCGCCCGCCGAATATCGGCCACGAAGACGCGCTGGTCTCCCGGCCGCCAGGGGCCGTAGTGGATCGGCACCTGCCGCCCGGCCAGTTCCTCCAACAGCGGCCCAAACTCGCTCCAGACGGCCAGTGTGTTGTCGGGGCCGCCGCCCACGTTCAATATCTCGCCGCTCAACTCGTCGATGCGGTCGATCCCCGCCTGATAGGCCGCCACCAGATCGTCAATGTAAAGCACATCGCGCACCTGCATGCCGTCGCCATAGATGGAGATCGGCCGTCCCAGTACCGTGGCGATGACGAAATGGGCCACCCAGCCCTGATCCTCGACGCCGAACTGTCGCTTGCCGTAGATGCACGACTGGCGCAGTACCAGCGTTCGCAGACCGTAGATGCGGGCATAGTCGCGCGTGTACTGGTCGCCCGCGCCTTTCGAGCAACCATAGGGCGAGTGGAAGTCCAGCGGCAGACCTTCGGGGATGCCATAGGGGAAATCGGCGTAGGCGTAGCGCGAGCCGCGACGCACAATGCCCACATCCTCCATGCCGCCATAGACCTTGTTGGTGGAGGCATAAAGCAGGGCCGCCTCCGGCGCGCCGGTGCGCACCGCCTCCAGCACGTTAAACGTGCCCAGCGCGTTGATTTCGAAATCCTCGCGCGGATCGACGACGGAGGACGTCACCGCCACCTGCCCGGCCAGATGCAGCACCACATTCGGCACGGCCTCGCCCACGGCCGCGCTGAGCCGGTCATAATCGCGAATGTCGGCCTCGATGACGCGCAAGCGCTCGCTACCGTGGCGCTCGTGGAGCCAGTCCAGGTTGGCCCGACCGCCCCGGCGCGACAGGTTATCATAGATGGTGACGGCGTGGCCTAGCTGCAAAAAATGGTCGGCGCTGTTGCTGCCGATGAATCCGGCTCCGCCGGTGATGAGTATATTCTCGTTGTTCATTGATTATCCCGGTCATATCACAGATTGAATCTCAACCTGCATGATTATACAGTCTCGCCCGGTTCAGTCCGCCGACGCTCGCGCCGCCAAGGCCTCGGCCCGCTCCTCAAGCCACAGCCGGTAATCCGGCTGCGTGGCCAGGTCGACGGTCATCAATATCGCATCCTCGTTCGTATCGCGATAGTAGCGTTTGCGCAACCCGACCTCTTCGAACCGGTACTTGCGATAGAGATTCCGGGCCACCTCGTTGCTCGTCCTGACTTCCAGCGTCACCAGAATTGGATCATGCGCCAGCGACTCCAGCAGCAGGTTCAGCAGCAGCCACTCCCCCCGGCCGCGGCCGCGCTCCTCGGGGTGGACGGCGATGGTGCTGACGTGGATCTCCCCGGCGATAAGCCAGTAGCCGGCGTGACCGGCGAGTTGGTCGCCCGCTGCATCGTGGCGCACCAATACCTGATAGTGGGCCAGTGTGTTATTGACCAGCTCGTTGGTATAGAGCAACTCGGTGCCGGGCGTCGGAAAAGAGAGGCGGTCGACGGCCAAAACGGCGGGGATATCGGCCACGGCCATCGGCCGCAGCGAATAGGGGAACGGCAAAATCAGCATGCGCTGTCAGGCCGGCTCGCGGAAGTAGAGTGGCGCGAGGTCGCCGGCGTCGGTCACCTGCTGCTTCTTCCAGCGGCCCCAGCCGATCTCGGCCAGCACGGCCGCCCGTCTCGTCCCGGCCGCGGGCGAGACGATCACGGCCTGGCGGTTGATTCGACGGACCAATTTGGCGGCAGCGGCGTCGATCTCGCCCGCGAAAGTCACCGGCACCTGGACCCGGCCCAGCAGATCGTCCCATTGCGTGATGACCGGATCGCCGACCGCTTCCCAGCCGCGTTTGGCGTTCCAGCTATATTGCCCGGCCCACAGGCGCGTGCGGCCCGCCTGCCCGACGACGATCAGGTCTGTATCGGCCGCGGGGACGGCCGCGGCGACGATATCCAGCGTGGGCACGCCGATGAGCGGCAGCTTTTGGCCCAGCGCGATCCCCTTGGCCACCGCCAGTCCCACCCGCAAGCCGGTATAGGAGCCGGGGCCGATGGCGACAGCGACCGCGGCCAGATCGTCGGACGTCACGCCGGCGCGCGACCACAATTGGGCCACCGCCGGCGCCAGCTCGATCGTCTGCGTGCGGTGGTTGCGCCAGCCGAACTCGGCCAGGACGGAGCCTCCGTCGTGCAGGGCCAATCCCACCCAGTCGGTGGCGGTGTCGATTGCCAGGATCATCGAGCCTCCGGTCGCGCCCCTTGGTGAGGTGTATTGTTCATAAGCGGAGCGTGCATCAAACGTGTCATAGTGAATCGGTCGGCGCCTCAGACGCCAAAAGCGTTCTTGCGAAAATCGACGAGCAGGACGGACGAGCGCGCCCCCGTGGCGCTGATGCGCATCCGGCGGCGCGTGGGGCTGTCATAGATCAGGCCGATCCACAGGCGGTCGGCGGGCAGCAGATCGACGATATGCTCCGGCCATTCGACCATGACCGCCGCGTCGCTGTCGAAGATGTCCATAAGGCCGACGCTTTCGACATCGGCCGCGCGCTCCAGCCGGTAGCAATCGATATGGTAGAGAATGCAGCCGTCATTAGGACGGGGGTATTCATTGACCAGCACGAAGGTTGGGCTGGTGACTCGCAGGGGGGTCCCCCAGCCGCGGCCGATGCCCCGGGCCAGCGCAGTCTTGCCCGCGCCCAACTCTCCCGACAGGCAAACAAAGTCGCGCGGCTCCAGCAACTCGCCCAGGCGAATGCCCAGGCGCTCTGTCTGGGCCAGGCTTGTGCTGACAAAATCCAGCGTTCGCTCGTCCAGGATAGCCATATGCTTGAGAAAGCCCTAACTCGTTATCCTTATAATAGTCACTCTTGCGCAACCTGTCCCGGTTGCGGGCCGATATGAGCCGACCATGAAACCGGCATTACCGCAAGCTTGATCGTCAATTATACTTTGATGGTATGATATACGCATCCGAAGAATGAACCGTGGCGCAACAACCTGCTAATCATCGATCACATCCCGTCAACCGGTAGTCATTAACTCTCATGCGAACCCTGATCCTCTCTGATATTCACGCCAATTGGGTCGCCCTCGAAGCCGTACTTGAAGACACCCGCGGCCGTTGGGAACGTCTTTGGTTTCTGGGCGATCTGATCGGCTATGGGCCGAATCCCAATGAATGCGTCAAGCGGCTGCGCGAACTGGAGCCGGCGGTCGCTTTGTCGGGCAATCACGACTGGGCCGTGCTCGGCAAGCTGGACACCGAGGAGTTCAACGACGACGCGCGCTGGGCCGTCAACTGGACGCGCAAGACGCTGACCGCGGAGAACCGGGCCTACCTTGACGGCTTGCCGCCCTTGAGCGTGGCCCCTCCCTTCACCCTGGCCCACGCCAGCCCGCGCCATCCGGTGTGGGAGTACATCCTCGACTTGCAGACAGCGCTGGAGAATTTCGCCTATTTCGACACATCCGCCTGTCTGGTGGGCCATTCCCATATCCCGGCCATCTTCCTGCTGGATGAAGAATCGGCCACCCTGGAACTCAATCTGCCGGCCGACGGCGACATCATTGACATGACCCCCGGCCGGGAGCGCCTGATCATCAATCCCGGCAGCGTCGGTCAGCCGCGCGACGGCGATCCTCGCGCGGCCTACGCACTGTTCGACGACGAGACACATACCTGGGAGATGCACCGCGTGCCCTACGACATCGCCGAAACCCAACGACGGATGAAAAGTTACAGGATGCCGTCGCGATTGATCGAGCGGCTGGATTACGGCATGTAGACAGGGGAACATTCCCAGACCGGTGGTCGTCACTATGACAGAAGATCATCGAAATCGTGATTGTTGAGGAAGGGAAACCATGAAACGCCGAATTTTAACGCTCGTCACTTTGATCGTCTTGTCGTTGGCCGCCGTCGCCTGCGCCGGCCGAAGTTCACAGGCCATATCCGAGGAGTATGCCGGGGTGGCTCCCATGCCGGCCGCGTCGGAAATGGACTGGGAACAGGCGGCCGTGGCGGAATCGGCCGCGTTCGACCAGAGCGTGACCAATCAGTTGCCGTCCGGGCAGGAGCGGCTCATCATCCGCACGGCCAACATGTCGATCGTCGCCACCGATACCGAGGAGGCGCTGAACGCCATCGCCACCCTGGCCAACAACGGCGGCGGCTGGGTCGTCAGCAGCGAAGTCTACCAGTCGGGCAACGACACCAAGACCGGCTACATCCAGATCCGCATCCCGGCCGAGGGCTTTCAGAGCGTGCTCGATGCCATCTCCGGGCTGGCGGTCAAGGTCACCAGCCTCAGCACCTCCGGCCAGGACGTGACCGAGGAGTTCGTCGACCTGAGCGCCCGACTGGGCAATCTGGAAGCGACGGCCGCCCGGCTGCGCACCTTCCTCGATGAGGCCCGCAACGTGGAGGAGGCCCTGGCGGTCAACGTGGAGTTGAGCCGCGTGGAAGGCGAGATCGAGTCGCTGAAGGGTCGCATGCAATATCTGCAGCAGTCCGCGGCCTACTCGTCCATCACCGTCAATGTGACCCCCGACGCGCTGGCCCAACCGATTCAGGTGGGGGGGTGGCAGCCGACCGGCGTGGCCAAGGAGGCCCTCGAGGCGCTGATCGGCATGCTGCAAATGCTGGCCAACACGGCCATCTGGCTGGTAATCTTCGCGCTGCCGGTGCTGCTGGTCATCTCGCTCCCGTTCATCCTGCTCTTCTGGCTCATCAAGCGACTGCGGCGGCGGGAGCGGGCGGCCGCGACCGTATCCACGCCTCCCCCAACCGAGGAGTAAGCGCAATCGACTGAAACAGGGTTTTACGAGCCGGGTTTCCCCTGAGGAAGCCCGGCTTTTTTTGTGCCCTATAGCCTTACCAACGCCCTATTACCGCCGCCTCTCTGCTATAATCCGCGCTATGGACGAAAGAGTGCTGGACCTGACCACCCACCCCAACCCGTTTGCCGACCTGATCGGCTTGCGCTTCGATAGCTGGGGCGACGGGGAGAGCGTTTGCTCGATTGAACTGGAACCACGACTGATGAACCCCAACGGTGTGTTGCATGGCGCCGTCGTGTACGCTCTGGCCGACACGGGCATGGGCGGGGCCTTGCTATCCACGCTCGACGAGGGGCGCATTTGCGCCACCATCGAGATCAAGACCTCCTATTTTCGCTCCGTCACGGCGGGGCGACTGACTTGCCGTTCCTGGATAGTCTATCAGGGTCGGCGCACCGCTTTTCTGGAATCGACGGTCGATGACGCCGACGGTCCTGTCGCCCGGGCTACGGGGACGTTCGCCATCCTTGAGCCACGTGAGCCACGGCCCAATCGCGGCGTCATTCCTTGATCGCCCGCCTGATCGCCCCCACATACCCCTGAAACTCGGCCGCCGATTCGATCTCCAGTGAGCGCGGCCGCGGCAGGTCGATGGCGATTCGATCGGTGATACGCCCCGGCCGGTCGTTCATCACCAGCACCTCGTCGGCCAGCAACACCGCCTCGGTGATGCTGTGGGTCACCATCAGCACCGTCACCGGATGCGCCTGCCAGATGCCCAACAACTCCTGGGCCATGTGCTCCCGCGTCAGGGCGTCGAGCGCGCCGAACGGCTCGTCGAGCAGCAGCAGCGCCGGGCGGTGCACCAGCGCCCGCGCGATGGCCACCCGCTGGGCCATGCCGCCCGATAGTTGCGCCGGGTAGCTCGCGCCATACCCCGCCAGCCCGACCAACGCCAAAGCCTCGTTGACCTGTTCGACGGCTCGTGACGCGCGGGACAGACCATCCCCATTCTCCCTTCCGTTTTCCTCTCCGCTCCCCCGCTCCTCTTCTCCCCCGCTCCTCCGCTCCTCTGCTCCTCCTCTCCCCCCCTCCTCCGCTCCCCTTCCCACTTCCAGCGGCAACCGCACATTTTCCGCCACCGTCCGCCAGGGCATCAGATTGTCGCGCTGGAAGACGATGCCGATGGGCGCGGCCGACTCCAGCGGATCGCCCCCTTGCAGTCGAACCTCGCCCCGCGTCGGCCGCAGCAACCCGCCGATGACGCGCAGCATAGTCGATTTGCCGACGCCGGAGCGGCCGACGACGGCCACGAACGATCCGCCGGGGACCGTCAGGCCGATGTCGCGCAGCACCTCCTCGCCCGTATCGGCAAAGGTGACGCCGACGCCGCTCAGGGTCAAAAAGTCAGGCTCATTCATGCCCGGGCCGCCCGCTTATTTCGTCGCATTGTCGATAAACCGGTTGGTGTAGGCCTGATCCAGATTGGCCAACGGCCCATTCAGCAGCCCCATCTCGATCAGCACATCCTGAGTCTGCTGCCACGAGGCCGGCTCAGTGTGGCCCAGCACGTCGGCCTGCCAGAGGGGCAGCGAGGCCGTCAGCACCCCCTTGCGACTGTCGTCCAGCCCCTCAACGAAATTCTTGCTGATCTCATAGGCCTCGTCCGGATTGGCCAACGTGTCGCGCAAGCCGCGCAAAAAGGCATCGACGAAATCCTGCACCATCTGCGGGTTCTCGGCGATGGTCTTTTCGTTGGTCACCAGCCCGTTGGACACCAGCGCGATGTAATCGGCCACGGCGATGATGTCGATATCCACCCCTTCCTCCGCCAGTCGTATCGGTTCATTGTTGAGGTAGATGACAACCGCTTCCGACTGATCGGTCACTAATGATTCAACCTGATTGAAGCCGATCTCGTTGGCGTTGATGTCGTCCAGCGTCAGGCCATTGGCCGAGAGCAGCCCCACCAGCCCCACGTAGCTGGCCCCGTAGAAGCCCGGCAAACCTACCTTGCGGCCGACCATATCGGCCGGGGTGCGGATGCCCGCCTCGGCTTTGGCGACGACGCCCACCGGGAAGCGCTGCCACCATTGGGTGACGTAGACCACGGGCAGCCCCTGCGCGCGGGCCAGCAGCACCTGCTCGCCGCTGGCGACGGACATCATCAGCTCGTTGGCCCCGACCAGGGCCAGGCCGTCCGTCTCCGGGCTGTAGTCGAATTCAACCGCAAATCCCTTCTCGGCGAAATACCCTTTTTCAACGGCCACGTAGAAAGGCGCGTATTGCGGATCGGGAATATAGCCCATCGGCAGTCGAACAGGGATCAACTCGTCGGGCGCCGCCGGCTTGCCGCCGCAAGCGACCAACACCATCGTCAGAAGGATGAAGAGCATCAATACGATACGTTTCATTATGTAAACAATCTCCGTATGATTATCGGGAAGATGGCCGGGATTATAGCATGGTTCGGCGGGGATCGGGTTGCTTGTCATCGGGCGCTGTCGCCCGGTGTCCCCGCGCTCAAGTCAGGACAAGGCCGCCACCATGCTCTCGAACGCCCGGAGCGCTTGGGCAATGCCGGTCGGATCGCCGCGGTAGTCATCGGGCGGGGTTCGCTTGCCCAACTGCCGAACGATGCGCAGCGCGGCGCTCAACTCGAATTGCGCAGCATGGATGCCCAACTCCTCGGCCGCGAAGCGGGTGACGGTGTAGTTCACCACGCCGCCGGTGAATCGACGATGATCAACCACGAAGCGATCCCAGTGCATCGCCGGAAACTCGCGTACCTCCCCCGCCGTGGCCCGCCGGAAGCCCGCGGCCGAGAGCGAAGCGAAGATCTCCGTCCGCTGGTGCGGCAGGCAGCTTTGGCCGCTCATCGTGCCGACGGCGATGCCGAACCGGTGCCGGTCGGACATGCCGTGCAGGTCGATGACAAAGCCAATGCCGCCGGCGTCGACCAGCTTGGCCAGGGCGGTCTTGTAGGGGGAGTGGCTGTCGAAGTTGGGATCATCTTCCGAACGGGCGAAGGTGTAGAGAACGTGAGCGCCGGTTCGCTCGCCCAGAAGCCGGGCGAAGGCCGACGTGTACTCGTCCTCCCGTTTATAGCGGCCGCCTCGCCTGTGGGCCGCGCCGTGGGGGGCGGAGATCAACACGGGCAACCGGCCGGGCTGGTGGCGAAAGGGGGGGCCGCCGTCTCCTGGTGGCTCCCGATAGGTTACGTCTTGTTCAAGAACGACGAGACGGTCAAGAATAGCCTGAGGCTCCATAAGCATCAGTCATGCACGAGACGCACATGGCGTTCAGTTGGCGTCACCGCCGCACGCCGCGGTGCAACCGCGCAACCCGGCCGATCACTCGATCTCGATCCGGGTGACGGCGTCGAAGTCGAGCGCTTTTTCGCTGCCCAGCACGGCGTGAAGGGCTAATTGGGCGAATTGAAAGAAGGCTTGCAGATCGCCGATGCGGTCGAGGTAGTAGCGAGCCAGCTGTTGCTCCTCCGGCGAGAGGTCACATTCGGCCGCCTGGAGTTTTCCGATGCTCTCGCCCAGGACGTGGAGCGCCAGCTGCACCTCGCGCTGCTCGCGCGTGCCGAGGACGTTGCGAATGACCTGCCACATGTCGGATTCGGCCTTGTAGAACTTGCGCCTCTCACCGCGCACCCACACCTCTTTGGCCATGCCCCAGCGCTCCAGGTCGCGCATGTTCATGCTGACCGATCCTTTGCTGATCCCCAGCGTATCACCCAATTCATCGAGGGACAGGGGGCCGGGGTTCAGCAATAGCGTGCCGTACAGGCGCCCCATCATCTCACCGAAACCGAAGAAACGAGCCAGGCGGCCGAGGCCGGAGACGGTGCTGTCGTTGACGGCGGTTAATGTTTCGTGCATGGTTCCCTGCGTTCAAAATGTTTTGAATGCAGGGAGGTTAACAGAGGATGGGGGAGGCGTCAATCGGTCAATGTCCCAGTGGGCCGTGCCCCTCGCCCAGGCGCCATGCCGCCCCGCGCCTGATAGCGGTATGGGTATAGGCGCGGGCCATGTTGACCGCCTCAAGCCAGTCGTGACCCCGAGCGCGAAAGGCGCAGATGGCGGCCGAGAGGGTGTCGCCGCTGCCGTGGGTGTTGATCGTGTCGAGGCGCGGTTGGGACAACTCGCGGGTCTGCTCACCGTCCCAATAGAGATCGACCACCTCGGCCGCCCCCCGCCGCCACCCCTTCAGCAGCAATCGGGAAGCCGAAATACCGTCCAACCGACCCTCTCCCCTCTTCTCCTCCGCTCCCCCGCCCCTCTTCTCCTCCGCTCCCCCGCCCCTCTTCTCCTCCGCCCCCCTGCTCCCCTGCTCCTCTGCTCCTTCGCTCCCCAATACAGCCGCCTCGGCCGCGTTGGGCGTGACCAGATCGGCCAAAGGAAAAAGCAGCCGCCGATAGGCGTCGGTCACCTCCGGGCCAAACATCGACTCGCCGCGATGGTTGACGAGAACCGGATCGACGACAAGGGCAGGCCGGGGTTCAAGCCCGCCGCCTAACCAATAAGCCAGCCTCTCGGCCACCGCTTCGATGATGTCCACGCGACCCAGAAAGCCGGTCTTGATGGCCGCCGCGCCGTAGTCGGACAGGACGGCGTCGATCTGCGCGGCCACGAATTCGGGCGGCAGGAAGTGAACGCCCCGCACGGCAACGCTATTTTGGGCGGTGACGGCCGTGATGGCGCTCATGCCGTAGGCGCCCAGAGCGGCCCAGGTCTTGAGATCGGCCTGCAAACCGGCCGCCCCGCCGGAGTCGGAGCCGGCGATCGTCAGCAGGGGCAGAGGCGGTTGCATCAGGCCGCTTCTTTCAGCAGAAGGGCGGCCAGCAGCGCGCTGCGCTCCACCATCCGGGAGATGATGACATGCTCATGGCTGGCGTGGGCGCCGTCGCCGACGGGGCCGAGGCCGTCGAGCGTGGCCGTGAACGGGCTGGTCAGGTTGCCGTCGGAGCCGCCGCCGACGGCCGTCTCCTCCAGCGCCAATCCCATTTCAACCCCCGTCGCGCGCGCCATCTCCCACAATGCGGCGTTGCGTGGCGTGCGTTCCAGCGGCGGGCGGTCGAAACCGCCGGTGATCTCCAGCGTCGTTCCCGCCAGCGGCGGCGTCAGGGCGTTGACCGCCCGCTCCAGTCGCTCGGCGTCGGCGACGGTGACCGCGCGCACGTCAACCACGGCCCGACACTCGGCCGGAACCACATTGGAGCGCGACCCGCCACTGATCAGGCCGGTGCTGACCGACACTCCGCGCGGGTAATCGTTGAGTTCAGCCAGAGCCGTGACGATGCGAGCCATGCCCAGGATGGCGCTGACCCCCTTCTCCGGCTCCAGACCGGCATGGGACGCGCGGCCGCGCACGACGATCTGGAAGTCGCCTACCCCCTTGCGCGCCGTCTTCAGCTTGCCCTCCGCCCCGGCCGACGGTTCCAGGATGAGGGCGCGGGCCGACTCTCGCGCCAATTGCTCGATGATCGGCCGCGACTCAAAGCTGCCGATCTCCTCGTCGGTGTTGACCAGAAACACGGGTGCGAGCGGCGGCTCCAGCCCCAATTCGCGCAAGGCCGACAGGGCGAAGATGCCTTGCGCCAGCCCGCCTTTCATGTCGAAGCTGCCGGGGCCGCGCAGGGTGTCGCCCTCGATCTTCAGCGGCATCTCTGCCAGCGTGCCCACGGGCCAGACGGTGTCGCAATGGCCCAGCAGGAGTTGCGACGGCCGTTCACCGGCCGCGGGATGGCGAGCGATCAGATAGCCGCCGGTGCGTGTGCCGGGCGTGTATTCCACATGATAGCCAAGCCGGTCGAACTGCTCGCGAAGGATGGCCATCGGCCCGGCCTGTGTCTCAGGCACGTCGGAGGGCGACTCGGCGGCGACGAGCGCGGCCAGCAGGGAGACCATATCATCACGGCGTCGGGTCAGATGATTGAGGAGGGTTTGAGCATGGGTCATAGTGACAGGAAGTATAGCCAAATCGGGCCGAATTGACGCAATCGCGCGTCGTCGCCTCCAGGTTTCCTCGCATCGTTGTTCCCTCACCCCATTTATGCTATTTTGTTAAGCATCCGCAAGGCGCGACACCTGCGGATGCCTGATACGATACCCATGCACGAGTTGACCCCATTGCAACGCGAGGCGGCCGCCGCGGACGGAACCGTCTATCTCTACGGTCCGGCCGGGACGGGCAAGACGACCGCCCTGCAGCACCGCCTGCTGCGCCTGTTGCATGGCGGCGAGCCGGCCTACACCATCCTGACCATCGTCGCTCAGCCGGAGCATCGCGCTGCTTTCCTCGACGCCGTCCATGACGCCGGGCCAGGCCCCTATGCCGAGCTGAACATCAGCCGATATGACCGGCTGGCCAAAAACATGACGGCTCTCTTCTGGCCGCTGGTGGCCCGCAACGCCGGTTTCGAGCGGCCGTATGTGCCGCCCACCTTTCTGGCCTATGATGAGGCTCAGGTCCTCATGTGGCGCATCATCACCCCGCTGCTGGCCCAGGGCGCCTTTGCCAACCTGCGGCTTCGGCCGCAACAGATCGTCAGCCAGCTGCTCGACACGCTCAACCGGGCCGCCCTGAACGCCCTGTCGCTGGAGGAGGCCATCGCCCGCCAGTCGCGCACCTGGACCGGCGAGCCGGAACGTCGCTTCCAGCTTGACGACGCCGCCACGGCCGCCCGCGCCTTCCGCCGTCTCTGCCTCGACAACAGCCTGCTCGACCTGTCGCTGACGGTCGAGGTCTTCGACACCCAACTCGTCCAACACCCGGAGTTCCATCGCTACTTCCGCGAGCGCTACCGCCACCTCATCGTCGATAACCTGGAGGAGCAAACTCCGGCCGGGCAGAACTTCGTGGCCGGGCTGATGGGCGAGACGCAGACGACGGCCGTCGCCGTGGATGAGTACGGCGGCTACACCCGCTTTCTGGCGGCCGACCCGCATGGCGCGGAGGCGATGCGCGGCCGCTTCAGTCGCGTGCTGACCTTCAGCGAGAGCTTCGTCACCTCGTCCGACCCGACGGCCCCGCCGATCGAGAGATTGGCCGCGCAAGTGGAAAACGACCTGATGCACACCCGTGAACCGGTCGAGGGAGCCGAGAGCCGGATATTGCAGGTCGTGGGCGGCCGCTACCGGCGCGAGATGGTGATCAACCTGGCGGCGGTGCTGCATGGGCTGGTCTACGATCAGGGCGTGCCCCCGCGCGAGATCGCCGTCATCACCCCCTACATGGACGGCGCGCTGCGCCACATGCTCACCGTAGCCCTGCGCGAAGCGGGTCTGCCCTACCGCCTGCTGCGTCGCCGCTCCAGCCCCCGCGAGGAGCCGCGCGTGCGGGCCTGGCTGACCTGGCTGGCGCTGGCCCATCCCGGCTGGGGCGTCCGACCCGTGCCCTATGACGTGGCCGAGGCCCTGACGCTGAGCATCCACGGCCTTGACCCGGCGCGGGCGCAACTGGTCACCAACTACCTCTATCGCCCCGAGGTGCCGGAACTGGCACCGACTGAATCCCTGACGGCGCGCATCGCCGCGCGGATCGGCGAGCATCATATTCAACGGGTCGAGGCGCTGCGCCTTTGGCTGGGCGAGAACGCCCATCGGGACCCCATCGACACCTTCCTCCACCGGTTGTTCAACGAGTTGCTGGCCCAGCCGGAGTTTCAGCCGGAGCCGGATCTGGCCGGAGCGGCCGTGCTCGATTGGCTGATGCGTTCCGTCACCCGGCTGCGCAAGTCCGCCCCGGGCATGGGGCTGATCACCGAGGCGGAGCTGGGCGAGGCCTTCATCGACGCCGTCAATCAGGGGCTGGTGACGGCCAACCCGCCCGACTGGGGCGAGCCGCCCGACCCCGACGGCATCGTCCTGTCGACGATCTACGCCTATCTACTGTCCGGCGAGCCGGCGCGGGTGCAGGTGTGGCTGGAGACGGCCGCCCAGGGTTGGTGGGATATCCCCCGCCAGCCGCTGAGCAACGCCTTCGTGCTGGCCCAGAGCCGCTCGCCGGAGTTGCCGTGGAGCATCGAAGAGGAGTTTGCCGTGCGCAACGAACTGTTGACGCGCATCGTGCGCGGGCTGACGGCGCGTTGCCGCGACGGCGTAATCCTGGCCTCCAGCGACCTCGACCGGCGCGGCGTCCGACAGGACGGCCCGTTGTGGCGGGCGCTGGGGCCACTGACGAGAGTCCACCCATGAAACCCAATGCCATTCGTCCCATCGCCATCTGCGTTTTCCGGCACGACGGCCGCATCCTGGTTGCCGAGGGGTTCGACCCGCTGAAACAACAGGCGTTCTATCGGCCGCTGGGCGGGGCGATTGAGATGGGGGAGTACAGCGCGATGACAATTGCGCGCGAGCTGGCCGAGGAACTGGGCGCGGCCGTGGTTGATCTGCAATTCCTGGGCGCTCTCGAGAACATCTTCACCTACGACGGCCAACTGGGGCACGAGATCGTCATGGTCTATGATGGCGCGTTTGCCGACCGCTCGCTTTATGAGCGGCCGTCGCTGAACGGCCGGGAAGACGATGGTGTACCTTTTCGCGCCGTGTGGCTCCGGCTGAGTGAACTTGGGCCGGACTCACCCCCGCTCTACCCCGACGGGCTGATCGATCTCCTGGCCGACCGCCCAACAGGCTCGTAATCACCCTCAAATCGGTCCCGATAACCGGATATCCTTCTTCAATCTGCAACAATTGTGGATAATAGGCCTATGGAGCCTATCAGAATTGAACTACCGGTCGGCTGGTCCATGGGGTCGGTCAACGCCTATCTCTTCACCCAGCCCGAGATCGTCCTGGTCGACACGGGCGATAAGGCCGAAAACTCCTGGGAAATGCTCGTCGATGGTCTGGCGGCACACGGCGTCGCCCCGCGCGACATCTCCCGCGTCATCATCACCCACCCCCACGTCGACCACTTCGGTCAGGCCCGCCGCATCACCGACGAGAGCGACGCGACCGTCTGGATCTACGAGGGCGGCGCGCCCTGGCTGCATGCGACTTCCGGCATGTGGGAAGAACGGGCCAGGTTCTATCGCGACGACTTCCTGCCCCGCCTGGGTCTGTCGCCCGAAGCGCGCGGGCAGATCGTGAAGGGCAACGAAGCCTTGCGGGAGATGGCCGTCTCCGTCCCCAAGGATCGCATCGTCACCTTCCGCGCGGGGGATGAGCTGCGGTTGGGCGGTCGGGGCTGGCGGATCATCCACACCCCCGGCCACGCCAGCGTGCAGACCGTCTTCTACCAGCCCGAGACACGCCGGCTCCTCTCGGCCGATATGTTGCTGGCCACCGTGCCCGCGCCGGTCGTCGAACATCCGCCGCCGGGCCAACAGCGTCGCGCCCCGACCCTGCCCCTCTTCCTGCGCTCGCTCGATCTGCTGGACGCGCTGGAGATCGACACCGTCTATCCCGGACATGGCCGCCCGTTCGGTCATCATCGCCGGGTGATCGCCCGGCAGCGCGAGCGCATCGAGATGCGCAAGGCCGAATGTCTGGCCCTCATTCGTCAGGGGCAGTCTACCACCGTCGAGCTGCTGGATATCATGTACGCCCACCAGCCACCGGGCGCCCGCATCGCCGGCCTGTGGATGCTGACCGGCTACCTGGATTTGCTGCTGGCCGACGGCATGGTGCGCGAGGAAGAGCTGGATGGCCTCACTCACTATCGCCCGTTATAACCCGGCCTAAGGAACAACCCATGACCGGCCCGCTCGCGTCGCTCAAGGTTCTCGACTTCACCGCCCTGCTGCCCGGCCCCTTCGCCACGATGGCCCTGGCCGACCTCGGCGCGGCCGTCGTGCGCGTCGAATCCCCCACCCGGCCCGACATGGTGCGCTTCCTGCCGCCCTATGACGGCGACACATCGGCCTGGCACGGCGTGCTCAACCGCAACAAACGCTCGCTGGCCCTTGACCTGAAGCGTCCCGAGGCGGCCGACATCATCCGGCGACTGGTCGGCGAGGGCGGCTACGACATCATCATCGAGCAGTTTCGCCCGGGGGTCATGGATCGACTGGGGATCGGATATGAGGCGTTGCGACTGGTCAACCCGTCCCTCATCTACTGCGCCCTCACCGGCTACGGCCAGACCGGCCCCCTGCGCGACAGGGCCGGGCACGACAACAACTATCTGGCCCTCTCCGGAGCGCTCAGCTACAGCGGCCGGGTCGAGACCGGCCCACCACCGCTGGGCATCCAGCCCGCCGACATCGGCGGCGGAGCGCTCGGCTCGCTGGTCGGCCTGCTGGCGGCCGTCATCCATCGCGCCGCCGGCGGAGGGGGCCAATTTATCGACATCAGCATGTTCGACATGATGATCGCCTGGCAGGCCCACCTCATCAGCCACACCCTCATCGCCGGAGAGATACCCGCCCCGGAGAGCATGGCGCTGAACGGCGGCCGCGTGTATGATTTATATGAGACGGCCGACCGTCGCTGGCTCTCTATCGGCAGCCTGGAGCCTAAATTCTGGGAGGGCTTCTGCGCCGCCATCGAGAGGCCCGATCTCGTCGCGCCGGGGCTAAGCCTCGACGCGGGCGAGCAGGCGCGGGTCAAGGCCGAGGTTCGTCTGGCGGTCGCCGGCCGGCCGCTGGCCGAATGGCTGGCTGTCTTCGCCCCGCTCGACGTGTGCGTGGAGCCGGTGCTGAGCGTGCCGGAGATGCTGGCCCATCCCCAGACGGCCGCGCGGGGGCTGGTGGTTGACGTGCCCAAGGCGGGTGGCGGCGCGCAGCGGCAAATCGCCTCCCCCTGGCGTTTTTCCGGGACGGCCGCCGGCTATCGCCACACCGGCGCAGCCCTCGGGGCGCATACGGCCGAGATATTGCGTGAAATCGGATTGTCATCGACCGAGATCGAGACCTGGTTATAGCGCGAGACAGGAAGCTCGCGCCTGTGGAGGATCAAATGAAATTCAAGCCGTTCAACCAGCCCGCCCCTCAATTGGGCAATCAGTATGACGACGACCGGGTCTTGCGCTCCTATCTCAAGCGAACCCTGCCGCCCGATATGCTGGCCGAGGTCGAACCCTCCTTGCGCGAGATGGGCGAATTGGCCGGCGGCGAGCTATACGCCCTGCAGCTGGCCGACCGGCTGAACGTTCCCACGCTGACCCAGTGGGATCCCTGGGGGGAGCGCATCGACCGCATCGACGTCACCGCGGTCTGGCAGCGGGCCGAGCGCCTGGCGGCCGAGTTCGGCGTGGTCGCCGCGGCCTATGAGGGGGATTACGGTCGTTACGCCCGCCCCTTCCAGTTTGCCACCGCCTACTTGTTCAATCCCTCCACCGACATCTACACCTGCCCGCTGGCCATGACCGACGGCGCGGCCCGCACCCTGCTGCTCAGCGGCAACCGGCCCCTCATCGAGCGCGCCGTGCCCCATCTGACCAGCCGCGACCCGGCCACTTTCTGGACCAGCGGCCAGTGGATGACCGAAGCCACGGGCGGATCCGACGTCGGCACCAGCGAGACCATCGCCTGCCGCGACACGAACGACGCCTGGCGGCTGTCTGGCCGTAAATGGTTCACCAGCGCCACCACCTCCCAGATAGCGCTGACGCTGGCCCGGCCGGAAGGCAACAGCCCCGGCGGCCGCGGCCTGGCCCTGTATTATCTGGAACTGCGCGACGAGAACGGGCGGCTCAACGATCTGGCCGTCAACCGGCTGAAGGACAAGCTCGGCACACGCAAGGTTCCCACGGCCGAACTGATGCTCGAGGGCACGCCGGCCTACCCGGTGATGGAACTGGCCAATGGCGTGCGCAACATCGTTCCCATGCTGCACCTGACGCGCACCTGGAACAGCGTCATGGCCGCGTCCCTCATGCGCCGCGGGATGGCTCTGGCCCGCGATTACGCCCGACGCCGCGAGGCATTCGGTGCGCTGCTGTCCGACAAGCCGCTCCACATCGACACCCTGGCCCGCCTGCAGGCCGAAACCGAGGCCGCTTTCCACCTGAGCTTCTTCCTCGTCGAGTTGATCGGCCGCGACGAAGCCGGCGACATCACCCCCGAGGACACCGACCTGCTGCGCCTGCTCACCTCCATCGCCAAGCTGACCACCGGCCGACAGGCCGTCGACGTGGCCTCCGAGGTGCTGGAGGCCCATGGTGGCGCGGGCTACATCGAGGACACCGGACTGCCGCTGTTGCTGCGCGACAGTCAGGTGTTGTCCATCTGGGAAGGCACGACCAACGTCCTGTCGCTGGACGCGCTGCGGGCCATCGCCTCCGACCCGGGCGGTCTGATCGCCCTCAACCGGAAGGTGCTGAGCATCGTCGCCGACACCCGCGACCCGGCGCTGGTCGAGCAGGCTCGCCTGGCGGCCGAGGTCATCCATTTGGCGATCCACTGGCTGCAAGAGGTGAAGGACGACCGCGCGGCCACCGAGGCCGGGGCGCGGCGCTTCGCCCAGACACTTGGCCGGGCGCTGTCTCTGGCCCTGCTGGTGGAGCAAGCCCAATGGTCGCTGGACAACGAAGGAGACGGCCGGCCACGAGCCGCGGCGCGTCGTTTCGGCCGTTCGGCCATCAATCTGCTGGCCGACACCGATATGGATGACGACCGCGCCCTGGCCAATGATGAAAGCCTGGCCGTCATGACCATGTAGCGCGAACGGCCCGGCCGACTGGAGCGAGCGGGATGGCTGGAACCAGTAACTTCACCATATTTCTCATCGGACTGGTTATCGGCGGCGCCGTCGCCCTGGTGGGCGGGTTGGCTGAGTACATCCTGCATCTGCGGCGAAAGCAGGGGCCGCAGTTTGGCGCGCCGAGCTGTCTCATTTTTGTTATTGGCGGGCTGGTCCTGACCGGGATCGTGGCCATCGTCGGCTCTCTGATACTTACCGGGGGTATCGGCCCGGCGCTTTTATTGGGAGCGGGCGTGATGATCGGGTTCTATGGAGGATTCATATTGCTTGTGGGCGCGTGGCTACTGCTTGAATCGCGCAAGAAAGACGACGACGGGAGCGCGTCATCCGATCTGCCGCCGGCGTGACCCCGGACGAACACCATGTCCATCCGTGTCCTCCTGACGCTTCTCTTTCTCGGCGCCGGCATTGCCATCATGTACTGGCTTCAACCGTCGTTCGGCGGGCTGACGGCCGTGCTGATCGGCTCGCTGTTCTTCATCTTCTCGCTATCGATTTGGACGCTCCCGGCGAGCACCTTCGAGCGCGGCCACCGGCTGGACGGGGCGCAACGTCGCCTGGTCGAGACGTTCCTGGGCATCGGCCTGGGCATGTTCGGCGGGCTGGCCGTCGCCGCGCTGGTGCCGCGGCCGTTCAACTGGGCCGTTCTCGGCATCATCGCCGTGGCCGTGGCGGTCTGGTACTATCGGAAATGACGGCCCATCATTACCTGAAATAAAAACTGTGATCGACCTTTGGTTCGCGAATCAATCACCCGGAGACTCATGATGACTGACTCTTACAATCTTTCCTCGCTCGATCTGCCCAAGCTCAACGGCCGCGCCCTGCGGCTCTTCGCCTCCCTTCTCGACAACGGCGCGACGCGTGGCCTCCTCCTCGGCCAGCTGCTGAAGCAGGGCGGCGTCCTCGACCTGCGCCAGCTTCAGTTCGCCGACACACCCACGTTCTACCCGTCGTCGCAGGACGAGGCAGACGCACAGCGCGACGCAACGCCGGTCGACTGGAACAAGCTGCAGGAGCGGATCGCCGACTTGCCCAACCGCGAGCCATATGCCTCCTCGGCCGACTATGCCCGCGCCTACCGGGACGGGACGGCTGATCCCGAGACGGTGGCCGAGGCGGTCCTGTCGGCCATCGCCGCCGGCGACGACGACGAGCGGCCGTTGCGCGCCTTCCGGGCCACCGATCGCGACGACCTGATGAAGATGGCCCGCGCCTCGGCCGAGCGACTGGCCGCCGGGCGGCCGCTGAGCCTGCTCGATGGCGTGCCCGTGGCGGTGAAGGATGAGGTCGACCAGGTGCCCTACGGCACCACGGTGGGCACGAGTTTCATGGGCAAGGAGCCGGCCAAAGAGGACGCCACCATCGTGGCCCGCTTGCGCGCCGCCGGAGCGATGCTCATCGGCAAGACCAACATGCACGAAATCGGCATCAACCCCGACGGCTTCAACCAGCATTACGGCACGATTCGCAACCCCTACAACCTCGATTGCCACGCCGGCGGCAGCTCCAACGGCTCGGCCGCGGCCGTGGCCGCCGGGTTCTGCCCGGTCGCCATCGGGGCCGACGGCGGCGGCTCCATCCGCATCCCGGCCGCCCTGACCGGCCTGGTGGGGCTGAAGGCGACCTTCGGCCGCGTTAGCGAGCATGGCGCCTCTCCCCTCACCTGGTCTATGGGCCACCTCGGCCCCATCGGCGCGACGGTGGGTGATGTCGCTCTGGTCTACGCCTGCATCGCCGGGCCGGACGAGCGCGATCCCCAATCGCTGCGCCAACCGCCGGTCAGCCTGAACCGCTGGACCGACACCGATCTGAAAGGAGTGCGTCTGGGCATCTTCCGGCCGTGGTTCGAACACGCCGATCCGGCCATCGTCGAGGATTGCTGGCAGACGGTGCGCCAACTGGTCGACATGGGCGCGACTATCCACGATATTGAGATACCCGAATTAAACGAGATACGCATCGCCCAGGCGGTGACGATCCTGGCCGAGATGGCCAACAACATGGCCCTGCACGCCGATCACTGGTCGGAACTCGCCCCGTCCACGCGGGTCAATCTGACTTTGGGCAAGGCGACGACCTCAATCGACTATCTGCAGGCCCAACGGGTGCGAACGCGAGCCATCGAGCATTTCCGGCGCGCCTTCCGGCAGGTGGACGTCATCCTGACCCCGGCCACGGCCGTCACCGCGCCGGAGATACCGCGCGGCGGCGCCCGCGACGGCTGGTCGGACCTGGGCGTGGTGACGGAACTGATGCGCTTTGCCATGCCGGGCAACCTGACCGGACTGCCGGCCATCGCCTTCCCC